>NZ_JAUZUR010000006.1:0-430790 GCF_031844125.1 Microbacterium sp. PRC9
GTGGTGGAAGGTGTCGCCGAACGCACGGTCGGACGCGCCCTCGCGGTCGAGGTAGGGCGACGCCCCGCCGTCGATGAACGGCCAGCCCGCGCCGAGGATGAGGCAGAGGTCGATGTCCTCGACCTCGGGGACCACGCCCTCGTCGAGCATGAGCTTGATCTCCTGCGCGAGGCCGTCCTGCACGCGGCGGAGGATCTCGGCGGCGGGAGCCGGCGACGAGCCCACCGCGGGCCTGAGCGTCTTCTCCGCGGCCTTGGTCCAGCCGGTCACGCGGCCGCCCTTGTCCTTCTCGACGACCTCGGGCAGTTCCGCGAGCGCGTGGAAGTTCTCGTTCGCGTAGAAGCGATCGGGGAAGGCGTGCACCATCGTGTCCTGCACGTGCGCGGCGACCTTCCAGCCGACGAGGTCGATGAGCTGGAACGGTCCCATCGGCAGCCCGAGGGGCGCGAACGCCTTCTCGACGTCGGCGACCGGCGTGCCCTCGTAGACAGCACGCGCGGCCTCGCCCATGACCTTGGCCAGCAGGCGGTTGACGACGAAGCCCGGAGCGTCGGCGGTGAGCACCGCGTTCTTGCCCAGGTTCTTCGCGACGACGAACGCCGTCGACAGGGCAGCGTCGGAGGTGTGCGGCGTCTTCACGATCTCGATGAGCGGCATGACCGCCACCGGGTTGAAGAAGTGGAAGCCGACGAGACGCTCCGGGTGGGCCAGCTTCGCGCCGATCTCCTCGACCGACAGCGACGAGGTGTTCGTCGCGAGGATCGCGTCCTCGGCGATGATCTGCTCGATCTCGCCGAACACCTGCTGCTTCACGCCGACCTCTTCGAAGACGGCCTCGATGACGAAGTCGCAGTCCGCGTAGAGGCTCTTGTCGGTCGTGCCGGTGACCAGGGCACGCAGCTTGTTGGCGGAGTCGCCGTCAAGGCGGCCCTTCGCCTCGAGCTTGCCGATCTCTTCGTGGATGTACGCCACGCCCTTGTCGACGCGCGCCTGGTCGAGGTCGGTGATGAGCACCGGAACCTGCAGCTTGCGCACGAACAGAAGCGCGAACTGGCTCGCCATCAGGCCGGCGCCGATGATGCCGACCTTGGTGACCTTCTTCGCGAGCTCCTTGTCGGGGGCGCCGACCGGACGCTTGGCGCGCTTCTGCACCAGATCGAAGGCATACATGGATGCCGCGAACTGGTCGCCCGTGACGAGCTCGGCGAGAGCCTCGTCCTCGCGTGCGAATCCCTCGGCCTTCGAACCGTTGCGCGCCTTGTCGAGGAGGTCCAGCGCCACGTACGGGGACTTCGGCACGGTGCCGATCTTCGACTCGAGCATGCCGCGGGCCATCTTGATGGCGATCGGCCACTTGGTGAGACGCTCGATCTTGCCCGGCTCGTTCCTGCGGTCGACCTTGATCTTCCCGCCCAGCACGCCGTCGGCCCACGCCAACGAGTCCTCGAGGTAGTTCGCGGCGGGGAAGATCGCGTCGACGATGCCGTAGTCGAACGCCTGCTGCGGCTTCAGCATGCGGTTCTGCTTCAGCGGGTTCGAGATCACGACCTCGAGCGCGTTCTCGATGCCGATGAGGTTCGGGAGCAGATAGGCGCCGCCCCAGCCGGGGATGATGCCGAGGAACACCTCGGGAAGCGCGATCGCGGCGGCGGAGGCATCCACCGTCCGGTAGGTGCTGTTGAGCGCGATCTCGAGACCGCCGCCGAGCGCGAGCCCGTTGACGAAGGCGAACGTGGGCACGCCCAGCTCGGAGAGCTGACCGAACACCTTGTGGCCGAGCTGCGCCACCATGCGGGCGTTGTCCTTCGAGCCGACCTTGCTGATGTCGCTGAGGTCGGCGCCGGCCGCGAGGATGTACTGCTTGCCGGTGATCCCGACGGCCTGGATCTCGCCGGCGGCCGCGCGCGCCTTCAGCGCGTCGAGCGTCTCGCCGAGCTGGAACATCGTGGCGGGTCCCAGCGTGTTCGGGCGCGTGTGGTCGCGTCCGTTGTCGAGGGTGACGAGGGCCAGCACCTTGCCCGAGGCCAGACGGATGTCACGCACCCGCGATTGCGTGATCACCTCGCCCTGGGTCATGGCGAGGATGGGGGAGAAGTCGATGTCGTCGTAGTTGCTCATTCGTGCCTACTTCCGCTTCTTGCCGTCGAAGTGCGGGTTCTCCCAGATGACCGAGCCGCCCTGGCCGAGGCCGACGCACATCGCGGTCAGGCCGTAGCGCACGTCGGGGCGCTCGGCGAACTGGGCCGCGAGCTGGATCATCAGGCGCACGCCGGAGGCCGCGAGCGGGTGGCCGAGCGCGATGGCGCCGCCCCACTGGTTGACGCGGGGGTCGTCGTCGGCGATGCCGAAGTGGTCGAGCAGCGAGATCACCTGGATGGCGAACGCCTCGTTCAGCTCGAACAGGCCGATGTCGTCGATCTTGAGACCGGCCTTCTTCAGGGCCTTCTCGGTCGACGGGATCGGGCCGATGCCCATGATCTCGGGCTGCACGCCCGCGAAGGCGAAAGACACGAGCTTCATCTTCGGCCTGAGGCCCAGCTCCTTGACGGCCCCGCCGCCGGCGAGCAGCGACATCGTCGCACCATCGGTGAGGGGCGACGACGTGCCCGCCGTCACACGGCCGTGCGGGCGGAACGGGGTCTTCAGGCCGGCCAGGTCTTCCATCGTGGTCTGCGGGCGGCGGCCCTCGTCCTCGGTGGCGAGCCCCCAGGACCCGTCGGCGTCCTTGGTGGCGACGGACACGAGGTCGGGCTGGATCTTGCCGGCGTCGTAGGCCGACTGCGCCTTCTGCTGGCTCAGCATGCCGTAGCGGTCCGAGCGCTCCTTGGTGAGGTGCGGGAACCGGTCGAAGATGCGCTCGGCGGTCACGCCCATGTTGAGCGCCCCCGGGTCCACCATCTTCTCGGCGACGAAGCGCGGGTTCGGATCGGCGTTGCCGCCGATCGGGTGGTGTCCCATGTGCTCGACGCCGCCGGCGAGGGCGACGTCGTACATCCCGACGCCGATGGAGCCTGCCATCGTCGTGACGCTGGTCATGGCGCCCGCGCACATGCGGTCGATCGCGAAGCCCGGAACGGTCTGCGGAAGCCCGGCGAGGATCGCGACACTGCGGCCGAGGGTCAGGCCCTGGTCACCGGTCTGGCTGGTCGCGGCGATGGCGACATCGTCGATGCGGTCCCGGGGAACGCCCGGGTTGCGCTCCATGAGCCCGATCGTCGCCTTGACGGCGAGGTCGTCCGCGCGGGTGTTCCAGTACATGCCTTTCTCGCCGGCGCGCCCGAAGGGGGTGCGCATTCCATCGACGAAGAAGACGTCCGAGATCTCGGCCACTCTGCCTCCAAAAGTAGGGATGGCGCCAGCCTAGGAGGGCACGTGGAGCGGCCGGAATCGGGTGGGGGAAACCTACGAAGCCGTTTCCGACGCCGCCGACACGGCTTGCACGGAATCCACAAAGGCATCGGCGATCAACTGTGAGGTCTGCGCAATCTGCCAGGGTCGCGCGCCCAGCGCGGCCAGGGCTTCGCCGATGGATGCCGTCGTCAGCGGCTGCGGGGGAGTCCAGGCGACGCGCCGCAACAGCTCCGGCGTGAGGAGGTTCTCGGTCGGCATGTGGAGCTCCTCCGCCCGCTGCTCCACGACGGGACGTGCCGCCTTGAGACGCGCATCGGCCTCGGGGTTGCGATCGGCCCATGCCCGCGGCGGTGGCAGCGTGTCGCCGCCGGTGGCGCGTTCCAGCGGCAGCTGTGTGACGGCGCGGCCGGCCTCGATCGCCGCCCACCAGCGATCCAGCTGCGAACGGCTCGCACGGCCCGTGAAGTCCTTGACGGCGGCGAGGGCGCTCTTCGACGGGGGATCCGCGAGGACGGCGGCGACCAGAGCGCGGTCGGGGACGAGGCGCCCGGGCGCGACGTCCTCCTGCCTCGCGTACTCCTCGCGGGCGGTCCACAGCTCGCGGGCCACGGCCAGCGCCTTGCGGCCGCGCACCGTGTGCAGGCCCGACAGGCGGCGCCACGGCTCCTCCCGCGGCGGCTTGGGCTCGCGCTCGAGCACGGCGCGGAACTCCTCCGCGGCGAACTCGGTCTTGCCCTGCTCCGCGAGCTCGGCGACCAGCTTGTCGCGCACGTCGACGAGGTGCTCCACGTCGAGCGCCGCGTACTCGAGCCAGGACTGGGGCAGCGGACGCGTCGACCAGTCCGAAGCGGAGTGGGCCTTCGCGAGCGTGATGCCCAGCGTGTCCTCGACGACGGCGCCGAGGCCGACGCGCTCATGACCGAGAAGGCGGGCGGCGAGCTCGGTGTCGAAGATGGAAGCCGGTTCGAGCCCGATCTCCCGCAGCGACGGAAGGTCCTGGCTCGCCGCGTGCAGCACCCACTCCTCGCCGCCGATGGCGTCCTCGAGGGCGCGGAAGTCGCCGATCGGCGGGGGGTCGAAGAGGAACACGCCCGCACCGCGCCGGTACACCTGCACCAGGTACGCCCGCTGGGAGTAGCGGAAACCCGACGCGCGCTCGACGTCGACGGCGACGGGACCCTCCCCGTCTGCCAGGCGCCGCGCGACCTCTCCGACGCGCGCGACCTCGTCGATCACGGCGTATTCAGCCACGTGGCGACCTGTGCGAACCGAGCATCGCGATCCCTTCCGAGCCGGGCGGAAGCCCGGCCAGCATGCAAACCAACTCCGCCCATGCTTCCACGTGCGGGGCGATCGCGCCTTCCGGGGACCAGGATGCGCGCAGTTCTATCTGCGCCCCGTCGCCCTCTGCGGCCAGTGTGCCGAACCCTTTGGAGAGCGTCTTCGTCGCCGTGCCGGAGGCCGAATGGAAGCCGGCTCGTCGTGATTCGAGCGCGTCGGTGAGCCAGGTCCACGCGACGTCAGCGAGCAGCGGGTCGATCCCGATCTCGGGCTCGAGCGGAGCCTGGGCGAAGCACACGATGCGCCACGGCCCGTTCCACGGCGCCGGCTCCTCCGGGTCGTGCAGGAGGACCAGCCGGCCCGTGCCGTACGGCGAGTCGGTGGCGTCGGGTTCAGGACGGACGTCGCCCGCGATGGCGAACGCGTTCGGAGCGAGACCCTGCGGCGCGGCGATCTCGCGGACCGTGAGATCGTCACGGAAGGAGATCGCCCGCACCGCCTCGGCGGCCTGCTCGAAAGAGCCCGGTGCCGCCGGGGGACGCTGCTCAGTCACGCGGACAGACTAGAGTGATGCCTCGATGGTCGCCTCCAGGCGCGCCGCATGGGACGGCGCACGCAGTTACCCGGGAGGGCCGAAGGCTCTCGCTCCTCGCCGCAGGCGCAGGACGCCCGCCCTCGTCGCCGGTGTGAGGGCCGCGCTCACCGTGCTGAGCGTGGCCCTGGCCGCCGTGCTCGGAGCGCTCGCGGCGGGCTCCGTCGTGATGGCGCGAAAGGTCGTGACGCCGGCGCGCCGACAGGCCGACACACGCATCCTGGCGCTCGACACGGCCGCGCAGACGATCACGCTGTCGCGCACGGCCGACACCGAGCTCCCCGGACGCTACGGCCTCTTCACGAGCGGCACGTCCGACTACATCAAGCTCGGGTCGGTGCTCTCGGAGGACGCCTCGAGCGTCAAGCGCAAGCTGCTCACGCACGTCGCCGCCGACGCGAGCCTCGCTCCCGAGGCTGCGTTCAGCGGCTGGTATTACGACCACCCCGAGCAGCTGCACCTGCCTTTCACCCCCGAGCTCATCGGCTCGACGGTGGGGCCGTGCCCGGCGTGGCTGTTCCCGGCGGGCGAGGGCGACACCTGGGTCATCCAGGTGCACGGGCGCGGCACCACGCGCGCCGAGTGCCTGCGGGCGGTGCCGGTGTTCCACGGCCTCGGCATCACATCCCTCGTCGTGTCGTACCGCAACGACGGCGAGGCGCCCCGCAGCCGCAACGGCACGTATGCGCTGGGTGCCACGGAGTGGCGCGACATCGACGCGGCGGTCGGATTCGCACGACGCCGCGGTGCGCGCAGGATCGTCGTCATGGGCTGGTCGATGGGCGGCGCGATCGCGCTGCAGCTCGCCCTCAATTCTGCGCACGGCGACGCCATCGCGGGCCTCATCCTCGAGTCGCCGGTCGTCGACTGGCGGGTCGTGCTCGACTACCAGGCCAAAGCGGAGCGCGTCCCCGGCGCGGTCAGCCGACTCGCGATCGAGGCACTGCAGGCCGAGTGGGCGTCGCCGCTGACCCGCACCGGCGCGGCCATCCGCCTCGATCAGCTCGACGTCGTCGCGCGATCCGCCGAGCTGCGGCATCCGATCCTCATCCTCCACAGCGACGACGACGGATTCGTGCCGTCGGACGCGTCGCACGACCTCGTCGCCGCCCGGCCGGACCTGGTCGAGATGCAGGTGTTCGAGGTCGCGCGGCACACGAAGCTCTGGAACTACGACCAGGAGCGCTGGAGCGCCGGCATCGGCACCTGGCTCGCCGCCCACGGGATCGTCGCGGACTGACGAGCCCTCATCGGTTCAGACCGCCGTCCGGGCGCGCACCTGACGCTGGGCGCGCAGGAGCATCCCCGTCATGCCGGAGATGCGCAGCGGCGACACCACTCGGGTCAGTCCCAGCGTCTGGGGGAAGTCGCCGGGCACCGCGAGCACCTCGGCGGCGGTGAGGCCGGTGAGACCCTGCGCCAGGATGCTGGCGAAGCCGCGGGTCGTCGGTGCCTCCGGCGGAGCGGTCGCGTGCATCGCGACGGTCCCGTCGGCATCGACGTCGACGACGATGAAGACCGGGGACTGGCACTCGACCACCCGCTCGTACAGCTCGGGGTGACCCTCGTACTCCTCAGGCACCGGCGGCAGCTCGTAGGAGTACTCCAGCAGCAGCTGCAGTCGGTCGGGCTCGGGCAGCTCGAGGAACTCGTCACGGATCTCGGCGAGTCGGTCGGGCAGGGCGGTGTCGGTCATCCCCACCATTTTCCCACGGGTGGATGCTGCCGCTCAGCGTGCGGGCGCTTCGCCCGGCTCAGCACCCGCCACGATCGGCACGCGCACGGCGCTGCCCCACTCGGTCCACGAGCCGTCGTAGTTGCGGACGTCCTCGAAGCCGAGGAGGTGCTTCAGCACGAACCACGTGTGGCTCGACCGCTCGCCGATGCGGCAGTACGCGACGATCGCGTCGCCGTCCTCGAGCCCGACCTCACCGCGGTAGATCGCGTCCAGCTCCGCGCGGGGCTTGAAGCCGCCGTCGTCGGCGACCGCGCGCGCCCACGGCACGCTCTGCGCCGACGGGATATGCCCGCCGCGCAGGGCACCTTCCTCGGGGTACGCCGGCGCCGAGGTGCGGGAGCCGTCGTACTCCTCGGGGGAGCGGACGTCGATGAGCGGGCCGTTGCCGAGGTGCGCGAGCACGTCGTCCTTGTAGGCCCGCAGCACGGAGTCGTCGCGCTCGACGACCGGGTAGTCGGTCGGCGCGGGGGTCGAGGCATCCGTCGTGATCGGCCGCCCCTCGGCGATCCACTTGTCGCGTCCGCCGTCCAGGAGGCGCACGTCCTGGTGTCCGAACAGCGAGAACACCCACAGCGCGTAGGCGGCCCACCAGTTGTTCTTGTCGCCGTAGATGACGACGGTGTCGTCGCGCGAGATGCCCTTGCGGCTGAGGAGTTCCGCGAACCCCTCGCCGTCGACGTAGTCGCGCACGACAGGGTCGTTGAGCTCGGTGTGCCAGTCCACCTTGACCGCGCCGGGGATGTGCCCGGTCTCGTACAGCAGCACGTCCTCGTCGGATTCCACCACGACCAGACCCGCCTCGCCGAGGTGTTCCTGGAGCCAGTCGCCCGTCACGAGGCGCCCCGGCGCGGAGTACTCGGCGAACTTCTCGGACGACGTGTCGGTCTCGACGGTCATGGCATCTCCTGGATCGGGGCATGGGCCCGGGCCGCCGTCATCCCGCGTCAAGCGAGGACGGGCGCGCACGGCTGACGGTTAGGGTTGAACCGTCGCCTCCGACCCTAGATTCCCGGGCGGGGCAGCACAGCCCCTCCGTAAGACTCCGACACAGGATCCGCATGACCGTCTCCACCACACGCACCGGCGTCGTCCACCTCGCGGAGCGCGCTCCGCAGCTCGCCGGCGCCGAGATGGTCGCCGCGCTCATCCCGCCGCCCCAGTTCGCCGACGCGACCTTCGACACGTACCGCGCCGACCCCGCCTATCCGTCGCAGCAGGACGCGAAGGATCTGCTCCAGGCCTTCTCTGGTGCCGCCGCGCCGGTCAAGGGCGGCCTGTTCCGGCGCGCGAAGCGCCCGGAGCTGAAGCCCGGCGTCTACCTCGACGGCGGATTCGGCGTCGGCAAGACCCACCTGCTCGCGTCGGTGTACCACGCGATGCCCGCCCGCCGGAAGTACTTCGGATCCTTCATCGAGTACACGGCGCTCGTCGGCGCGCTCGGCTACCAGAACACCGTCGAGCTCTTCCGGGGCGCCGACCTGCTCTGCATCGACGAGTTCGAACTGGACGACCCGGGCGACACGATGGTCATGACACGTCTGCTGGCCGAGCTCGTGGCCTCGGGGACGCGGCTGGCCGCGACATCCAACACGCCTCCCAATGCGCTCGGCGAGGGGCGCTTCGCCGCGCAGGACTTCCTCCGCGAGATCCACGCGATGGCGTCGAGCTTCCAGACGATCCGCATCGACGGCACCGACTTCCGTCACCGCGCGGTCGACGGGCACGCCGTCGTGCTCGAGGAGCCGCAGTACGAGGCGGCGATCGCAGCTGCCGCGGCGGCCGGCCTCGCGTCGGACGACAGGTTCGACGCGCTCGTCGCCCACCTCGCGCACGTGCACCCGTCCCGGTACATCCGCCTGATCGAGGATCTGTCGCTGGTGGGACTGCGCGACGTGGCGCCGTTCACGGATCAGTCGGCGGCCCTGCGGTTCGTCGCCTTCATCGACCGCGTCTACGACGCCCAGCTGCCCATCCGCGCGACGGGCTCGTCGCTCGACCTCGTCTTCCCCGACGAGATGCTCGCCGGGGGATATCGCAAGAAGTACCTCCGCGCCGTCTCGCGCCTGGTGGCGTCGACCCTCGCGTGATGCACAGGGTCGAGCCGGAGCCTCTTCGCGGCTGGCTCTCGCCCCGCCGAAATCTGATGTTTACATCACAGGGGTCGACGTAACGATCGCGAAACACGGTACGCACGGCGTGTGAAACCGGCCCTCGCAAAACTGTGGTCAGCACAAGGCGGACACCCGTGACGCCTCGTGGAAATGTCACTGACCCGATGCGAGGTATCACCCCATGGACGCACCCGGCAACATCGCCTGGGCGGTCACCGCAACCGCTCTAGTCCTCCTTATGACGCCCGGCGTGGCGTTCTTCTACGGCGGTCTCGTCAAGGCCAAGTCCGTCGTCAGCATGATGATGATGAGCTTCGGCGCGCTGGGCCTCGTCGGCGTGCTCTGGATCCTCTACGGCGCCAACATGAGCGTCGTCGACGGCACCTGGAGCTTCGCCGGCAACCCCTTCAGCGATTTCGGGCTCTCGAGCCTCTCGTCGGGTGAGGGCGCGAACGTCGGCCTGCTCGGCACCGCCTACGGCGCGACCTTCGCGATCATCACTGTCGCGCTGATCTCGGGCGCGATCGCCGACCGCGCCAAGTTCGGCGCGTGGATGATCTTCGCGGGCCTGTTCGCCACTCTCGTCTACTTCCCGGTCGCGGCCTGGGTGTGGGGTGGCGGCTGGATCTACAACCTCGGCACGACCATGTTCGGCGAGGAGAGCGGCGTGGCCGTCATCGACTACGCCGGTGGTACCGCGGTGCACATCAACGCGGGTGCTGCGGCCCTCGCGCTCGCCCTGGTTCTCGGCAAGCGCATCGGCTTCCAGAAGGGCATCCTCAAGCCCCACAACGTGCCGCTGACCCTCCTCGGCGCCGCGTTGCTGTGGTTCGGCTGGTTCGGCTTCAACGGCGGCGCGGAGTGGCTGTCGGAGGACATGGGCAACGTCGGCCTCATCACGATCAACACCCTGGGTGCGACCGCCGCGGCCGTCATCGGCTGGATCGTCGTCGAGAAGTTCAAGGACGGCAAGCCGACGTCGGTGGGAGCAGCCTCGGGTGCGGTGGCCGGTCTCGTCGCGATCACCCCCGCGTGTGCCAACCTGACCCCGGGCTGGGCGCTCCTGCTCGGCGTGCTCGTCGGCGCGATCTGCGCCCTGGCCATCGAGCTCAAGTTCAAGCTCGGCTTCGACGACTCGCTCGACGTGGTCGGCATCCACCTGGTCGGCGGTCTCTTCGGAACGATCTACCTCGGCTTCTTCGCGACCGAGACCGGCCTCTTCCTCGGTGGCGGTCCCGACCAGCTGATCGTCCAGGTGATCGCCGCCGTCGGCGTCCTGCTCTACTCGTTCATCGTCGCCTTCGTCATCGGCTTCATCATCGAGAAGACGATCGGCTTCCGCGTCAAGAACGAGGACGAGCTGGCCGGCGTCGACACCGTCGTGCACGGCGAGGAGGGCTACCTCCTGGACGAGCGCGTCTGATCCTGACGGATCCCCCGGATCCGAGGGCGCCGTGGCAACGCCACGGCGCCCTCGCCGTGTCCGGGCGTTGGCTAGGGTGACGATGTGACACAGCGAAGCGGGCTGCGAGGCATCCTGAGCGCCATCTTCCGGCCCCGCAGGACGACGGTGCCGTCGAGGACCGCGCCGGCGCCTGAGGGCGGCCGCAGCGGACCGACGGCGACCGTGGAGGTCGCGCCTCCCGGCAGGGGAGCGCTGCGAATCGCCTACGCCCCCGATCACGACGGCGACCCGGATGCCGGCGAGGTCATCTGGACCTGGGTGCCGTACGCCGAGAACGACGGCCGCGGAAAGGACCGACCGCTCCTCGTGATCGCGCGCCAGAGCGCCGACCGCGTCTACGCCGTACGCCTCACCAGCAAGCCCCACGACGGCGACCGGGACTTCCTCGCGCTGGGCACGGGGGACTGGGACGCGCAGGGCCGGCCGTCGTGGATCGACATCGAGCAGCTCTACAGCGTGCATCGCGACGGCATGCGGCGCGAGGCATCCGCTCTCGATCTGAACCGGTTCGTGCGTGTGGCCGACGCCCTCCATCGCCGCTACGGCTGGGACGTCGGCAACTGACGCAAGAAGACCCGATCACTTTCGTGACCGGGTCTTCTGTGGTGGTGGGCGATACCAGACTCGAACTGATGACCTCTTCCGTGTGAAGGAAGCGCGCTACCAACTGCGCCAATCGCCCGTTCCCCGGAGGGGGACGAGTAACAACCTTACCGGATGGCGGAGCCTGCCTCGAACCACATCGGCGAGACACGCGCGGGGTGCACTCGGTTTTGCAGGACGCTCAGGATCGGTTAGAGTCTTTCAAGTGCCCGGGTGAACAAGCCGGAAACAAAATGCGGATGTAGCGCAGTTGGTAGCGCATCACCTTGCCAAGGTGAGGGTCGCGAGTTCGAGTCTCGTCATCCGCTCGAGTGCAGGGATCTCTTTACGAGGAGGTCACGGCACGTGGGGTCAAACCACACGCGGTGGCGTGGCCGAGCGGCTAGGCACCGGCCTGCAAAGCCGTTTACACGGGTTCGAATCCCGTCGCCACCTCCACTCGAATTGAATAGCCCTTCACGGGCGCGATTGGCGCAGCGGTAGCGCGCTTCCCTGACACGGAAGAGGTCACTGGTTCGATCCCAGTATCGCGCACCACCTGAAACCCCCGCCTCGGCGGGGGTTTCGCCGTTCACGGCGGATCACCGCACGGCTTCAGGCTACGCGGACGGGCCGCACGGATCACGCGTTCAGCTCGGCGAGGACCCGCGGGTACACGTCGATGTGCGCACGCGCGCCCAGGAAGACGTCGGCGTGGCCGTATCCGCGGAGGACGGTGAGCGAGTGCCGGCCAGGCTGATGCCGCTCGAGGTAGGCGTGGGTCTTCCTCTGGCTCTCGGGAAGGAAGGCGCGATTGTCCGCTCCCGTGAACAGCGCGAAACGGGCTTGCGTCCGGGGAGCCGTGGCAGTGAATGTGACGGGGAGTCCGCCCTTGGCGCGGATCGGCACGATCTGCCCCGCGCGATCGGAGGCCGCGAGCTGCGCGTAGAAGCTCATGGGCACGCGGCCGAATTCGGTGGCGACCCAGTCGTGCGTCGCGGCATCCAGATTCGCGTGCCGCCACAGCGCCGGATGCCCCGATCCGAGTGCGAAGCTCGCCATGTTGCAGCTCGCGTTGCCGCATTCGGCGTGCCACAGGCGCACGGCGTTGCGGGTCACCCGGGGAAGAGCACCCTCGGGTCCGTCGCGCCAGGGGACGTCCACGTACGACTGCGTCCGCTGAACGAGGGGGCGCAGCGCATGCAGCTTCACCCGCGCGAAGGTCGGCATGACCGGATGCAGCGAGACGCCGTTCGACACGATCACGTCGACCTCGGGTACGAGCCCGCTGACCGCCGCCATGCTGAGCGCGGTCGATCCCTGGCAGTGTGCCACCGCCCGCAGCGACGATGCGCCCGTCTGCGCGAGCACGTAGCGGACCGCGGAGGGAACGTCGTGCAGCGCGACATCGTCGAGCGTCCACGGCCGCGGGTCGAGATCGGTCGAGCCGCGCCAGTTGAGCATCCACACGTCCCAGCCGTCGTCGAGGAGCACGTCGACGAGCGTGCGGGCGACCGGAGGGCGGAACGACTCGGCGCGCATCGCGACGCCGTGCAGCAGCAGCACCGGCCCTTTCGTGGGCTCGGTGTCGGTGCGCACCCTGATGAGGGTGATCGCTGCACCGTCGCCCGCGTCGATGAAGTGCACCTCGTCGTGATGCCGGAAACGCGCTGTCGCCCTCACGATCCGTCCTCCGGCGACGGCGCCGACGAGACCGCAGCCGGAACGGTGCCCGGTGCGGGCGGTCCCGGGCGCAGGTACACGTCCTTCATCGAACCCGCGAAGAACGCCCCGAAGCGTGCGATCGAACCGAGCGGACCCGACCCCGACCCGCGGAAGGTCGTCAGCTGACGGGCGAAATCGAGCGGCAGGATGCGCAGGATGCCGGCGCCGATCACGTCCGCCGGAGCGTCCTGCGCGCCGTTCTCGCCCGGCGGGACGTGCCCGCGCATGAGGGTGATGTACAGCGTGGAGGTGTCGGTCCACATGTCGAACCCGCGGTCGTTGCGGACCGTCTTGAAGCCGTACATCGTGAGCGGCTGGCCGGACAGGTCGCTGAACCAGAGCCGGTAGCGCATCTCGCGGGTGAGGGCGGCGTCTGCTGTGACGAACAGGTTGGCCCATCCGCGCTGCACGGGCAGCCGCCCGCCGAGCAGGTCGCAGTCGACGTACCCTTCGGCGATCGCGGTGTGATCCTCACCGGCGGCGAAGCGCTCGACATCCGGTGCGGTGATCGTGAGCTGGAACATGAATCGCTGTGCGAGCTGGCGTCCGAGCTCCCAGCCTGCGAGCGGATCGGTCTCGCCCAGGGCCAGGTGGCCTTTCATCTTCTCGGTGAACTCCATGCCGCGGCCGGCGACCGGGTCCGCGGGCGCATCGACGACGGGGACGGGGGCCGAGTCCGCCGCGGCGCGCCGTCGCCGGGGCTTCGGCTTCTCGAGCGCGTGCTCGAGAGCGCGGTCGGCCATCGCGGCGATCGTGAGCGAGGGGTTGGGTCCGACGGGGCCGGGCACGGCGGAGCCGTCCACGA
The DNA here is from genome assembly GCF_031844125.1 of Microbacterium sp. PRC9. Lineage (NCBI taxonomy): Bacteria > Bacillati > Actinomycetota > Actinomycetes > Micrococcales > Microbacteriaceae > Microbacterium > Microbacterium sp. PRC9. The sequence goes on from NZ_JAUZUR010000006.1 coordinate 13,651, forward strand.
CGAACAGCCCGGCGTGGCCGAACGATTCGCCCCAGCTGTCGACGACGCCCTCCTGGGGAGCGCGGCCCATCGGCGTGCCGCCCAGCGGGTGGACGGTCACGACGCGTTTGGTCCACCAGAGCGGGTTGTCGCGGAACTTGCCGCCGAGCGACTCGGTGATGCCCTGCATGGTCTCACGCATGGCATCGAAGTACGCCTTGCTGGTCGCGGTCGTCCACTCGACGTCGATCTCGCCGTCGACGAGGGTGATGCGTCCGTCGGGGGTATCGCGGCCCATGCCGAGCAGGGGGAGAGAGCTGGAGGTCAGCCGCCCCTGACCGACGAGCTTGGCCACCTCGGCGGAGATGGTGGACTCGTTCTTGTTCGTCAGCCGATGCGCGAGCATCTGCGAGACGACGCCGGCAGCGCGGCGCATCGACGCCGTGACCTGGGCCGTCTCGACCAGCCAGCTGGTGAACTCGGGGAAGCCGGCCTCCTGCACGTAGTACCCGCGGCCCTGTCCTTCCTCGTCCAGCCCATCCGGCTTGCGGATCGCGGTCGTGATGACCGGCCCGTACGCCGGGTCGATCATCCTCGTGTGCCCGGCCTCGGTCGTGGACTGCGCGCCGAAGCAGAAGGTGAGCAGGTCGCCGTTGCCGCTGAAGCGCGTTCCCAGCGCGCGTCCGAGGGCGGGCAGCGCCACTCTGTTGCGCAGCAGCAGCGCGGTGGTGCCGAACGTGCCCGCGCCGAGGAACAGCTGGTCGCATGTGATGCGCAGATGCGTGCGCTCGTGACGGCCGCTCGCGTCGGGCTCGCCGTACCTCACGTAGCGCACTTCGTACCCGCCGCCGTCCCGCGGCGTGACGCCGTAGACCTCGCACAGGGTGCGCAGCTCCGCGCCGTGCGCGGCCGCGGCGGAGAGGTAGTTGTGGTCGAGCGTGTTCTTCGACCCTTCGTTGCAGCCGATGTCGCACTCGCCGCACAGCCGGCACGTCAATCGCGTCGCGTTGTGCAGGTTGCCGTACGAGGGGACATCGATCACCTGCTTCGGGATCGCCTCGGCTCCGGGCCGCGACGAGAACGACACGGCGAGCGGGGGAGAGAACGCCTGCAGCCCCAGGGTCGCGGCGGCGTCGCGCAGCGCCCGCGCCTTGGGGAGATCGGGATACGGGTTGGGCACCGGCGTCATCATCGCCTCGACGGCGTCGTAGTGCCGGTCGAGGTCGTTGCGGCCGATCGGCCAGTGCTCGTACCCGCCGCCGGGAAGCGGTGAATCGTGGACGAACCAGCGCTCGTCCTTGCGCAGGAGCACGTTGGCGTAGATGAGGGACCCGCCGCCGAGGCCGGCTGACACGATGCCCTCGAGCTTGCGGAAGGACCGCACATCGAAGAGGCCGAGCAGTTCGTCCTTCGGCTCCCAGAACGCCCGGCTCATCTCGTACGGATTGCGCGCGAAGCTCCCCGGCGGATAGGCGCGTCCCCGTTCGAGCAGCACGACGGAGCGGCCCGCTTCGGCCAGTCGGTAGGCGCTGACCGATGCCCCGAATCCGGAGCCCACCACCACCGCGTCGACGTGTTCGGCCGCGGGCATGTCAGTCCACCTCCGCACGGAGCTCGGCGTGCCACTGGTCGTTCTCGTCTTGCGTACGGATCATCGACTCCCTCTCTGCGGGGCTCGGCGACACACTCGGTGGAGACGGTCGTACACCGGAGGAGTCCCGCGCGCCGCAGAAGATACGTCGCCCCGGAACCACCCTCTCGGCACTCAAACTAGTGATCCCCACGGCGGCGCCGCAACGGATGCCTCACCCCCGAGTCGCGGTGCGGAACCGGACTTCCCAAACATCTGGGCGGCGCATGTACGAAGGATGGCCGGTGCGTGCTCTCTTCACTATGATTCGGGCAGATCCACGGACCTGCCCTCCCGCGTTCACCACCGGCTACGAGGAGACCCAAGGTGCTCAGACGCTTCTACGCAAGGATCAATCGCACGAGGCCGTGGTATCGGCTTCCCTTCCTTCTGGGCCTGCTCAACCTGATCGCGCTGCGCGACGAGCTGCGGGAGGACAACCTCGTCGACACCTGCACGCCGGGCGGCGCCGGCCGTGCACCGGGCGTCACGCCGGCGACGGCCGGCGAGGAGCGACGGCGATTCCGCACCGCCGACGGCTCGTTCAACGATCTGAGCGATCCCGACATGGGCAAGACGGGCACGCGGTTCGCACGCAACGTGCCGCTGGCGCACGCCTGGCCCGCCGAGGGCGACGAGCTCATGACGCCGAACCCGCGGGAGGTGAGCCGGAAGCTGATGCGTCGCGAGACGTTCACCCCGGCGACCTCGATCAACCTCCTCGCCGCCGCATGGATCCAGTTCCAGACGCACGACTGGTTCGCGCACGGCAGGGAACCGGCCGACGTCATCGAGATCGACCTCGCCGACGGCGACGACTGGTTCGAGCAGCCGATGCGCATCCCGCGCACGAAGGCGGACGACACCCGCACGGACGCCGACCGCGACCTGCCTCCGACGTTCATCAACAACAACTCGCACTGGTGGGACGCCTCGTCGATCTACGGCAGCACTCCCGAGCGGCGCGAGCAGGTGCGCAGCCACGTGGACGGAAAGCTCGTCCTCAAGGACGGGAATCTGCCGCTCGACCCCGCCACCGGAGTTGCGCTCACCGGATTCAGCGAGAACTGGTGGGTGGGCCTCGGGCTCCTGCACACGCTGTTCACCCTGGAGCACAACGCGATCTGCGATCGGCTGAAGAAGGACTACCCGGGCATGACCGAGGACGAACTCTTCGGCACCGCGCAGCTGGTGGTCTCAGCGCTCCTCGCCAAGATCCACACGGTGGAGTGGACGCCCGCGATCATCGCGCACCCCGTGCTCAAGGTCGCCATGCGCGCGAATTGGTGGGGGCTCGCGGAGGAGAAGCTCCACCGCATGTTCGGCCGCCTGAGCAAGAGCGACGTCATCAGCGGCATCCCGGGATCCGGGTTCGACCACCACGGTTCGCCGTATCAGCTGACCGAGGAGTTCGCGGCGGTGTACCGTCTCCACCCGCTTCTGCCCGACACCCTCGAGGTCCACTCGCTCGACGACGGCTCGCTGGTGGACAGCATGGAGTTCCAGGAGATCATCCTGCTCAACGCCCACCGCGTGCTCACCTCGGGCGCGAAGGTCCAGGACCTCTGGTACTCCTTCGGGGTGCAGCATCCGGGGGCCGTCCAGCTGCACAACTTCCCGCGCTGGATGCAGGACATCACGCTGCCCGACGGGCTGCGCCTCGACCTCGCCGCCCTCGACGTCATGCGCGATCGCGAACGCGGCGTCCCGCGGTACAACGAGTTCCGCCGCCAGCTGCACCTGAAGCCCGCCGCGACGTTCGATGAGCTCACCGACAACCCGACGTGGGCTCGGGAACTCGAGGACATGTACGGCGACGTCGAGAAGGTCGATCTGCAGGTGGGCATGCACGCCGAGACGCCTCCGCCGGGATTCGGCTTCAGCGACACCGCGTTCCGCGTGTTCATCCTCATGGCCAGCCGCCGGCTCAAGAGCGACCGGTTCATCACCGACTGCTACACCGAGGAGTACTACACGAAGACCGGCATGCAGTGGGTCGCCGACAACACGATGGCCTCGGTGCTCCTTCGCCACTACCCGCAGCTCGCGCCGTCGCTCGAGGGCGTGAAGAACGCATTCGCCCCGTGGAACGTCGTCGGCCCCGCGACCGCAGACGCCACCAGCACAGCATCGGCCGCGGCGAGCGCCGCGGGATAGGGAGGGAGCGTCATGACGATCACCGAGACGGACCGCGAAGCGCGGTTCAACCTGATCCGCACCTACTGGGACGTGCTCATGGCCGCGGACATGGTCGCCTTCCGCGACCTGCTCGCCCCCGATGCGGTCATCCACTACCCGGGCCAGAACCACATGTCGGGCGACTACACGACGACCGACGACATCGTCGGTCTGTACACCCGGCTCACCCAGTTCATCAAGGACGGGATGTTCGTGGGCGAGGTCCTGGACATCACCGCGGGCGAGACCTTCACGACCGTCATCCTGAAATACGAGATCCGGATGCCGATCAAGACGCTCCACGGCCGCGCCACGGGCATCTTCATCCTCGACGAGAACCACCGGATCAAGGAGTACTGGCTTCACGAGTGGAACCAGCAGATGATCAACTGGGTCTTCCGCTCGTCGCGCTGGTTCGGATGGACGATGAAGCTGCTTCCCAAGAAGAAGACGACGAAGTGACGATGGCGAAATCGAAGACGAACCAGAAGCCGCTCCCGCCCGGACGATTCGGGCTGCCCTGGCTGGGCGAGACCCTGTCGATCCTCCGCAACAACCACGAGTTCTACAAGGAACGCCTCGACAAGTACGGCCCGATCTTCAAGACGCGGCTGTTCGGCAACAGCTTCGTGGTCTTCTCCGGTCACGAGGCGTTCCACACCTTCGCGATCGACGAGCGCATCGTGCGCGGCGACGCCGACCCGATCTCGGCGGAGCAGATCTTCATGAGCTCGCTCGCGCTGATCGACGGCGTGGAGCATCACACGCGCAAGGCGGTCATGCTGCGAGCGGTCGGCTTCCGATCGGCGATCGCGTCGTATCTGCCGACGATGCAGGAGCTGCTCGAACGCTCGATCGACCCGTGGCTCGCCCGCGGCACCGCTCACGACCTGCGCGCCGATCTGCAGCGCTTCGCAGCCCGCCTCACCGGCGCGCTCTACACCGGCGACCGCAGTGAGGAGCACGCGGCCGAGCTCGATCGGCACCTTGCGAACATGCGCGACGCGTTCATGACGCTGCCCGTGCCGATCCCCGGCACCAAGTACGGCAAGGCGATCGCCGGCCGCAAGCGCATGGACGAGATCGTCGGCGAGGCGCTCGCCACGCACCAGCAGGGCGGCTACGACGACATCGTGTCGCGGATGATCGCCGCGGCGAACGACGCCGACGTCCCGGTCGACGCGCTGCGCGGCGACATCCGTCACCTCATCTTCGCGGGGCAGGGCGGCTACTTCGTGCCGCTCACCCTCACCACGATGATCGTCGGCCAGCACCCCGACATCATGGAGCGCGCCCGCGCCGAGGTCCTCGCCGTGTCGCCCGAAGGCCCCGTCACGATGGAGCAGATCGAGCAGATGGAGTACCTCGAGCAGATCTCGAAAGAGGTGCGCCGGTATTTCGCGATGAACTCTGCGACCTTCTTCGGCCGCGTCCAGGCCGACATGGAGGTGGGCGGCTACCGCATCCCCAAGGGCTGGGGGGCGATGGGCGGCATCCACATCAACATGCGCAACCCCGACGTCTTCCCCGATCCGGATCGCTTCGACCCTGATCGCTTCGAGGCGAAGCACGAGGCGGCACTCCCTCCGGGAAGCTACGTCCCGCACGGCGACGGCCAGAGCACTCACCACCGATGCCCGGGCGAGAACATCGTGACGGTCGCGGTCAAAATGTACCTGACGCTGCTGCTGCGCAGGGCCGAGTGGTCGATCCCCGAACAGGACCTCAGCCTCACGAACGAGCTTTTCCCGCTGCCCGCGAGCGGCCTGCGGGTGGAGTTCCGTCAGCATGTCCCGGTCGCGCTCTGACGGCGATGCCGTGCCGATGACCGGGGAGCGCGGCATCCGGAAGCTGTTCCGCCTGACGAAGCTCATGGTCTACGGCGACCGGCAGCCGATCACCCGGACTCCCGCCGAGCACGGCCTCGCTTTCGAGGACGTCGGCTTCGCCGCCACCGACGGTGTCGAGCTGAAAGCCTGGTGCGTGCCCTCCGGCGCCGAGCGCGGCCCCGCGGTGGTCGTCGTGCCCGGCTGGCTCTGGAACCGCGCGGGCAACACTGCCGGCCGCGTGCCGTTCGTCGACCGTGACGTGGACTTCCTGCCGGCCACGAAGGCACTTCACGACGCCGGGTTCCATGTGCTGCTGCTCGACCTCTCGAACCATGGCGCAAGCGGCAAGCGCCCGCCCCTCACGATGGGCCGGTGGGAGGCCCGCGACTTCCAGGGCGCCGTGGCCTACCTGCGAGCACGGAAGGACGTCGACCCCGACCGCATCAGTGCGCTCGGCACGTCGGCGGGCGCGAACACGGTGATGTACGCGATCCCGGACAGCCCGCCGGTGAAAGCGCTGCTCGCGGTCCAGCCCACGCGCCTGCCCGTGTTCAACCGCAACTTCGCCCGAGAGGTGCTCGGCCCGCTGGGCCCCGCGGCGGCGCGCAGCACGGATCTCCTCTACGTCCTGCTCCGAGCGCCCCTTCCGAGCCGTCACAACCCCGCGGACGTCGCCCCTCTCCTCGGGGCCACCGTCGTCCAGTACGTGCAGGGAACCGGTGACCCCTGGGGCGACATGGCGATCGTCGAGGAGTTCTCGTCGCTCACACCGCGCTCGCTCGGAGTGCTCGCCTATCCGTCCACCGGACGCTACGAGGGCTACCAGTACGTGAGCAACGAAGCCGCCGCCGTCGCGGCGTTCTTCGCGGCGAACGGATGACGGCAGAGCGGATGCCGACAGCCCGGCATCCGCTCCCCGTCTCAGCGGTGCCAGAGACCGTCGTGGGCCGCCTGGCGGGTGTACTGTCGCGGGTCGAAGAAGCGGTCGTAGTACTCCATCTCGAGATGCGAGAACTGCAGCCACATGCCGGGCGTGTAGAAGGCGTCCACGTGCGCGGGGAAGCGTCCGTAGGTGTCCCAGATGTAGTTGCAGATCTCCTTCGTGTACGCGATCTCGTCGGGCCCGAACCGCGTCCCCTTCTCGAGGAACGCGCGCGCGTCGTCGGAGTTGCGGTAGGGGCTCGAGAAGACCTTCTCGTTGCCGTACGCCGGCCCGGTGGCGCTGTACTTGGACTCGACCACGCGGTCGACGGCCTCGTCCATCGACGACACGTACGGGGGAGTGAGGCCTTCGAGGATGCCGTCGATCCCGACCGGGTTGGCCTGAGACGCCGGCACCGGTGGCCACTTGTGGTGCTTCTTCGGCTCCTCGAGCCGGAACCCGAGCCCGTGCCACCCTTTGGCGTCGTCCTGCTGCCAGATGTACGGCGGGAACACGGAGCCGTGGATCCACCCGCCCAGCCCCATCGACTGGCCCAGCAGCATCAGGTTCTGGAAGTAGAAGAAGGACTCGTAGTCGGTGCGCAGCGCTCCGCCGAAGCCGAGGGGTGCCTGACTCGCCTTGTTGACGTAGCCGCTGCGCACGCGGTCCAGCCCGCCGATCGGGTGGTAGGGGATCTTGGGGCCGATCCCGAGGCCGCTGCCGATCTTGGCGATCCATTCCACTGCGTTCTTCGGGTGGAAGGTGCGCCAGTCGTCGAGGAACAGCGGACGCATGCCTCCGGGCTCGGTGAGCAGGATGATGATCGCGTTGATGTACTGCCACGTGCAGTCGACGACCGGGAAGAAGATCGTCGTCCCGGGGGCGTTGGACGCCTGGTTGTTCCAGCCGAGGTAGTAAGGCCACTCGCGCGGGAAGTCCAGTCGGCGGTCCGACACGCGGACCAGGCACTCATCGGCCGCGCCGATCCAGTCGGCTTCGCTCCAGTCGCCCCACCTCGGCGGCAGATCCTTGAGGAGCTCGAGGGCGCGCTCGCCGCGGGGCGCGCGGAGCAGGAAGATGCCGTCGTCGTTGATCATGAAGAAGTGCGTGGCCTGCGCGTTGTCGGCGCTGCTGCCGGTGCGGGCCATGATGTTCAGGAACGGCGTGCCCAGCTCGTCGAGCCCGTTGTTCTCGACGAGTGGGCCGTCGTGGGTCGTGATGCCGGTGATCCCCGTCACGCACGTGATGAGGATCGCCTCCTCGAGCTTGCTCAGCGGCGCGGGAGCGTTGTGGCTCTCGTGGCTGAGTGGGCCGGCGTTGACCGAGAAGCCCCTCGGGATGCGCCTCGTGCGCCGTTCGGTCAGCGCGGAGAGGAACGGGTATGCGGCGAGGTCGGCGAGCGCCGGGTGGGTCGCGGAAGCCGTGGCCTCGGCCGGGGACGGGTCGATCGATGTCATGGCGCTCTCCTCGTTCTCGTGTCAGTTGTGCCGGTCGAGCCGGCCGGTGATCACGGGATAGACGTCGCGCGCGGCATCCTTCCCGATGAAGCAGTCCATGTGGGCGTACCCGGGGATCACGTCCCGCGTGTAGAGCTCGTCGCCGTTGCGCTCACGCAGCACGTCGTAGGTGATCTCGCTGCCTTCGGGGAGGAACAGGCGGTTGTCGGCCCCATGGAGGAACGCGATCGGCACGCGGAGGCCCGACACGTCGTCGAGGTAGTCGTGGTCGCCGTCGGCGCTCACGGCGTGGTCCGCGCGGAGGATCCTGGTGATGTGGCGCAGCGTGGTCATGTTCGCCACGCCGAACGCCTCCTCGAGGTGGTCGTGCGTCGCGTCGTTCAGCTGCGCGTGGTCGTACACCTCGCCGTACATGAACATCACGCGCCGGCAGAACGGGCGGTCGCAGGGCTCATCGCCGGCGGGGTAGACGGCGAGCGCCTTGTCGTACAGCGTCTCGCCCCACGACGGGTCGTCGTCGAACTCGGTGGTGAGCGTGTCGAAGCCCAGCGCCTGCAGGATGTTCCCGGCGTAGATCCCCGCGCGCAGCTCGTTGAGCGTGCCTCCCCGCGGGTGCAGGGTGACCTGCGACGCCACCGCGGAGCGCACCCCCTCCAGGCCCAGCCCGAGCGCCATCAGCATCGTGAGCGATCCGACGCAGTGCGCCACGATCTGCACCGAGTCCGCCCCCGACACTTCACGCACCTTCGCGACCGCGGCGGGGTAGTCGTAGGCGGCGATGTCGTCGAGCGTGAACTGCGTGCCTCCGGAAGGCAGCGCGGGGCTCGCACGGTAGTCGAGCACCCACACGTCGTAGCCGCGCTCGTACAGGTACTCCGGGAAGTTCGTGTCGGTCGTGTCGATCGTGTACGCGAACGCCGACGTGCCGAACCCGGGGGACAGGATGACCGGCCCCTTGCGACCGCCCTCGAAGCGCGTGAGCCTCAGCAGCACGGCGTCTTCGGTGTCGAACTCGTAGATCGTCGGCTCGCCGCAGCGCAGCGGCCGTCGAACGCGCTCCTCCGAGGCATCCGTCGCCGTCGATGCGGCTTCGTGCTCGCTCATCTCGACCCCCCAGCGTCAGCCGTACGGAGATCGTCGCGGCGAGGCGGGACCGGCCCACGGGCGACGACGGAGTCAGCATATTGCCCGGCACGCGCTCTCGTCACGATCTTCAGGAGCGGCGTCGGGCACCCCTGATACCCGGCCCGCGAGAACCACTGGCTAGACTCGTCGCGTGGAACTCGTCTGGTCGACCGCCGCAACGGCACACACGACCGACACGCGAACGCTCGGCGCCTGAGCGGGCAGGGCGCGTCGTGCGCCCGAAGCTGAGTAGCCTTGAATCCGAGCCATTCCCAGGAGAGTTTCCGTGACTGACGCTGTGCCCTATCCCGCCGACGGCTTCGCCCTGTTCCCCGACCGCTCCGTGGTCGCGCTGCGCGTGAACGGCGAGCTGAAAGACCTCGCGACGGTGGTGGAGGAGACGGATGCCGTCGAGCCCGTCACCATCGACAGCCCCGACGGCCTCGCGATCCTGCGCCATTCGACGGCGCACGTCCTCGCCCAGGCCGTCCAGCGCATCAACCCGCAGGCCAACCTCGGCATCGGCCCGCCCATCACCGACGGCTTCTACTACGACTTCGGCGTGGAGCACCCCTTCACCCCCGAGGACCTCAAGGCCATCGACAAGGAGATGGCGCGCATCATCCGCGAGGGCCAGCGCTTCGTCCGCCGCGTCGTCAGCGACGAGGAGGCGCGCGTCGAGCTCGTGGACGAGCCGTTCAAGCTCGAGCTGATCGGTCTGAAGGGCGGGGGAGCCGAGAAAACCGAGGGCGCCTCGGTCGAGGTGGGCGCCGGCGAGCTCACGATCTACGACAACGTCGACCGCGACGGCCAGACGGTCTGGAAAGACCTGTGCCGCGGGCCGCACCTGCCGAACACCCGCATGATCGGCAACGGCTGGGCGCTGCAGCGCATCGCCGGCGCCTACTGGCGCGGGAGCGAGAAGAACCCCCAGCTCCAGCGCATCTACGGCACCGCGTGGCCGACCAAGGACGAGCTGCGCGCCTACCAGAGCCGCCTCGAGGAGGCCGCCAAGCGCGACCACCGCAAGCTCGGCAAAGACCTCGACCTGTTCTCGTTCCCCGACGAGATCGGCTCCGGCCTGTCGGTGTGGCATCCGCGCGGCGGCGTCGTGCGCGGCGAGATGGAGCAGCACGCGCGCCGTCGCCACATCGCGGGCGGCTACACCTACGTGTACACCCCGCACATCTCGAAGGAGGACCTGTTCCTCACCTCGAACCACCTCGTCACGTACAAGGAGGGGATGTTCCCGCCCATCGTGATGGACGAGGAGCGCGACGAGCGCGGCGAGATCACGAAGCACGGCCAGGACTACTACCTGAAGCCGATGAACTGCCCGATGCACATCCTCATCTACAAGGAGCGCGCGCGCAGCTACCGCGACCTGCCGATGCGCCTCGCCGAGAACGGCACGGTCTACCGCAACGAGCTGTCGGGCGCCCTGCACGGCCTCACCCGCGTGCGCGGCTTCACGCAGGACGACTCGCACCTGTTCGTCACCCCCGAGCAGCTGGAGGAGGAGGCGACCCGCGTCCTCGAGTTCGTCATCTCGATGCTCCGCGACTTCGGTCTCGACGATTTCGAGCTCGAGCTGTCGATGCGCGACGACGAGAAGGACAAGTGGATCGGCTCGGACGAGTTCTGGGACTACTCCACCAATGCCCTCCGCAACGTCGCGGTCGCGAGCGGCCTGAAGCTCACTGAGGTGCCCGGCGAGGCCGCCTTCTACGGTCCCAAGATCGACCTGAAGACCCGCGACGCCATCGGACGCACGTGGCAGCTGTCGACCGTGCAGGTCGACCCGAACCTGCCCGAGCGCTTCGAGCTGGAGTACACGGACCGCGACGGCCAGAAGAAGCGGCCGATCATGATCCACCGTGCGCTCTTCGGCTCGATCGAGCGGTTCTTCGCGATCCTGCTCGAGCACTACGCGGGCGCGTTCCCGGTGTGGCTGTCGCCCGTCCAGGTCGTCGGCATCCCCGTCGCGGAGGACTTCGCGGATTACCTCGGCGAGGTCATCGACCAGCTGAAGGCCGAGGGCGTCCGCGCCGAGCTCGACCACTCCGACGACCGCATGCAGAAGAAGATCCGCACGCACACCACGCAGAAGGTGCCGCTCCAGCTCATCGCGGGCGCGCAGGACCAGGCGGGCGGCACCGTGTCGTTCCGCTTCCGCGACGGCTCGCAGGAGAACGGCGTGCCGATCGCCGACGCCGTCCGCCGCGTCCGCGAGGCGATCGCATCGCACGCGCTCGTCAACACGGCGGAGGACTTCGCGTGAGCTCCGTCGACGAGGCCGGGTCGGCGGTGCCGGGAACGGATGCCGCAGACCCGGCGCTCGTCGACGCCGCGACGCTCGCCGGGGTCCCCGACGAGTTCCAGCGCCTCTGGACACCGCACCGGATGGCGTACATCCAGGCCGGCCCCGAGGTGCTGCGCCACGATTGCCCGTTCTGCGAGGCGCCCCGCAGGTCGGACGAGGACGGCCTCATCGTCTTCCGCGGCCACACCGCCTATGCGCTCCTCAACCTCTTCCCGTACAACTCGGGACACCTCCTCGTGTGCCCGTACCGCCACATCGCGACGTACGACCAGGCGACCGACGAAGAGGTCGCCGAGATCGGAACGCTGACGCAGCAGGGCATGCGCGTGCTTCGTCAGATCTCGCGCTGCGATGGGTTCAACATCGGCATGAACCAGGGCCATGTGGCCGGGGCCGGCGTGGACGAGCACCTGCACCAGCACATCGTCCCGCGGTGGGCGTCCGACGCGAACTTCTTCCCCATCATCGCGAAGACGAAGGCATTGCCGCAGCTGCTCGGCGACGTGCGCCGCGCGGTGTGGGACGCCTGGCACGCGTGAGGCCAGGAGGACGGATGCGGCGACCCGCAGCATCCGTCCACGCGCTCAGCGGACCTGCGTGACCTCGAACTGCAGACGCGGGTTCGCGTAGGCGTCCTGCGACTCGACGAGCTGCAGCTCGCGCTCACCCGAGGCGTGGGTGCGCTCGAGCAGGTCGTAGACGCTCGACGTCGTGCGGGCGAGCGCGTCGGCCGCGTCGCGGGTGCGGCGGTAGTGCGCGGTGAACAGCGCCGCCGTGACGTCGCCCGAGCCGTTGGCCTTCATCGGGATGTGCGGGGTCTGCACGATCCACGCGCCGTCGTCGGTCACGGCGAGCATCTCGATCGTGCCCTCGGGGCGGTCCGGACGCTCGACGCTCGTGACCAGCACCGTGCTCGGCCCCATCGCGCGCGCGGCATCGGCCGAGGCGAGGGTGGAGTCGAGGTCGGACGGGTCGGTCTCGGTGAGGAAGCCGAGTTCGAACTGGTTGGGGGTGATGATGTCGGCGGCGGGCACGACGCGATCACGCAGCAGCACCGGGATCGCGGGGGCCACGAAGCAGCCCGACTTCGCGTTGCCCATGACCGGGTCGCACGCATAGATCGCGGCGGGATTGGCCTGCTTGACCCGCGCGACGGTGTCGAGGATGACGTCGGCGATGCCCTCGCCGCCCTGGTATCCCGACAGCACCACGTCGATCTGGGGGAAGACGCCCCGGTCCTCGATGCCGAGGACGACGTCGCGCACGTCATCGGGACTGATCATCGGGCCGCGCCACGCGCCATAGCCGGTGTGATTCGAGAAGTTGACCGTGTACACCGGCATGACCTCGACGCCGATGCGCTGCAGCGGGAAGACGGCGGCGGAGTTGCCGACGTGGCCGTAGGCGACTGCGGACTGGATCGAGAGGATCTTCACCGCTCGATCATGCCACTTCGCGCGTGACGAGCCGTCCACCGGCGGCACGCACGGCCGCGGCCACGTCGACGGCGAGCCGCTCGGCGTCGACGTCGTCGAGATCATGCACCGTGAGGCGGAGACGGCGAGACGGCCCGCTCTCACCGAGGACGAAGTCGTCGCCGGCGCGCGCCAGCCAGCCGCGGCGCATGAGCTGCTCCGACACCGCGCGGGCGGGCACGGGCAGGGGGATCCACAGGTTCAGCCCGTCACCCGCGTCCGCCGGCACGCCCTCTGTCGAGAGCCGCTCGACGAACGCGGCGTTGCGCGCGGCGTAGTGCGCACCCGCGCCCTCGATCGCGGCCATGGTCGCGGCATCCGTCACCAACGCGAGCGTGAGCCGTTGCAGCAGGTGACTCACCCACGTCGTGCCGGGGGTCAGGCGCATCGCGAGTCGTTCAGCGGTCTCGGGATCGGATGCCGTCACCGCCAGGCACATGTCGGGTCCGAGGAACTTCGACACCGATCGCACGAGCGCCCACCGGCGGTGGCCGGCCGCGATGAGCGAGTGGAACGGCTGCCGCGAGAGGAGCGAGAAGTGGTCGTCCTCGATCACGAGCACGTACGGGTGGTCGCGGAGCACGGTGCGCAGCTCTTCTGCGCGGCGCGCGGACAGACTGGCGCCCGTCGGATTCTGGGCACGCGGTGTGTGGACCACCGCACGCACACCCTGCTCGAGTGCCGCACGCAGTCCCGCGACCGTCATGCCCTCGTCGTCGACGGGCACGGGGACGGCGCGGTAGCCGCCGATCCGAACGGTGTGGATGCTGGTGAGGAAGCACGGATCCTCGAGCGCGACGGCGTCGTCCCGCGTGAGCGCCTGTGCGAGCAGCCGCTCGACGGCATCCGCGGCACCGCTGGTGATCGTGAGGCGCAGGTCGGCGGCGGGTGTGAGATCGTCGCGCATCCAGTCCAGCGCCCAGCGCTCCAGACCGGGATCGATGACCGGTTCGCCGTACAGGACCGGCCGCCCGGCCATCGCCGCGAGGGCGCCGGAGAGGTCGGGGATGAGCTCGGGATCGGGATTGCCGGTGCCGACGTCGCGCAGCACGCTCCCCGCGGCGAACCCCTCCTGGGCGACGGGGGAAGGGTCGGCCACGCGCGTGCCCCCGCGGCCTCGCGTGACGATCACGCCCGCCTGGGTGAGCTGGCGATACGCGGCGACCACGGTGTTGCGGTTCACCCCGAGCTCGTCGGCGAGCACGCGCACGGGCGGCAGAAGGTCGCCCGGCTGCAGATCGCCGCGCTCGATGCGCGCCCGCAGGCTGTCGGCGATCTCGGAGGCGGATCGCCCGCTGATGTCGAGATCCATACCCGCCCTTCCGATGACGTCCCGCCCCGTCGAGTGTACGGCCCAGCCCATGCTATCTTTTGGCCTAGGCCAATACCCGCATTGTCCTCACCCGTTGCGCGTCCCGCGCTCCGATCGAAGGGAAACCTCGTGACCACTGCCGACACGGGAACCGACCGCGTCAAGCGCGGCCTCGCCGAGATGCTCAAGGGCGGCGTCATCATGGACGTCGTCACCCCCGACCAGGCGAAGATCGCCGAGGACGCCGGCGCCGTCGCCGTCATGGCCCTCGAGCGCGTGCCCGCCGACATCCGTGCGCAGGGCGGCGTCTCGCGCATGAGCGACCCCGACATGATCGACGGCATCATCGAGGCCGTCTCGATCCCGGTCATGGCGAAGGCGCGCATCGGCCACTTCGTCGAGGCCCAGGTGCTGCAGGAGCTCGGTGTCGACTACATCGACGAGTCGGAGGTGCTCTCGCCCGCCGACTACGTGAACCACATCGACAAGTGGAACTTCACCGTGCCGTTCGTCTGCGGCGCCACCAACCTCGGCGAGGCGCTCCGCCGCATCAACGAGGGCGCCGCCATGATCCGCTCGAAGGGGGAGGCGGGCACCGGCGACGTGTCGGAGGCCACCAAGCACATCCGCAAGATCACGAGCGAGATCAATGTGCTGCGCTCGATGACCAAGGACGAGCTGTACGTCGCGGCCAAGGAGCTGCAGGCCCCGTACGACCTCGTCGCCGAGATCGCCGAGACCGGCAAGCTCCCGGTCGTTCTCTTCGTGGCGGGTGGCGTCGCCACTCCTGCGGACGCCGCGATGATGATGCAGATGGGCGCCGACGGCGTGTTCGTCGGCTCGGGCATCTTCAAGTCGGGCAACCCCGCACAGCGTGCCGCGGCCATCGTCAAGGCGACCACGTTCTACGACGACCCCCAGGTGATCGCGGACGTGTCGCGCGGGCTCGGCGAGGCCATGGTCGGCATCAACGTCGCCGACCTTCCCGCGCCGCACCGGCTCGCTGAGCGCGGCTGGTGACGACGCCGCGCGTCGGCGTCCTCGCACTCCAAGGCGACGTCCGTGAGCACGTGCGCGTGCTCACGGACCTCGGCGCCGATGTGACGAAGGTCCGCCGCCCCGAGGAACTCGCCGGGGTGGACGGGCTGGTGCTCCCCGGCGGCGAGTCGAGTGTCATCGACAAGCTCTCCCGCGCCTTCGGCATGCGCGAGCCCCTGCGGGCGGCGATCACCGCGGGGATGCCGGTGTACGGGACGTGCGCCGGCCTCATCCTCCTCGCCGACCGCATCACCGACGGCATCGAGGGCCAGCAGACGTTCGGCGGCCTCGACGTGACGGTGCGCCGAAACGCCTTCGGCAGCCAGGTCGACTCCTTCGAGGTGGACCTGGACATCCCGGCGCTGGGCGAGCCGGCGGTCCACGCGGTGTTCATCCGCGCGCCCCTGGTCGAGCAGGCCGGCGCCGGTGTGGAGCGCCTCGCCGCACTCGACGACGGCCGCGTCGTCGCGGTGCGGCAGGGCTCGCTCCTCGGGACCTCGTTCCACCCCGAGATGACGGGGGAGCACCGCTTCCACGCCCTCCTGCTCGACATGGTCCGCGAGCGGGCCCGGTGACGGGGCAGGAACGACGCGTCGGGGTAGATTCGGAATCATGACGATCAACGACTGGTGGCGCGAGCACCCGGAGGAGCGCTACTGGATGATCGCCCCGTCGCGCGGCATCGTCGGCGATGCGCTCTCGGCTCCGAAGGCCGCGGATGATCGCCGGTTCGAATGGTCCCACGAGCTCGTCGGCTTCACCGAGCCCGGCGACACCCTGTTCGTCTGGGATCGCACCCTGCCGGTGCCCGGCATCGCCGCATGGGGCCGCGTGCTCGGCCCGCTGGGGGAGGAGACCCGCGATCGCCGCGGCGACGACCTGCCCCACTGGCGCATGCCCATCAGCGACACCCTGCGTCTGGCCTCGCCGATCACCCTGCCGAGCCTGCGTCGCGTCGGCAGCGAGATCGTCACGGTGCGCGACCGGGTGGAGGGGCTCACCGAGGGACCCGTCTACTTTCCCTTCATCGGCTCGGCCGAGACGCTCGCCCCCGCCCCCGCCTACCTCACGAAGGTCCCGCGCGACCTCGTCGCGCTGCTGTCGTCGCGGTTCGGCTTCGAGTTCGCGCTGTAGAGCGGGGATAAACTAGTCCGTCGGACGAGGCGTTCACACGCCCGCACCCGACGAGCGTGAATTCAGGAGGACCATGTCCGGGCATTCCAAGTGGGCCACGACCAAGCACAAGAAGGCGGTCATCGACAGCCGCCGTGCCAAGTCGTGGGCGAAGCTCATCAAGAACATCGAGGTCGCCGCCAAGCTCGGCGGACCCGACCTGCAGGGCAACCCGACCCTGTTCGACGCCGTGCTCAAGGCGAAGAAGACGTCGGTCCCGAAGGACAACATCGACCGCGCGATCAAGCGCGGCGCCGGCATCGGCGGCGAGTCCGTCGAATACTCGTCGATCATGTACGAGGGATACGGGCCCAACGGCGTCGCCCTCATGATCGAGTGTCTGACCGACAACAAGAACCGCGCCGCGGCTGAGGTGCGCACCGCGCTCACCCGCAACGGCGGCACGCTGGCCGACCCCGGCAGCGTCGCGTACAACTTCACCCGCAAGGGCGTCATCGTCGTGGGCGGCGAGGGCACCAGCGAGGACGACGTCATGCTCGCCGTGCTCGAGGCCGGTGCCGAAGAGGTCGAGCCGCACGCGCAGGGCTTCGAGGTCATCACCGAGGCCACCGACCTCGTGACCGTCCGCTCCGCGCTGCAGGACGCCGGCATCGAGTACGAATCGGCGGACGTCGAGTTCGTGCCGAACCTCAAGGTCGAGGTCGACGCCGACACCGCACGCAAGGTCTTCCGCCTCATCGACGCCCTCGAAGACAGCGACGACGTCCAGAACGTCTACAGCAACTTCGACCTCACCGCCGAGGTGCAGGCCGAGCTCGAGAACGACGAGGACTGACCTCGGATGACGGATGCTGCGGCCAGGCGCGCCTGGCCGCAGCATCCCTCTTCCTCGCCTAGCGTGAAGGAGTGGCATCCTCCCGCGGTCGACTGCGCGTGCTCGGAATCGATCCGGGCCTGACGCGCTGCGGTGTCGGCGTGGTCGACGTCGCTCCCGACCGATCCGCCGTGCTGGTGCACGTGGGCGTCGTGCGGTCCGATCCGGGCGCTCCGATCGAGGAGCGGCTCGCGGTCATCGCGCGGGGCCTGCGCGCTGTCGTGGACGCGCACGAGCCCGATGTCGTCGCGGTGGAGCGGGTCTTCGCCCAGCACAACCGTGCGACCGTGATGGGGACCGCCCAGGCCAGCGGCATCGCGCTGCTCGTCGCGGGAGAGCGGGGCATCGCCGCCGCCACGCACACCCCGTCCGAGGTGAAGGCCGCGATCACGGGGTACGGCAACGCCGACAAACGCCAGGTCCAGACCATGGTGGCGCGGGTCCTGCGACTGGACGAGCTCCCCAAGCCCGCCGACGCGGCGGACGCCCTCGCGCTCGCCCTCTGCCATGCCTGGCGCGGCGCGCCGACGCAGGCGGCGGCATCCGGTCCGCTCACCCCCGCACAGCGCGCCTGGGCCGACGCGGAGCGACTCGCCCGTCGGTGATCCCGCACACCGCCATGCGTGTCGCTCGAACAAACGTCCGAACCGCACCGTAGGCTCGACGCATGATCTCCTCAGTCCGCGGCACCGCCGTGCACGTCGATGCGGATGCGGTCGTCGTCGAGGTCGGGGGAGTCGGCCTCCACGTCGCCGTGACCCCGCAGGTCGCGCGCACCACGCACCTGGGCGACACCGTCACCCTCCACACGACGCTCATCGTCCGCGAAGACGCGCTCTCGCTGTTCGGCTTCGAGACCCGCGAAGAGCTCGTCGTGTTCGGTCAGCTGCTCGGCGTCACCGGCGTGGGCCCGAAGTCGGCGCTGGGAGTCCTCGCGACGCTCACGGTCCCGCAGATCGCCGACGCGGTCTCCGCCGACGACGACGCCCCGTTCCGTCGGGTCTCGGGCATCGGCCCGAAGACGGCGAAGCTCATCGTGGTGCAGCTGGCCGGAAAGATCGCGGTGACCCGTCCCGCCGGTTCCGGAGGGGCGGATGCCGCGGGCCCGACCGCGATCCCGGCACAGGTCGTGCAGGCCCTCGTCGGCCTCGGCTGGTCCGAGCGCGTGGCCGTCGAAGCCGTCGAGAACGTCGCCGCCGACGCACCCGAGTCCGACCGATCGTCGGTGCCGGCACTGCTGCGCCGCACGCTCGCGACGCTCGGCCCCGCCCGGAAGGAGACGGTGAGTGGCTGACGTGCGCGAAGCCGAAGAGCCCGTCGACGAGGCGGAGCTCGCGATCGAGGGCGCGCTGCGCCCGATGTCACTGGCCGAGTTCGTCGGGCAGCAGAAGGTGCGCGGTCAGATGCAGCTGCTGCTCGATGCGGCCCGCATCCAGCAGCGGCCCGCCGATCACATCCTGCTCTCCGGCCCTCCCGGGCTCGGCAAGACCACGCTCGCCATGATCGTCGCGTACGAGAGCCGGCGCCCGCTGCGGCTGTCCAGCGGACCCGCGATCCAGCACGCCGGCGACCTCGCCGCGCTGCTGTCGAGCCTCACGCCCGGCGAGGTCCTCTTCATCGACGAGGTGCACCGCATGGCGCGCTCTGCGGAAGAGATGCTGTACCTGGCGATGGAGGACTTCCGCATCGACATCATGGTGGGCAAGGGTGCGGGCGCGACGAGCATCCCGCTGGACCTGTCGCCGTTCACCCTCGTCGGCGCGACGACGAGGTCGGGCCTGCTGCCCAACCCCCTGCGCGACCGCTTCGGGTTCACCGCCCACCTCGAGTACTACGAGCCCGAGGAGCTCGAGCGGGTCATCGAGCGCTCCGCGGTCATGCTCGGAGTCTCGCTGCCGCCCGCCGCCCGCGCCGAGATCGCACGTCGCTCGCGGGGAACGCCCCGCATCGCGAACCGCCTGCTGCGCCGCGTGCGCGACTACCTCGTCGTCCACGGGCGCACCGGCGCAGACATCGCGGCGGTCGACGCCGCACTCGACCTCTACGACGTGGACCGGATCGGGCTCGATCGGCTCGACCGCGCGGTTCTCGACATGCTCGTCAGGAGATTCAGGGGCGGGCCCGTCGGCCTCAGCACGCTCGCGGTCGCGGTCGGTGAGGAGCCCGACACGATCGAATCGGTCGTCGAGCCGTATCTCGTGCGGATCGGCTTCATGGGGCGCACCCCGCGCGGGCGCATCGCCATGCCCGAGGCCTACGCCCACCTGGGGGTGCCGCTGGCCGACTCGGTGCTCGGATTCGATGACCTATAATCGCTGGAGGTTTACACCCCATCCCTCCCTGCAAGGCAGTGCCGCCCTGGCGCCTGCCTGACCCGAAAGGTGCTTCCAGCTCCATGGACTTCGCTTCCTTCCTGAGCAATTACGGCCTCATCATCCTGCTGGTCGTGCTCCTCGTCTTCATGTTCTGGAGCTCCCGCCGTCGTATGCAGAAGCAGAAGGCGGAGCAGGAGCAGAAGGCCCGCCAGACGGTGCCCGGCTCCGAAGTGCTGCTGCAGGGCGGCCTCTACGGCACGATCGTGTCGTACGACCCTGACAACCTCGACCAGCCCGCGATCGTCGAGCTCGCGCCCGGTGTCGAGATCAAGGTGCACAGCCAGGCGATCCTGCGGGTCGTGAACCCCGGCGAGCACGCGGTCACGGAGGACGAGTACCTCGCCGCCGAGGAGAGCCACGCCGAGTACGCCGAGGGCGTCGCCAACGGCGACATCACCTCGATCAGCGACGACCAGAGCTCGGCCGCCGGCAAGGAGAAGACCGACCCCGACGCCGAGACCGGCACCAAGTCGCAGGGCTGACGCCCCTCCGTTCGCCCGTTCGGGCTCTCAAGAAAGCAAAGACGTGGCGACTTCCACCCCCGTCCGGCATGCATGGCGCGCGCTGACCGGACTCCTCGCGATCACCGCACTCCTGTTCGGCATCAACGCGCTCGGCGTGTATGTGTTCGGGCAGAGCTCGTGGACCCCCGCGCTCGCGCTCGACCTCCAGGGCGGCACGCAGATCGTCCTGGAGGCGCAGACCGAGGACGGCGCAGCTCCGTCCGACGAGCAGATGCAGCAGGCGGTCACGATCATCCGCCAGCGCGTCGACGCCTCGGGCGTCGGCGAGGCCGATGTCACCACCCAGGGCGGCAACCAGATCGTGGTGCAGATCCCCGGTCAGGCCGACGAGGAGACCCGCAACCGCATCGAGGCATCGGCGCAGCTGCAGCTGCGCGCCGTGCTGTATGCGGGGGCGCCGGCGAACACCTTCGTCGGCGAGGACGGGAACGAGACGCCGTACCCGACGCCCGACCCGTCGCTGCAGGCGACGCCGACCACCTCGCCGACCAACGGCAGCGACCTGGCGTGGATCACGCCGGCCCTGCAGGCGGAGTTCCAGGCGTACGACTGCGCCGATCCCGCGAACGATCCCGCGAATGCGCCGGCCGACGAGCCGCTCATCACGTGTGACGCCGACGGCACGGTCAAGTACATCCTCGGCCCGGTCGAGCTCGACGGCTCGTCGATCGACGACGCGACCTTCGGCGTGCAGCAGAACAACGGCCTGTGGGCGGTCAACCTCTCGTTCGACGGCGAGGGCACCCAGACCTTCGGCGAGATCAGCCAGCGCCTCTACGGTGCGCAGGCCCCGCTGAACCAGTTCGCGTTCGTGCTCGACGGCTACGTCCTGTCGGCTCCCTCGATGAACGGCGTGATCCTCGACGGCAAGCCGAGCATCACGGGCAGCTTCACCCAGGAGACCGCGAAGGTCCTCGCCGACCAGCTGAAGTACGGCGCGCTGCCGCTCAGCTTCACGGTCGAGAGCTCCAACTCGATCTCCGCGACGCTCGGCTCGCAGCAGCTGCAGATCGGCCTCATCGCAGGTCTGATCGGTCTGCTGCTCGTGGCGATCTACTCGCTCATCGTCTATCGCGCGCTGGGTTTCATCATCATCGCCTCCCTCGCGGTGATGGCGGTGCTGACCTATGTCACGCTGTGCATCCTCGCGTGGCGCATGGGCTTCCGCCTCTCGCTCGCCGGTGTCGCGGGCCTGATCGTGACGATCGGCTTCACGGCCGACTCCTTCATCGTCTACTTCGAACGCATCCGAGACGAGCTGCGCGACGGCAAGTCGATCACCGGTGCCGTCGAGGACGGCTGGGGCCGCGCCAAGCGCACGATCTACATCTCGAAGTCGATCAACATCCTGGCCGCCGTGGTGCTGTACATCCTCGCGGACTCCACGGTGAAGGGCTTCGCCTTCACGCTCGGTCTCACGACCGCGATCGACGTGCTGATCTTCATCCTGTTCACGCACCCGGTGCTGCAGCTGCTGGCCCGCACGCGGTTCTTCGGGTCGGGGCATCCGCTGTCCGGACTCGACCCGACCGCGCTCGGCGCCGTCTATCGCGGTCGCGCGCAATTCCGCGAGCCGGTGCTGGCCACCGGCGCCGCGGGTCGCCGCAACGTCAAGTCCCGCGGTGAAGCCGCACGTCGCCAGACCATCGCCGAGCGGAAGCAGGCCGAGCTGGCCGCCGCCGACAGCGCGAAACCCGGCACGAACGTCAAGGAGGGAGACGACTGATGCGCTCCATGAGCCAGTTCGGCAACGACCTCTACACCGGCAAGACGTCGTTCCCCTTCGTCGGCCGCCGCCGCCTGTGGTTCCTCATCGCGGCGATCCTCGTCATCGGCTCGGCCCTCGTGCCGCTGCTGCGCCCCATCCAGTTCTCGATCGAGTTCACGGGCGGATCGCAGTTCACGGTGAGCGGCGTCGCCGCGCCGATCGACCAGTCGCTCGCCACCGACGCCGTCCACTCGGTCGTTCCGGACGCGACCACCAAGGTCGTCACGATCGGCGACGACGCGGTGCGCGTCCAGACCGACCAGGTGACGGATGCCGAGAGCCGCGAGATCTCTGCGGCCCTGGCCGAGACGTACAACGTGCCCGAGAGCGAAGTCAGCTACGCCTTCATCGGCCCCAGCTGGGGAGCCGACGTGACGCGGCAGTCGCTGTGGGGTCTCGCGATCTTCCTGGCACTGACGGCGATCATCCTGGCGCTGTACTTCCGGACGTGGAAGATGTCCGCCTCGGCGATCATCGGCCTCCTGGACGTGCTCATCATCACGATCGGCGTCTACGCGCTGTTCGGCTTCGAGATCTCGCCCGCCGCCGTGATCGGCTTCCTGACGATCCTCTCGTACGCGCTGTACGACACCACGGTCGTCTTCGACAAGATCAGGGAGAACACGAGCGAGGACGGCGAGGTGTCCGGGCGCACGTTCGGCGACTCGGTGAACCTCGCGGTGAACCAGACCCTGGTGCGCTCGATCAACACGACCGTCGTGGCGATCCTCCCGACCGGCGCGATCCTGTTCATCGGCGTCATCTGGGCGGGTGCGCAGACACTCACCGACCTGTCGCTGTCGATCTTCGTCGGAACGATCGTGGCCGCCTACTCGACGATCTTCGTCGCGGCGCCGCTGTACTCGCTCCTGCGCGAGAACGAGCCGGCCATCAAGGCACGCGACGCGCGCGTCGCGGCGGCCCGCGAGCTGGCGGGCACCCCGGCCTGACGGTCCGCCGCGCGGGCGTAGGATTGTGAGGTCCAGCGGAGGGGAGGGGATCGAGTGACCGAGACCGTCCCCCCCGCCCAGTCCTCGTCGCTGCGGCGCCTTGTCCCTCGGATCTTCTCGAGGTCAGCGCGTCGCGACGACGTCGAGCAGCTCCTGCGGACGGTGCGCACGCACCATCCGAAGGGCGATCTGTCGATCGTCGAGCGCGCGTACTCGGTCGCCGACACCGCACACACCGGCCAGCTGCGCCAGAGCGGCGAGCCTTACATCACGCACCCGCTCGCGGTGGCGCAGATCCTGGCGGATCTGGGGCTCGGGCCGCGTGCGATCGCCGCCGCGCTCCTGCACGACACCGTCGAGGACACCGAGTACTCGCTCGAGATGCTCACGAGCGAGTTCGGCGACGAGGTCGCCATGCTCGTGGACGGCGTGACCAAGCTCGACAAGGTCAAGTACGGCGAGAGCGCGCAGGCCGAGACGGTCCGCAAGATGATCGTCGCGATGTCGCGCGACATCCGGGTCCTGCTGATCAAGCTCGCCGACCGCCTGCACAATGCGCGCACGTGGGGATTCGTCCCGCCCGAGAAGTCGCGCAAGAAGGCGACCGAGACGCTCGAGATCTACGCGCCGCTCGCGCATCGGCTCGGCATCCAGGCGATCAAGTCCGAACTCGAGGACCTGTCGTTCGCCGTACTGCACCCGAAGCTGTACGCCGAGATCGACAGCCTCGTGAAGCAGCGCACTCCCCAGCGCGAGCAGTACGTGCAGAACGTCATCGACGCGGTCGACAGCGACCTGCGGGAGCTCCGCATCCGCGGCCGCGTCATGGGGCGCCCCAAGCAGCTGTACTCCGTCTACCAGAAGATGGTCGTCCGCGGCCGCGAGTTCGATGACATCTACGACCTCATCGGCATCCGTGTGCTGGTGGGGAGCGTGCGCGACTGCTACGCCGTCCTCGGCGCGATCCACGCACGATGGACCCCGCTTCCCGGGCGTTTCAAGGACTACATCGCGACCCCGAAGTTCAACCTCTACCAGTCGCTGCACACGACCGTGATCGGCCCCGGAGGCCGCACCGTCGAGATCCAGATCCGCACGCACGAGATGCACCAGCAGGCCGAGTACGGCGTCGCTGCGCACTGGAAGTACAAGGAGCAGATGAACGGCGGCAAGTCGGACTACAAGTCCGACGACACCGACATGGCGTGGCTCGCCCACATCTCCGACTGGCAGGCCGAGACCGCAGATCCCGGCGAGTTCCTCGACTCGCTGCGCTTCGAGATCGGCGCCAAGGAGGTCTACGTCTTCACGCCGAAGGGGCGGGTCATCGGCCTTCCGTCCGGCGCGACGCCCGTGGACTTCGCGTACGCGGTGCACACCGAAGTCGGGCACCGCACGATGGGCGCGAAGGTCAACGGGCGCCTGGTGCCGCTCGAGTCCGAGCTCAAGAGCGGCGACGTCGTCGAGGTGTTCACGTCGAAGAACCCCGACGCCGGCCCCAGCCAGGACTGGCTCGGATTCGTGCGCAGCACCCGCGCCCGCAACAAGATCCGCGGCTGGTTCACGAAGGAACGCCGTGAGGAGGCGATCGAGCAGGGCAAGGAGTCGATCGCCCGGGCGATGCGCCGGCAGAACCTGCCCCTGCAGCGGCTGATGAGCCAGGACTCGTTCACCGAGGTCGCCCATCAGCTGCGCTACGAGGACGTCTCAGCGCTGTACGCCGCGGTCGGCGAGGGCCACGTCTCGACCCAGTCGGTCCTCGAGAAGGTCACCGCGCTCGTCGCGGCGAACGACACCACGACGGGTCCGATCGACCTGCCGGTCGTCGGCAGGGCCCGCGCCCCCCGCAACGGCGACTCCGGCATCCTGGTGCGCGGCGCGCCCGACATCCTCGTCAAGCTCGCGAAGTGCTGCACGCCGGTGCCCGGCGATCAGATCGTCGGGTTCGTCACGCGCGGCAGCGGCGTCTCGGTGCACCGCGCCGACTGCACCAACGTCAAGTCGCTCATGGAGGACCCGGAGCGGCTCATCGAGGTCGAGTGGGCACCCACGACGAAGAGCGTCTTCCTCGTGCAGATCCAGGTCGAGGCGCTCGACCGATCGGGGCTTCTCAGCGACGTCACACGCGTGCTCAGCGAGCACCACGTCAACATCCTCTCGGCGACGGTCTCGACCTCCAACGACCGGCTGGCCCTCAGCCGATTCGTGTTCGAGATGGGCGACATCGTCCACCTCGACCGCGTGCTCAACGCCGTGCGGCGCATCGACGCCGTCTACGACGTGTACCGCGTCACCTCGTCCTGACGCTCTTCGACGAGCGCCCGGAGGCACGCGAGCGCCGCACGCTTGTGGGGGAGCGCACCCGCCTCCAGCCGCGCGATCGCCTGGCACGCGGCATCCGCGTCGATCTCCGCGAGAAGGCGCGCCGCCTCGGTGTGCTCGTCGTCGCCCACGCGTGCGAGGTCGGCGAGGGTGCGCTCCGGCGTCGTGACGAGCACGCCGCCGACCAGCTGGAGATCGTCACCAGGGACCTGCAGATCGCGGTAGACCACGCGGCGGTCCGGTCGCACGTGGAGGCGGCGCGGCACCCCGCGCTGCACGGTATGGCGCGGCGGAGGCAGCGGCAGTCCGCCGTGCACCCAGGCCGCCGACAGGTGGGTGGCCGCGAGCGTGTCGCCGAGGGTCTCGGCGAGCGAGCCTGCGCGCAGCGCCGCCGTCTCGACGGCGTCGGCGGGGATGTACGCGTCGCCGAGCGCCACGAGGTCGCCGTCGAGGCATGCAGCCGTCAGCTCGGCGCGCGAGAGCCGCTCATCGGCGAAGTAGAGGAAGGGCGATCGCACGGGGGCAGTCTGCCGCACCCCGCATGATCCGTGGATGCCGCAGCCGGCCGATTGTGGAGAACCCGGTCGTCGCGGACGCGACGACCGGGTTCGACTCGGCTCAGACGGGGCTGATCAGCCGCCGAGTGCCTTCAGCCACGTGCGGCGGGCCTCGAGCGCATCGGTCGCGTTCGTGATCGCCTTCTTGTCGCCCGACTTCTTCGCGGCCTCGAGCTCGTCCTCGAGCTTCTGGATCGCGTCGGTGAGCTGGCGCGTCATGTCGTTGGCGCGGGCCTTCTGCTCCGGGTCGTTGCGCTTCCAGTCGGCGTCCTCGCGGGTGCGCAGCGCGTTCTCGACGCGACGCAGCTCGTCGTCGAGCGAACGCTCGGTGTCGCGCGGGAAGATCCGGCCGATCTCGTCCCAGCGGCGCTGGATCCCGGTGAGGATCGAGCGGGCCTTCGCGATGTCGCGCTCGTCGCCGACCGCCTTCGCCTCTTCGAGGAGAGCGCGCTTGAGGTCGATCTTCTCGCGGGAGGCTTCGGCGTCCGCCGCCTCGCGCTCGATCCGCGCGCCGTAGAGCGCGTCGCCGGCGGCCTTGAAGCGGGCCCACAGCGCGTCGTCGACCTTCTTGCCGGCGCGACCGGCGGTCTTCCACTGGTCGAGCAGCTCACGGTAGGCGGGGATGCCGTCCTCGCCCTTGGGCGCGAGGGCCTCCGCCTTCTCGACGAGGCGCGTCTTGCGGTCGCGGACGTCCTTGTGCGCCTCGTCCAGCTCGGCGTAGAACGCGCGGCGGTGCTTGTCGACAGTGGCGCGCGCGTCACGGAATCGCTTCCAGAGCTGCTGCGCCGTCGACTTCGGCAGGCGCGGACCGTTCTGCTGCTGCGACTGCCACTGGTCGAAGAGGGAGTTGAGCTCGGCCGTCGCCTGCTTCCACTGCACGGTGCGCGGGTCGCGGGCGGCCAGGGCCTCGGCCTTGTCGACCAGCTCGGTGCGCGCCTTGACCGCGTCGTCGACGGCTTCGCGCGCCGCGACGGCCTCGGTCGCCGATTCGGCCGCGAGGGTCTCGGTGAGCGCGGCGACGCGGGCGACGAGGCTCGCGAGGTCGCCGACGGCGGCAGCGCCATCGAGCTTGCCGTTGATCGTGCGCGCGGTCGAACGCAGGTCGGAGGCGGAGGCACCGCCGCGGCGGTGGCGCACCTCCAGGAGCGTCACCTCGCTCGCGAGGTCGGTGTACTTGCGCTCGAAGTAGGCGAGCGCCTCTTCGGCCGACCCGTCGGGGTACTGCCCGACGACTCGCCAGCCGTCGGCCTCGCGGACCGAGACGGTGCCGTCCTCGTCGACGCGGCCCCACGGCTCGTCGGCGGAGGGCGCTGCCTCGACGACGACGTCCACGACCTCGACGGCCACGACCTCGCCGTCTTCGACGACTTCGGCGACCTCGATCACTTCGACGGCCACGACCTCGGAGTCTTCGACGACCTCCACCACGTCGACCTCGACGACCTCGACCTCGACGTCCGCAGGAGCGGACTCTTCAGCCGGGGTCTCGTCCGACGGCTGCTCCGTCTCGGCGGCGTCGCCGGCCGGAGCGTCGTCGGCGGGTTCGGATTCCTCAGGCGCGGCGGCATTCGCGTCCGCCGTGACATCCGTCGCGGTGGCGGCGTCGTCATCGACGGCCGGTGTCTGGTTGTCGTCGGCCCCGGCGGTCTCGGGGGCGTCGGTCTCGGGCTGGAAGTCTGCTGCGGCAGTCACGGGTTGCACCTCATCGCGGCTCGCGCCGTCTGTAGGGAGTAGGACGGCTCACAGCCTAGTACGGCGGATGCCCCGCCTGAGATGCGGTTGCGGCGCGAGACCCGAGATGTCAGGGCGTGGGCGTCGGCGTCGCGCTCGGCTGCGGCGTCGTCGTCGCCGACGGGGTCGGCTCCGGCGTCGTCGCGGTCGGCGTCGGTGTCGACGAGGGCGACGGTGCGGGGGCACCGGGTCCGGCCACGAAGTACAGCGTCTGGGCGCCGATCAGGCCGAGCACGAGCACGCCGCCGACGATGCCCGCGATCAGGTTGTCGCGCGTGCGACGGCGCGCCTGGTCCTCGTGGAACTGACGTCGCGCCTCGTACAGCCGCGTGCGCTCCCGCGCAGCCCGTGCGTCACGGTCCTTGCCACCGGTCGCCACGTGACCTCCTCGTTCCGTTCGTGTCGGGCGCATGCGCCTCGTGCCAGGCAGCGCCCGGGCGGCTTGATCCTACGGGCCCGCACCGCGGCGGCCAAACCGCCGCGGATCCCGTGTCATGAGCGGGGGATAGCCTGGTGAGGTGAACGGTCCGACTGCGCTCTTCCAGGGGCTGACGCCTCTCGCGGTGCGCATGCGCCCGACCTCGCTGGAAGAGGTCGCGGGGCAGTCGCATCTGCTGCGGGCGGGGTCTCCGCTGGTGACCCTCGCGAATCCGGATGCCGCGGCCCGCGCAGCGACGTCGGTCATCCTGTGGGGCCCACCGGGCACGGGGAAGACGACGCTCGCCCAGGCGATCGCCCGTTCCTCGGGGCGCCGGTTCGTCGAACTCTCGGCCGTGACCGCCGGCGTGCGCGACGTACGCGAGGTCATGCAGGAGGCGTTGACGCAGCGCGATCTGTACGGCCAGTCCACGATCCTGTTCCTCGACGAGATCCACCGCTTCACCAAGGCGCAGCAGGACGCGCTCCTGCCCGGCGTCGAGAACGGCTGGGTGGTGCTCATCGCGGCGACCACCGAGAACCCGTCGTTCTCCGTGATCTCGCCCCTGCTGTCACGGTCGCTGCTGCTGACGCTCAAGCCGCTCACCGACGAAGACCTCGGCATGCTCCTCGACCGCGCGGTGGCCGATGCCCGCGGACTGTCCGGCGCGGTCGTGCTGGGCGACGAGGCGCGCGCCGCGCTCGTGCGGCTCGCTTCCGGCGACGCGCGGCGTGCGCTCACGGCACTCGAGGCCGCAGCATCCCTCGCCATTCCCGATGAGGACGACGACCAGGACGAGGCCGCCACTGCAGAGATCTCGGCCGACGACGTCGCGCAGGCCGTCGACCGCGCACTGCTGCGCTACGACCGTCAGGGCGACGAGCACTACGACGTCATCAGCGCGTTCATCAAGTCGATCCGCGGATCGGATGTGGATGCCGCGATCCACTACCTCGCCCGCATGATCGAGGCGGGGGAGGACCCGCGGTTCATCGCCCGGCGCCTCATCATCTCGGCCGCGGAGGACATCGGGCTCGCCGACCCTCAGGCGCTGCCGATCGCCGTCGCCGCCGCCGACGCGGTGCAGTTCATCGGCATGCCCGAAGGCCGCATCCCGCTCGCCGAGGCCACGGCGTACCTCGCGACCACCGCGAAGTCGAACGCCGCCTACCTCGCCATCGACGCGGCGATCGCCGACGTGCGCTCGGGCGGCTTCGGTCGCGTGCCGATACACCTACGCGACGCTCACTACCCGGGGGCGAAGCGCCTCGGTCACGGCAAGGGCTACGTGTATCCGCACGATGCCGAGATCGGCATCGCGCCGCAGCAGTACCTGCCCGACGAACTGCGCGGCCGGCGCTACTACGAGCCGAAGGCGCTCGGAGCCGAGCGCGACGTCCAGGCACGTCTCGAGAAGATCCGTCGCATCCTCGACGGCGGCTGAGCGACCCAGGCGGGCGGCGATATCCCTCAGGGGTAGATTGATATCCCTCAGAGGGATATTGTGGGGGCGTCGATCGAAGGGGGCCCCGTGCAGTTCGTCATCCTCGGCCTGCTCCTGAGCGGGCCCCTGTCGCTCTACGACCTCCAGAAGCGGTTCGCCGCCGGCATCTCGCTCTTCTACAGCGCCAGCTCCGGCAGCATCCAGCGTGCGCTCCAGCACCTCGCCGCCGACGGCGCGGTCGTCGTCGCGGATGCCGACGACAGCCGACGCGGCCGCAAAGTCCACGCGATCACCGACGACGGAAGGCAGCGGTGGCGCGCGTTCATGCTCGCCCCCATCGCGGACGGAACGGATGCCGAGACCATCGTGCTCGCGAAGGTCTTCCTGCTGGGGCGCCTCGAGGCGCCCGAGGATCGCTCGGCCGTGGTCCGCGGCATCCGTGCGCACATCGACAGCTCCACCGGGATCCTTCGGGCGCTCGCGGACGACGTCGATGCGCGGAGCGCGGGTCTCGACGACGACGCGCGCCGGATCTTCACGTTCCAGCGCGCGACGCTCGACTACGGGCTGCGCTCGCACGCCCTGCTGCGCCAGTGGATCGACGAAGTAGGAGGGCAGGCATGAGCGAGAGACAGCCGCCCCGTGCGCGCGGACTGTTCGGCGCGGCGACGGCCGTCGCCCTCGTCGTCGCGGTGGTGTTCGCCACCATCGGCGACGGCGTCGAGGTCGCCGAGGCGACGGGACTGCGCGCCGCGGTGATCGACGGCGGGCACACACTGGTGTGGGTGCTGCTGACCGTCGCGTTCGCGATCGCGACCGTGCGCGCCCGGTGGAGCCGGCTGTCGAACGCGATCGCCATCGCTGCCGGAATCACCTACGCGCTGTTCCTCGTGGGGGTGTTCGTGTGGAGGTAGCCGCCATCGCCCTCGCCCCCCTCGCCGCCCTCGTCGCATGCCTCGTGCTCGGGGCGCTCGCGGTGCTCCAGATCTGCGTCGCGGCCGGGGCTCCGTGGGGCAGGTTCGTCTGGGGCGGGGCGCATCGCGTGCTGCCGCGCGGTCTGCGCATCGCCAGCGCCGCATCCGTCCTCCTTTACGCCGGCTTCGCCGCGGTGCTCCTCAGCCGAGCCGGGATGCTGTCGGGCGGCGACAGCATCGCCGTGCGCATCCTGACCTGGGTGCTGTTCGCGTACTTCGCCGTCGGGATCCTCATGAACGCCCTCTCGCGGAGCCGCGCCGAGCGCCTCACGATGACGCCTGTCTGCATCGTGCTCGCCGCGTCGACGCTGGTCATCGCCCTCTCATGAAGGCCCGGCCGCGCGTCTGGTAGGGTTGAGGGGCTCGAAACGCAGTTTTCGGGCATCCCCTCTCTTCCTGACCTACCTTCCGGCATGCCCCGGCGTGCAGTCCGGACAGGGCGAAGACAGGGCGATACGTCCGCGGGCCGTGAAAGACACGGCCGCGTCATCGAAAGGAACACTTCGTGGCAACGAAGTCCCAGGACCGCCGCAAGGTCCGCCTCTCCCGCGCCCTCGGCATCGCGCTGACCCCCAAGGCAGCCAAGTACCTCGAGAAGCGCCCCTACGCGCCGGGTGAGCACGGCCGCACCAAGCGCAAGCAGGACAGCGACTACGCCGTCCGCCTCCGCGAGAAGCAGCGTCTGCGCGAGCAGTACGGCATTCGCGAGAAGCAGCTGCGCATCCAGTTCAACGAGGCCCGTCGCACCCAGGGCCTGACGGGTGAGAACCTCGTCGAGCAGCTCGAGATGCGTCTCGACGCCCTCGTGCTGCGCGCCGGCTTCGCCCGCACCACCGCGCAGGCGCGCCAGCTCGTCGTGCACCGCCACATCCTCGTGGACGGCCAGCTCGTCGACCGCCCGTCGTTCCGCGTGAAGCCGGGTCAGCTCATCCACGTCAAGGCCAAGAGCGAGGGCATCGAGCCCTTCCAGGTCGCAGCGCTCGGCGGTCACGCCGAGGTCCTGCCGCCCGTTCCGGGCTACCTCGAGGTCGAGCTCGACAAGCTCCAGGCCCGTCTCGTGCGTCGCCCCAAGCGCGCCGAGGTTCCCGTGGTCTGCGACGTCCAGCTCGTCGTCGAGTACTACGCAGCTCGATAATTCTGCGAACACGCGAAGGGCGTCGGGGAGACCCGACGCCCTTCGTCGTTTCCGCATACGATGGGTTGATGCCGCGCCCCGGCGGCCCGCGAGGAAGTGGTGACATGAAGAACCTCCTGTGGTTCCTGCTCGGCATCGCCGGCGGTTTCGTTCTCGCCCACCTGGTCAACAAGGACCCGCGCGGCCACGAGATCCTCGCCGACGTCGACGCCCGCATCACGGAGTTCACCGACCGCATGGGCGACGCGTACCGCGAACAGGAGGCCCGCTTCGCCGGCCTCGTCGACGACGTGAGGGATGCCGCCGCCGACGCCGCGTCGAGCGCGCGGGCGGCAACGGCCGACGCCGTCGGGAACGTCGCCGACGCCGTCGACGACGCGGCCCGCAAGATCGCCGACTGAGACGCCCCGGCGGCGGCGCGCCGCCGGCACGCTCGAACCCCGCCACACTCCCCGAACACGCACGCATTCGCACGCACACGCAAGGACCCGCATGAAGACCGCCGAGATCGCACAGCGCTTCCTCGATTACTTCGAGAAGAACGGCCACACCATCGTCCCCTCGGCATCGCTGGTGACCGACGACCCGGCGCTGCTGTTCACCGTGGCGGGCATGGTGCCGTTCATCCCGTATCTGTCGGGCGACGTGCCTGCGCCGTATCCGCGCGCGGCCGACAACCAGAAGTGCATCCGCACCAACGACATCGAAGAGGTCGGCAAGACCCCGCGTCACGGCACGTTCTTCCAGATGCTGGGCAACTGGTCGTTCGGCGACTACTTCAAAGAAGGCGCGATCCGCTACGCGTGGGATCTGCTGACCTCGCCCGAGGCCGACGGCGGACTCGGCTTCGACCAGAAGGACCTGTGGGTCACCGTCTACGAAGAGGACGACGAGGCCCACGACCTCTGGCTGAAGCTCACCGACCTGCCCGAGGAGCGCATCCAGCGCCTCGGCAAGGACACGAACTACTGGAGCACCGGCCTGCCGGGACCCGCGGGCCCCTGCTCGGAGATCTTCTTCGACCGCGGCCCCGAGTACGGCATCGACGGAGGCCCTGCGACCGACGACGACCGCTACGTCGAGATCTGGAACCTCGTGTTCATGCAGTACGAGATCACGAACGTGCGCTCGAAGTACGACTTCGACATCGTCGGCGAGCTGCCGAACAAGAACATCGACACCGGCATGGGTCTGGAGCGCATCGCTTTCATCAAGCAGGGCGTCGACAACATGTACGAGACCGACCAGGTGCGTCCGGTGCTCGACAAAGCTGTCGAACTGTCAGGCCGCACGTACGGCGCGAACCACGACGACGACGTGCGCTTCCGCGTGGTCGCCGACCACGTCCGTTCGTCGCTCATGCTGATGTCGGACGGCGTCACGCCCTCGAACGACGGCCGCGGCTACATCCTGCGCCGTCTCATGCGCCGTGTGATCCGGTCGATGCGCCTGCTCGGCGTCGACGGGCCGACGTTCGAGGTGCTGTTCACCGCATCGCGCGACGCCATGAGGGCCGCCTACCCGGTCGTCGAGACCGATTGGGCCCGCATCTCGCAGTACGCCCTCGCGGAAGAGGCGACGTTCCTGCGCACCCTCGCGGCGGGGGAGTCGATCCTCGACGAGTCGCTCTCCGAGACGAAGGCCTCCGGCGGCACGACCCTCACCGGCGCCGAGGCGTTCCTGCTGCACGACACGTACGGCTTCCCGATCGACCTGACGCTCGAGATCGCCGAAGAAGCGGGCCTCAGTGTCGACCGCGCGGCGTTCGACGGCCTCATGCAGGAGCAGCGCGCACGCGCCAAGGCCGACGCGCGGGCGCGCAAGCGCCAGCTCGCCGACACGAGCGTGTACCGCGACCTGCGGGCGCAGGGCGAGACCGTCTTCACCGGCTACACCGATCTCGAGGCCCAGTCGCAGGTGCTCGGCATCCTCGTCGACGGCGTGTCGGTCGACCGCGCGAGCGTCGGCCAGATCGCCGAGGTGATCCTCGCCGAGACCGCGCTGTACGCCGAGTCGGGCGGCCAGGTCGCCGACAAGGGCGTCATCGTCGGACCGGGCTACGAGCTCGAGGTGCTCGACGTGCAGAAGCCGGTGCCGGGCCTCATCAGCCACACCGTCGAGGTGTCGACGGGAGAGGTCGGCGTCGGTCAGGCGGCGACGACGGTAGTGGATGCTGCGAACCGCCGCGCCGCCCGTCAGGCGCACTCAGCGACGCACCTTGTGCACGCCGCGCTCCGCGACACGCTCGGCAAGACCGCGACGCAGGCCGGATCGCTCAACCGCGCCGGCTATATGCGCTTCGACTTCTCGTGGGGCCAGTCGCTGTCGGACGAGACCAAGACCGAGATCGAGGAGATCGCCAACAACGCGGTGCGCGACAACCTCGAGGTGACGACGCGCGTCCTGCCGCTCGACGAGGCGCGCTCGCTCGGCGCGATGGCGCTGTTCGGCGAGAAGTACGGCGACACCGTGCGCATGGTCGACATCGGCGGCCCGTGGTCGCGCGAGCTCTGCGCCGGCACGCATGTGTCGACGAGCGCCGAGATCGGGCTGATCAACCTCGTCGGCGAATCGTCGGTGGGCGCGTCGAACCGCCGCGTCGAGGCGCTGGTCGGTCTTGACGCCTTCCGCTCCCTCGCGGCCGAGCGCGCCCTCGTATCGCAGCTCACGACCTCGCTCAAGGCGCCGCGCGAGCAGCTGCCCGCGCGCATCGCCGAGCTGCAGGCGAGCCTCAAGGCCGCCGAGAAGAAGATCGCGGCATTCGAAGCCAAGGCTCTCGGCGACCGGCTCCCGGCCCTCGCCGCCACGGCGACGCGGGTCGGCGACACCGTCGTGGTCGCCGAGTCGCTCGGCACCGCCGCATCCGCCGACGACGTCCGCTCGCTGGCGCTGCAGGTGCGCGAGCGCCTCGGCTCCGAGGCCGCGGTGGTCGCGCTCGGCGCGGTCGTGAACGAGCGCCCCGTCGTGATCGTCGCCACCAACGACGCGGCCCGCGCAGCGGGCGCCAAGGCGGGCGTCCTCGCCAAGGGCGCCGCCGGCGTGCTCGGCGGCGGCGGCGGTGGCCGCGACGACGTCGCCCAGGGCGGTGGAACGGATGCTGCGGCCCTGCCCGCGGCACTGGTCTCGGTGAAGGACGCCCTCGGCGCGTGAGCGGCTTCAGGCGCGGCACGCGGCTCGGCATCGATGTGGGCAAGGCCCGGGTCGGGGTCGCGAAGTGCGACCCCGACGGTCTGCTCGCCACTCCGGTCGAGACGGTGCCGCGTGACGAGGCATCGGTGCCCCGCATCGTGGCGCTGTCCGACGAGTATTCGGCGGTCGAGCTCTACGTCGGCCTGCCGCTGAACATGCGGGGCGAAGACACGGCGTCGACACAGGACGCCCGGGACTTCGCTGCGGCCCTGGCGGCGGCATCCGGGCTCCCCGTGCGCCTCGTCGACGAACGGCTCTCCACGGTCTCTGCACACGCGGCACTGCGCAGTTCGGGCAGAACCCAGCGTTCGTCGCGTAACATCGTGGACCAGGTCGCCGCGGTCGTCCTGCTCCAGCAAGCGCTCGACGTCGAGAAGAGCACCGGACGACCTCCCGGAACCCCCGTCCCCCAGGAGCCCGCCTGATGCCCGATTCATCGCCCGACGGCGACGCCGTACCCCCGTCGCGCCGCGCCGCCCGCGAGGCCGCCGCGCGACAGGCGACGACGGGCCAGACGCCGACGACGCCGGCTGCCGCTCCCGCGGCACCGGCGACGCCCGCCGCCCCGGCCGCCACGTGGGAATCGCTCATCACCGGCGCCACGCCCGTTGTTGGGACCGCTGCCACCGCTCCCGCCGCGGCTTCCGCCGCCCAGCCGGCGCAGGGCAGCGGCTTCCAGCCGGTGCCGCTGCGCACACCGCGCCCGACCACGGAGCCGATCGACGTCGCGTCGCCCGTCGAGGACGACCCGTGGATCTTCGCGTCGG
Organism: Microbacterium sp. PRC9; assembly: GCF_031844125.1. Lineage (NCBI taxonomy): Bacteria > Bacillati > Actinomycetota > Actinomycetes > Micrococcales > Microbacteriaceae > Microbacterium > Microbacterium sp. PRC9. The sequence continues at coordinate 49,081 of NZ_JAUZUR010000006.1, forward strand.
CGGGCGTCAGCCCGGCGATGCCGTACAGCCGCGGAGGGGCGGCGCCCGCAGCCGCTCCCGCGACCTCGATGGCGGCTGCTGCATCCGCGGGGCACGCGCGGGACGCGGCCGACGAGCCCGCGCCCTCCACCGGTTCGCTCGAGGACCTCTTCAGCGGATCGGCGTCCACGAGCGAGATCGGGCACGCCCCGCCGCCGCCGAACAAGAAGCGCCGGCGCATCGGCGGCTGGATCGCGCTCGGCGTCGTGCTGCTGATCCTCGGCGGCATCGCGGCCGGCGGCCTGTACGTCTGGAACACCTACGAAGACAAGATCCGCGAGGTGATGGGCTGGGAAGAGCCCAAGGACTACGAAGCGGGGCTGGCGAACGGCGAGACGTTCGTCACGATCGCCCAGGGCGACACCGGCTCGCCCATCTCGCAGTCGCTGTACGACGCGGGCGTGACGAAGACGCCCGACGCGTTCTACGACTTCCTCATCACGAGCGGGCAGAACCCCACCTTTCAGCCGGGCGTCTACAAGCTCCAGAAGCAGATGACGAGCGAAGCAGCCCTCGCCGCGCTCATGGATCCCGCCAACAAGCAGGAGTTCACCGCCCAGATCCCCGAGGGCTACACCGTCGAGCAGACGCTTGCACGGATCTCGGAGGGCACCGGCATCCCGCTCGAAGAGCTCACCGCGGCGGCTGCCGACTCGTCGGCGTACGGCGTGCCCGCAGACCCGGACGTCGTCGCGGCAGGCGGACAGCCGCTCGAAGGCTGGCTCTTCCCGGCGACCTACACCTTCGACCCGACCGTCACCGCGCAGTCGGCCATCCAGACGCTCGTCGACCGCACGCTCCAGTCGCTCGACGCCGCCGGTGTGCCTGTCGAGCGGCGCCAGGAGATCCTCACGACGGCCTCCGTCGTTCAGCGTGAGGCCAGCTCCGGGGCCGACATGCAGAAGGTGGCGCGCGTCATCCTCAACCGGCTGGACGCGAACAACCAGGAGACATTCGGCAAGCTCCAGATGGACTCCACGGCGCAGTACGGCTACGGCGAGATGCACGACGGGACGGTCAGTTCGTCTGAGGAGGCCCTCAACGATCCCAACCCGTGGAACACCTACGTCCACACGGGACTTCCCGTCGGCCCGATCGCCAACCCGGGAGACGTTGCGATCGACGCCGCGATGCATCCGGCGGACGGCCCCTGGCTCTACTTCGTGACGGTGAACCTTCTCACCGGCGAGACGCAGTTCAGCTCGACCTACAGCGAGCATCTGAAGTACGTCGAGCAGTGGCAGCAGTGGTGCCGCGACAACCCGGACCAGGGGTGCTGAACCCCCACGCGTCGCGCCTGGAGGTCTGGGGCGACCCGATCGCGCACAGCCGCTCGCCGCAGCTGCACGCCGCGGCGTACGACGTTCTCGGGCTCGACTGGACCTACGGACGCCGCCGGGTGGACGAGGGGTCCTTCGCCGGCGAGCTCGCCGGGCTCGACGACGCCTGGCGGGGCCTCTCGCTCACGATGCCGCTCAAGGGGGTCGCGTTCGCGGCCGCTGCGGTGCTCGACCCCCGCGCCGAGCTGACCGGCGCGGTCAATACGCTGCTGCTCGACGCCGACGGCGCCCGCGGTTTCAACACCGACGTGGGCGGCATCGTCCGCACCCTCGCCGACGACGGCATCATGACGGCGCCGCGGGCGCGGATCGTCGGCGCCGGCGCCACCGCGACCTCCGCCCTGGTCGCACTCGGAGAGCTCGGCGCCCGCGAGGTGGACGTGGTCGCCCGCCGCCCCGAAGCCGTCGCGCCGCTCGCCGACCTCGGCCGCCGCATCGGCATCGCCGTGACGGCCACGCCGTTCGCCGCATCCGTTCGTGCCGACGTGCCGCTCACGATCGCGACGCTTCCGGGCGACGCACCGGTTCCGGATGCCGCGGCCGACGCCCTCGCCCGCTCCGGCGGCCACCTTCTCGACGTCGTGTACGGACACTGGCCGACCGCGCTGTCGGCCGCGTGGGAGCGCGCGGGCGGCACCGCCCGCTCGGGACTCGGGATGCTGCTGCACCAGGCTCTGCTGCAGATCCGGATCTTCCGGCACGGCGAGTCCGACACGCCCCTCGATCGCGAGGCGGAGGCGCTGGAGGCGATGCGCCACGCGCTCGGCGAGCACGCCGCGGCGTAACGGCCCCCCGGGGCGTGGGAGACTGGACCAATGCTCCGCGTGCTCACGGCCGGCGAATCGCACGGCCCCGAACTCGTCGCCGTCATGGAGGGCCTGCCTGCGGGCGTCCCCATCTCCCGCGCCGCGATCCAGGCGGATCTCGCGCGCCGCAAGCTCGGCTACGGCCGCGGTTCGCGGATGAAGTTCGAGGAGGACGAGCTCACGATCTCGTCCGGCGTCGTGCACGGCACGACCCTGGGCAGCCCCATCGCGCTGCGCATCGGCAACACCGAATGGCCGAAGTGGGTCGAGGTCATGAGCGCCGAGCCCGCGGACCTCACGGAGAAGTCGCGCGGACGCGGCGCCGCGCTCACGCGCCCCCGCCCCGGTCACGCCGACCTCGTCGGCATGCAGAAGTACGGCTTCGACGAGGCTCGCCCGATCCTCGAGCGCGCGAGCGCCCGCGAGACCGCCGCCCGGGTCGCCCTCGGCGCACTCGCACGAGCGTTCCTGGCCGAGCTCGGCATCCGTCTCGTCAGCCATACCCTGTCGATCGGCCCGGTGCAGGTCCCCGAGGGCTCGGCGCTGCCGACTCCCGACGACGTCGACGCGCTCGACGCCGACCCGCTGCGCTGCTTCGACGCCGCCACGAGCGCGGCCATGGTCGCCGAGGTCGACGACGCCCGCAAGGACGGCGACACGCTGGGCGGCATCGTCGAGGTGCTCGCCTACGGGCTGCCTCCGGGGCTCGGCTCGCACGTGCACTGGGACCGCCGCCTCGACGCGAAGCTCGCGCAGGCGCTCATGAGCATCCAGGCCATCAAGGGCGTCGAGGTCGGCGATGGCTTCGAGACCACGCGCCGCCGCGGCTCCGCCGCGCACGACGAGCTGTTCGTCGCCGACGACGGCATCACGCGCTCGAGCGACAAGGCAGGCGGTACCGAGGGCGGCATGTCGACCGGCACGGTGCTGCGCGTGCGCGCCGGCATGAAGCCGATCGCCACGGTGCCGAAGGCGCTGCGCACGGTCGACGTCGCCACCGGCGACGCCGCCTCGGCCCACCACCAGCGCTCCGACGTGTGCGCCGTGCCCGCAGCGGGAGTCGTCGCGGAGGCGATGGTCGCGGTCGTGCTGGCCGACGTCGTGCTCGAGAAGTTCGGGGGCGACAGCGTCGCCGAGACGCGCCGCAACATCGAGGGCTACCTCGCGGCGATCCCCGACGCACTGCGCAGTGCCGCGGCCAGCGACGCCGGCCTCGCCGACCATGACCTCGCCCTCTGACGCCGTCGTGCTCATCGGTCCCATGGGGGCCGGCAAGACGAGCATCGGCAAGAAGGTGGCGCGCGCGCTGAGCCTTCCGTTCTTCGACACCGACGCCGCGGTCGTCCGCGACCACGGACCGATCGACCAGCTGTTCGTCGAGCGCGGTGAGGCGCAGTTCCGCGCCGCCGAGCGCGCCGCCGTGGTCGAAGGGCTCGCGAGCGGCGGGGTGGTCTCGCTGGGCGGCGGCGCCGTGCTGAACCCCGAGACGCGCGCCGACCTCGCCGGGCATCGCGTCGTGCTGCTCACCGTCTCCCCGCGGGTCGTCGCGGGCCGTGTCCGCGACTCGAACCGGCCGCTGCTGCAGGGCGGCGACGATGCGATCGAGCGCTGGACCGCGATCTTCGAAGAGCGCCGGCCCGTCTACGAGGAGCTGGCCGACATCACCTTCGACACCTCCACCGGTCCGCTGCAGGACGTCGTCGACGCCCTGGTCGCGTGGGTGCGTGGCGGGAACGATCAGGAGGACCCGAAGTGACGGATGCCACGACCATCACCGTGAGCGGAGACGCGAGCTACGACATCACCGTGGGACACGGCATCCTGTCGTCCGTCGGCGAGGCGCTGCCGCCCGCCGCGCGCAAGGTGCTCGTGATCCATCCGCCGACCCTCGCCGCCGAGGCGGAGCGCCTGCGCGCCCAGCTCATGGCCGACCGCGAGGTGCTTCTCGCCGAGATCCCCGACGCCGAAGCGGGCAAGCGCATCGAAGTGGCCGCCTTCTGCTGGCAGGTCATGGGCAAGGCGGACTTCACCCGCACCGACGCCGTCGTGGGGTTCGGCGGGGGAGCGGTGACCGACCTCGCCGGGTTCGTGGCCGCGACGTGGCTGCGGGGCGTCGAGGTCGTACAGGTGCCGACCACGGTGCTGGGCATGGTCGACGCCGCCGTCGGCGGCAAGACCGGAGTCAACACCGCCGAGGGCAAGAACCTCGTGGGCGCGTTCTGGGCGCCGCGAACCGTGATCTGCGACCTCGACCTGCTCGACAGCCTGTCGCGCAACGAGCGCGTCGCCGGCTACGCCGAGGTCGTCAAGGCCGGCTTCATCTGGGCCCCCGAGATCCTCGAGCTGATCGAGGCCGACCCCGAGAACGCGGTCGACCCGCAGAGCGCCGCGTTCCGTCGCACCATCGAGCTCGCCATCGAGATGAAGGCGCGGGTCGTGGGGGAGGACCTCCGCGAGGCGGGCCTGCGCGAGATCCTCAACTACGGCCACACCCTGGGCCACGCCATCGAGCACGCCGAGCGCTATCGCTGGCGTCACGGCGCCGCGATCTCCGTGGGCATGGTGTTCGCCGCCGAGCTGTCGCGCCTCGCGGGCCGGCTTCCGGATGCCGCCGCCCAGCGCCACCGCGACATCCTCGAGTCCCTCGGCCTGCCGACGAGCTACCGCCCCGGCGCGTGGCCCCAGCTGCTGTCGTCCATGCAGCGCGACAAGAAGAGCCGCGGCGCGATGCTGCGCTTCATCGTGCTCGACGACATCGCCAAGCCCACGGTGCTGCAGGCGCCGGACGAGTCGCTGCTCTTCGCCGCGTACCAGGAGGTCGCGGGGTGAGCAGTGTGGCCGTGCGCCGCGTCCGCTCCGATGAGTGGCAAGCGGTACGCGAGCTGCGGCTCGAATCCACGAGCGATCCCGACGCGAACATCGCCTTCCTCGAGACGCCGGCGCAGGTCGCGGCCCGCTCGGAGCAGTTCTGGCGTGAGCGCGCCGAACTGGCCGCCGGGAGCGAGACCGCCGCGCAGTTCGTGGCGGTGGTGGACGACGCGTGGGTGGGCAGCCTCTCCGTGCTCGTCCGCGCGACCGGGCAGACCGATCACCTGGGCCGCTTCGTCGACGACCGTCGGGCGGATGTCGTCGGGGTCTACGTCAACCCGGCTCATCGCGGCACGGGAGCGATCGACCTCCTGCTGGCCGCCGCCGCGGAATGGGTGACGTCGCTCGGCCTCACCCGGCTCAGCCTCGACGTGCACCGGGACAACCCCCGTGCCCAGGGGGCGTATCGCCGGGCGGGTTTCGTGCCCACGGGCGAGACGTTCACCAGCGTCATCGGTCCCGAGATCGTGATGGCGCGCCCGCTGCCATGACCGCGAAGGCCCCGCCCGCATCGCGGGACGGGGCCTGCGACGGCCGCGGGGCTCAGGCAGCCGGCACGAGCGCCTCGCGCTTCTCGGAGCGGAGGCCGAGCTCGGCCGTGGGGATGCTCTTCGACTCGTGTGCCGTGAGGGCGCTGACGGTCGCGATGAGTGAGATCACCGCGGTGAAGACGCTGATGACGACCCAACCGCCCTCCTGCACGCCACCCAGCGCCGTGACGATGGACGGGGCGAAGCCCGCCATGAGGAACCCGAGCTGCGTGCCGATCGCCATGCCCGAGAACCGCACGCGCGTGCTGAACATCTCGCCGTAGAACGACGGCCACACGGCGTTCGCAGCGGCGTACCCGAACGAGAACGTGAGCACCGCGAGCAGGAACGTCACGAACTCGTTCCCCGCCCCCATCGACAGCATGTAGAAGGGCATGAACACCGCTGACGAGAGCGCGCCGTAGATGAACACCGGCTTGCGGCCGATGCGGTCGGCCAGAGCGGCGAACAGGGGCTGCGTGCCGATCGCGACGAAGTTCGCGACGACGACGAGCCAGAGCGTGATGGCGGCGTTGAGCCCGACCTCGACGCCGTAGGCGATGGCGAGGTTGCCGAACACCGTCGAGACGGCGGCGATGAACGCGCAGCAGATGACACGGAGCACGTCGCGCCAGTGGTCGCGCAGAAGCGGGATGAGCGGCATCCGTGCGATCCTGCCCTCCGCCTTCGCCTGCTCGAACTCGGGCGTCTCGTGCAGCGTCCGCCGGATGAAGAAGGCGACCAGCACCACGACCGCGCTCAGCCAGAACGGCACGCGCCAGCCCCACGTGTACTTGATCTCGTCAGGGAGCGCGACGACCGGGATGAAGATCAGCGCGGCGAGGATCTGGCCGCCCTGGGTGCCCGTGAGGGTCCACGACGTGAAGAAGGACCGGCGGTCGTCGGGCGCGTGCTCCAGCGTGAGCGACGACGCACCCGCCTGCTCGCCGGCGGCCGAGAGGCCCTGCATGAGCCGGCACAGCACCAGCAGCGCCGGGGCGGCCCAGCCGATCTGCTCGTAGCCCGGGAGACAGCCGATCGTGAAGGTCGAGATCCCCATCAGCAGCAGGGTGAACATGAGGACCTTCTGCCGACCGATGCGGTCACCGAAGTGGCCGAGGATGACGGCGCCGACAGGCCGCGCGATGTAGGCGAAGCCGAACGTCGCGAACGACATGACGAGGGCGGCCTGATTGTCGGACGGGAAGAAGACGGTGGGGAAGATGAGCGCTGCGGCGGAGCCGAACAGGAAGAAGTCGTAGTACTCCACTGCGCTGCCCATGAAGCTGGCGACAGCCGCCTTCACGGGGGTCTTCCGCGTCGTTGCGGTGGTGGTCATCGGTCGTCCTTCTCTTGTGAGTGTCACGCCGGCACAGGGTGCGGCGCAACGAGGTCGTGGAAGTGGCGGATCATGCGGGCAGGGTCGGGCTGGTGGCCCGTGATGAGGCGGAAGGCGTCGACGGCCTGGTGGACCGCCATGCTTCCGCCGTCGAGCGTGGCGCAGCCGGCGTCGCGGGCAGCGCGCAGGAGCGCGGTGTCGAGGGGCCGGTAGACGATGTCGGCGACCCACAGCTCGGGCCGCAGCAGGTCGGGGGAGAACGGCATGCCGGGGTGCTCCTTCATGCCGGTCGGCGTGCAGTGCACCAGCCCCGAGGCCGACGCGAGGAGGTCCGGGAGCGCATCCGTCGTGGCGTGGCGCACCTCGACCGCATGCCGACACGCCAGGTCGGCCGCCAGCTCCTCAGCCCGTTCGGCGTCGATGTCGACGACCGACAGACGGCGGGTCCCGACGCGGAGCAGGGCGTCTGCGACGGCCGAGCCGGCACCGCCCGCCCCCAGCAGCGTCACGTCATCGACCGACGCGCGCGGAAGGCCCGTGCGGAACGCCGTCTCGAAGCCGGTGGTGTCGGTGTTGTGGCCGACGAGCCCCTCGTCGGTGAAGAGCACGGTGTTGACCGAGCCGAGCGCCTGGGCGAGCGGGTCGACGCGGTCGAGGTACTCGAGCACGAGACGCTTGCACGGGTGGGTGACGTTGAGGGCGTCGAACCCGAGGCGACGCGCCCACGCGAGGATGTCCGGCAGCTGGTCGGGAGCAAGGCCGAGGGTCGTCAGGTCGATGGTCCGGTACACGTAGTCGAGGCCGAGGGCGCGGGCTTCGGCCATGTGCATCGCAGGCGTCAGGGAAGGCGTCACGCCCGTTCCGACGAGCCCGACGAGGTACGGCGGTGTCTGGCTCATGGCACTCCTTCGTCGGACCGGTACATCTATGTACTAACTGGTACGTTCAGAGAAAATCATGACAGATCGTCGATGTCAAGCGCGACCGGGTCCCGGGATCGAGTGGGCGACGGCGGGCGCGCCGGTTACCGCGAGGCGTTCGTGAGCCAGCCGACGACGACGTCGCCGATGAGGGATCGCAGGTGGCGGCGGCGTTCGGGATCGGTGAACGACACGTCGAAGAGGTAGCCGAACGTGTACTGGTTGGCGATCTGGAACACGCAGTAGGCGCTGATGACGAGGTGGACGTCGATCGCGTCGACATCCTCGCGGAAGACACCTGCCGCGCGGCCGAGTTCGAGGATCTCGTCGAGAAGGGTCTTCGCGGGCTGGGCAAGCGTGCGGAGCGAGTCGATCCGCCGGATGAACTCGCCGCGATGGATGTTCTCGATGGCCACGAGCCGGATGAAGGCGTCGTGCGTCACGTGGTGGTCGAACGTGAGCTCCGCGAGCCGGCGGATCGCCGCGACGGGATCCGTATGATCCACATCGATCGCCTGCTCAGCCTCCCGAATGCCCTGGTAAGCGTTCTCGAGCACCGCCAGGTAGAGCTGCTCCTTGCCGCCGAAGTAGTAGTAGATCATCCGCTTCGTCGTGCGCGTGCGCTCGGCGATGTCGTCCACGCGGGCCCCGGAATACCCCTCCTCGGCGAACACCTCTGTCGCGACCGCGAGGAGCTCGGCTCGCGTCCGCTCGGCATCGCGGGTAACGGGGGGCACGATCGCCAGGATAGTGGGCGGCAGACGCGGCGCCCGTGAGGGAGGGGGTGCGTCACAATGTACCAACTGGTACATTGTGACGCCATGAGGACCTCCATCGCGACGGTGTGCATGAGCGGGACGCTCGTCGAGAAGCTGCACGCTGCGGCCGCAGCAGGCTTCGACGGCGTCGAGATCTTCGAGCCCGACCTCGTGTCGGCGCCGGAGAGCCCGGAGGAGGTGCGTGCTCTCGCGGAGCGCCTCGGGCTGACGCTGGACCTGTATCAGCCGATGCGCGATGTCGAGGGAGTCGACGAACCGGCATTCCAGGACGTGCTGCGGCGCGCGGAAGCGAAGTTCTCCCTCATGCGGCGGCTGGGGATCGACGTCGTGCTCTGCTGCAGCAACGTGGCGACCGCGACGATCGACGACGACGCGGTGTCGGCATCCCAGCTTCGCCGGCTCGGTGATCTCGCGCAGGAGTACGGCGTCCGGATCGCCTTCGAGGCGCTGGCGTGGGGCAGGTACATCGACGACTACCGCCGTGCGTGGCGGATCGTACAGCTCGCGGACCACCCAGCCGTCGGCGTCTGCCTCGACTCCTTCCACATCCTCTCCCGCGGCCACGACCCGGAGGCGATCGAAGACATCCCGGGCGACCGCATCTTCTTCCTTCAGCTCGCCGATGCGCCCGCGCTCTCGATGGACGTCCTGTCGTGGAGCCGGCACCATCGCCTCTTCCCCGGCGAGGGGAGCTTCGATCTGACGCGCTTCCTCACCCACGTCGTGCGCGCCGGCTACGACGGCCCGGTGTCTCTCGAGGTCTTCAACGACACCTTCCGGCAGGTCGACGTGAGAGGGACCGCCGTCCACGCGCGGAGGTCCCTGCGCTGGCTCGAAGACGCCGTCGCACGGGAGCTCGGAAGCGCCGCGCCCGCCGACTTCGAGACGCTCGCCGACGGCGGCACGCCCGTCGGATTCGATTTCGTCGAGATCAAGGCCGAGGACACCTCGAGCATCGAGGCGCTCCTGGAGACGGTCGGGTTCACGCCGCGCGGCAAGCACCGCACGAAGCCCGTCACGCTGTGGACGGCCGGCGACGCACGCGTCGTGCTCAACGAGCAGCACGCCCGCGACCTCGACCCGCACATCGCGGCGGTCGGGTTCGACGTCCCCGACGCCGCCGCGCTCACCGCGCGGGCCGCCGAGCTGGGGACGCCGTTCGCCTACCGACGCACGTACGCGGGGGAGCAGCTGCTCGACGGCGGCACCGCGCCGGACGGCACCGAGATCTTCTGGTCGTCGCGCGGCACCGAGATCGAACCGACGTGGGCCGCCGAGTTCGAGCACGGCGAACCGCTGCGCGACAGTCCCATCACCGCCGTCGACCACGTGAGCCTCGGCCAGCCCTGGCAGGTCGTCGATGAGGCGATCCTGTTCTTCTCCTCGGTGCTCGAACTTCCGACGGCGAGCTCGACGGAGGTGGCGAGCCCGCAGGGTCTCGTGCAGAGCCGCGTCATCCAATCCCCGGACGGCTCCATCCGCATCCCGCTCAACGTGTCGCCGCCGATCCTGTCGGGGCGACCGGCCGCCATGCCGCAGCACGTCGCCTTCGCGTGCGACGACATCGTGGCGCTCGCGCGCGCCGCCAAGGCGAGGGGCCTGCACCCGCTGCCGATCCCGCGCAACTACTACGAGGATCTCGCCGCACGGTTCGACCTCGACGACGGGTTCCTCGCGACGCTCCGCGAGCTCGACCTCGTCTTCGACCGCGACGCGCAGGGCGAGTACCTGCACTTCTACACAGCCACGGTCGGCGACCTGTTCTGCGAGTTCGTCGAGCGCCGCGGCCGGTACGACGGGTACGGCGCCGGCAACGCGCCCGTCCGGCTCTCCGCGCAGCGAGCCGGCGCCGCGCGCGCTGATATCGTGCGAGCATGACCGCCCCTCGCCGCCTCCTGCTCGTCAACGGCCCCAACCTGAACCTCCTGGGCACCAGGGAGCCCGGGATCTACGGCACCGAGACACTGGCGGACGTCGTGCGCGTGACGACGGATGCTGCCGCCCGGCGCGGCTTCGAGGTGCGGGCCGTCCAGAGCAACCACGAGGGGGTCCTCCTCGACGCGATCCACGACGCGCGACAGGACTGCGCCGGCATCGTCATCAACCCCGGCGGTCTGACCCACACCTCCGTCGTGCTGCGCGACGCCCTCGCGGGCGTCGCCCTGCCGGTGGCCGAGGTGCACATCTCGGATGTGAGGGCGCGCGAGGAGTTCCGCCACCACTCGTACGTCGCCGATGTCGCCGTGGTCCACGTGATCGGAGAGGGTGTGCCCGGCTATGCGACGGCGGTCGCGCGCCTCATCGACATCCTCACCGGGCAGGCCGAGGGCTGACGAATCGGCCGGGGACCAGGCATCCCGTAGAATCGAACGTCGGCATTTCCGACCCCTGATCTCGTTCACGGGGCAGCGATCGCCTCCACGCACTTCAACGAAACGGATTCGTACCCTCATGGCTTCCACCGCAGACATCAAGAACGGCGTCGTCCTGTCGATCGACGGACAGCTCTGGAACGTCATCGAGTTCCAGCACGTCAAGCCGGGCAAGGGCGGCGCCTTCGTCCGCACGAAGCTCAAGAACGTCGTCTCGGGCAAGGTCGTCGACCGCACCTACAACGCCGGCGCGAAGATCGACATCGAGAACGTCGACCGCCGCGACTTCACCTACCTCTACAACGACGGCGACAACTTCGTGTTCATGGACGTCGCGGACTACGACCAGATCAACGTCGGCGCGGCGACGGTCGGCGACGCGGCCCACTTCCTGCTCGAGAACCAGCAGGTGCAGATCGCTCTCAACAACGGCAACCCGCTGTACGTCGAGCTCCCGGCATCCGTCGTCCTCGAGATCACCTACACCGAGCCGGGTCTGCAGGGCGACCGCTCGTCGGCCGGCACCAAGGCCGCCACCGTCGAGACCGGCTACGAGATCCAGGTTCCCCTCTTCGTCGAGACCGGCACCAAGGTCAAGGTCGACACCCGCACGGGCGACTACCTCGGCCGCGTCAACTGACGTCGGCGGTCGCTGACAGATGAGTGCCCGTACGAAGGCGCGCAAGCGCGCGCTCGACATCCTGTTCCAGGCCGACGTCCGCGGCGACACGCCGGCGACCGTCCTCGCCGCCGAAGCCCAGCGCGCGGCGAACGAGCCCGCACGTCAGGCCTCGTGGCTCTACGCGCGCGAGATCGTCGACGGCGTGATCGACAACCAGGACGCCATCGACGAGCAGATCACGACGTTCGCGAAGGACTGGACGCTCGCCCGCATGCCCGCGGTCGACCGTGCCGTGCTGCGCATCGGCGCGTGGGAGATCCTCTACAACGACGAGGTGCCCACCGCTGTCGCGATCGACGAGGCGGTCGAGCTGGTCAAGGAGTTCTCGTCCGACGAGTCGGGCCCCTTCGTGCACGGCGTCCTCGCCCGCATCGCGCGCGCGAGCTGACGACGAGCGGGCGCCCGTCCGGGTGTCGGCGGGAGCGGGCAGGATGGATGCCGTGACCCCGCCGCCTGTCGGACCCCCTCCGTTCGTCGACCCCGGGCACATCCGCCGGTTCGTCGACAGCGGCACGTACGAGCGCGGCCTCGGCTACTTCGCCGACGGCGCCGTCGAGCGCCTCGAGTGGGACCCGCTCACGTCGGTCATCGAGGCGGTGGTGGCAGGCAGCGGTGGCCGGACGTACCGCTGCCGCGTGCGGCTCGACCCGCAACGCGTCGATCACCCCATCGCGGCGACATCCTGCACGTGCCCGGTGCAGTTCGACTGCAAGCACACGGTCGCGACCCTTCTCGCGGGCAACCGCCTCGCCTCCGCCGCACCTGCCGCCGACCGCGGCTCGTCATGGCGCGACGTGTTCACCCCTGCCGCACCGGCGGACCGGGCCCGCACCGCGCTCGCCCTCGGCGTCGAGCTCCGGCAGCGCATTCGGCGCGGCGCGTCGACCTGGGCGCCGGCGCGCGTCGAGTCGGCGACGCCGCGGAGCCTGCACCAGCACGGGGCGGACGTGCTCGTCGGCCTGCGCCCGCTTGAGCGCTCGGCCCGCTCCGACACGTGGATCAAAGGCGGCGTCTCGTGGGACGCGCTGCGCCGGCCGACCACCGCCTACGACCCCGCGCAGGCGCGCTGGTTCGCGGAGCTGCACAGCATCGGCCGCGACGTCCGCTCGTTCGGCGCGTTCTCCGACGTCTCGGAGTGGCTGACCCTCGACGACATCGAGTCGAGCCTGCTCTGGCCGCATCTGGCCGCGGCGGCGGATCGCGGCGTGCCGCTCGTTCCCACCAAGCGCACCGCGGCGGTCGCCCTCGCGACGTCGGCGGCGGTGACCGTGCAGGCGCACCGCACCGGCCGCGGGCTCGAGATCGCGCCCGTGGTCACGATCGACGGCGAGCGCGCGGATGCCGCCGCCCTGCGCCCGGTCGGACGCACCGGCGTGTACCGGTTCTCGGCCGAGCGCGAGCGCATCACCCTCGTCCTCGCCGCAGTGGAACTGCCGGACCCGGTTCCCGCGCTCCTCACGGCGCGTGAAGCCGTCGTCGTGCCGGGGCCGGAGGCCGAGGAGTTCGTCCGCGACCATCTGCCGCGGATCGCGCGCCGGGTCGAGATCGATGCGCCCGGCCTCGACATCGCCCCGCCGCCTCGGCCGCGGCTCGTCGCACGTGTGCATTTCGAGCCGAACCACCGGCTCGTCTACACGCTCTCATGGCGGTACGGCGACGGCGATCTCCGCGGACTCGACTCGACCGGAGCGGATCGTGACGCCGCGGCCGAGACGGCGATCCGCGGCCGCGTCGAGTCGCTGTGGCAGGGGCACGCGTCCGCCGACTTCGCCTCCGCCGACACGCTGACGGGCCTCGACGCGGCGGAGTTCGCGGCGCGCCTGTTGCCGCTTCTCGAAGCGGACGCCGACGTGAGCGTCGAGATCTCGGGGGAGCGGCCGCAGTACAGGGAGCTCGCCGGCGACCCGCGCATCGACGTGACGACGGTCGAGACGAACGATCCGGACTGGTTCGACCTGGGTGTCGTGGTGACGATCGACGGCCGCCGCATCCCGTTCGGCACGCTGTTCACGGCGCTGTCGCGGGGGCGCAAGAAGATCCTGCTGAGCGACGGCGCGTACTTCTCGCTCTCACATCCCTCGCTGCAGCGCCTGCGCGACCTCATCGACGAAGCCGGCGAGCTCGAGGAGTGGGAGACCGGGCCGCGCATCAGCCGCTACCAGACGGCACTCTGGGCGGACTTCGAAGACCTCGCCGACGAGGCCCAGCCTGCGGTGTCCTGGCGCGCGACGGTGGAGGCGCTGCGCGACGCCGACGGTGTGCCCGCAACCCCTCTGCCGTCGGCGCTCCACGCCGAGCTGCGCCCCTACCAGCGGGCGGGGTACGACTGGCTCGCCTTCCTCTGGGAGCACCGCCTGGGCGGCATCCTCGCCGACGACATGGGACTCGGCAAGACGCTCCAGCTGCTCGCCCTGATCGCCCATGCCCGAGAGTCCGGCGAGGCGCGGCCGTTCCTCGTCGTGGCGCCGACATCGGTGCTCTCGACCTGGCGCAGCGAGGCTGCCCGCTTCACGCCCGATCTGCGGGTCGCGGTCGTCGACGCGACGCGCGCGAAGCGCGGAACGACGGTGACGGATGCCGCGGCCTCGGCCGACATCGTCGTCACGTCGTACGCCCTGCTCCGCCTCGACGAGCGCGAGTTCGCCGCGGTGCCGTGGGCGGGTCTCATCCTCGACGAGGCGCAGTTCGTGAAGAACAGCCAGACCAAGGCGTATCGCGCCGCGCGGGATCTGTCCGCGGACGTCGTGTTCGCCGTGACCGGCACGCCGCTCGAGAACAGCCTCACCGAGCTGTGGGCGCTGCTGTCGCTCACGGCGCCGGGGCTGTTCGCCTCGAGCCGGCGGTTCCGCGAGGAGTACGTGGGGCCGATCGAGAAGGGCAAGGTCCCCGAGAACCAGGAGGGAGGCGAGTACCGCGCCGGTCGCCTGGCGCGACTGCGGCGCCGCATCCGTCCGCTCGTGCTGCGGCGCACGAAGGAGCTCGTCGCCGCCGACCTCCCCGCCAAGCAGGAGCAGGAGGTGCGCATCGAGCTGGGCGCCGCCCATCGCGCCCTGTACGACACCGTGCTGCAGCGCGAACGCCAGAAGGTGCTCGGACTCCTCGACGACCTCGACCGCAACCGGTTCATCGTCTTCCGATCCCTGACGCTCCTGCGCATGCTGAGCCTGGCACCCGAGCTCGTCGACCCGGCGCACGCAAGCATCGCCCCGAGCAAGCTCGCCGCGCTCTTCGAACAGCTCGACGAGGCACTGGCCGAGGGGCACCGCGCCCTCGTCTTCAGCCAGTTCACGTCGTTCCTGGGCCTGGTCGCCAAGGAACTCGAGGCACGCGGCATCCCGTACGCGTACCTCGACGGATCGACGCGCGACCGCGACGCCGCCGTCGCCGCGTTCCGCGGGGGAGAGGCGCCGGTGTTCCTCATCAGCCTCAAGGCCGGCGGGTTCGGTCTGACGCTGACCGAGGCGGACTACGTGTTCCTGCTCGACCCGTGGTGGAACCCCGCCGCCGAGGCGCAGGCCACAGGCCGCGCGCACCGCATCGGCCAGCGCCGCAGCGTGATGGTGTACCGGCTCATCGCGAACGGCACGATCGAGGAGAAGGTCATGGCGCTGCAGCAGCGCAAGGCGCGGCTGTTCCGCTCGGTGATGGACGACGACGCGCTGTTCGGGCAGGCGCTCACCGCCGACGACATCCGCGGGCTCTTCGACGACTGATCCTGCACCGCCCCCGCGGGGCCGGATCCGGTTTTGCACGGCGGGCGATCCGGTACGCCCCGCGAGCCTCACCTAGACTCGTCTGGTTCGACAGGAGGGCAACCCCATGCGCATCACGGGCCTCGGCCACGCCGGAATGTTCATCGAGACGGCGGGAGGAAGCATTCTCTGCGACCCCGTCATCGGGCCGACCTTCTTCGGGTCGTGGTTCCCGTTCCCCGACAACCGGGCGCTCGACTGGTCGACCTACGGCAAGGCCGACTTCCTCTACATCTCCCACCGCCACCGCGACCACTTCGACCCGGCGCTCATGCAGAAGCATGTGCCGAAGACCATCAAAGTGCTGCTGCCGGACTACCCGACGGACGACCTCGAGCAGGATCTTCGCCGCCTCGGCTACGACAACATCGTCTACACGCAGGCCGGCGTGCCGCTGGAGTTCGGCGACCTCAAGGTCATGGTCACGCCGCTGCGGGCGCCGAGCGACGGGCCGATCGGCGATTCGTCGCTGTCGGTCGACGACGGCACCGCCAGCATCCTGAACCAGAACGACTCGCACCCGCTCGACCTCGAGAAGCTGATGTCGTTCTCCAAGCCCGAGGCGTACTTCACGCAGGTGTCGGGCGCGATCTGGTGGCCGATGGTCTACGACCTCCCTCAGGACGCCAAGCAGAACTTCGCCAAGCTCAAGCGCGACGCGCAGAACAAGCGCGCGATGTACTACATCGAGAAGGTCGACGCCGAGCACGTCTTCCCGATGGCGGGGCCGCCGATGTTCCTGCGCGAAGAGCTCTTCAAGTACAACGGCTACGGCATCGACGACGACTCGATCTTCACCGACCAGCGGCAGTTCCTCGCGCACATGGCGCAGCTGCGTCCCGAGCAGAAGGGCTACGAGTTCGTGCCGGGCACGGTCGTGGAGCTGAACGGCGGCGAGATCTCGGTCACGCAGACGCTCTACACGCAGGCCGAGATCGATCGCATCTTCGACGACAAGTGGGCGTACCTGGCCGAGCAGCGCGACTCCCGCCAGGATGAGATCCGCGCTGAGGAGGCCTCGCGCGCGGCCGTGCTCGCGCCCGACGAGATGCTCGCCGCGATCAAGGAGTGGTGGGAGCCGCTGCTGCGCCGCGCCCGCACGATCCGCAGCGGCGTGGGCGGTGTGGTGCGCTTCCGCATCGGCGAGCTCGACATGGTCGTGGACTTTCCGAAGGCCAAGGTGCGCGAGTACGCCGACGGCGACGAGTGCATCTATTGGTACACGATCCCCGCAGATCTGGTCTCGACCAACATCGCCGACCACGAGATCGACTGGTCCAACTCGATCTTCCTGTCGATGCAGTTCGCCGTCGGCCGCAGCGGCAAGTTCAACGAGTTCCTCACCACCTTCCTCAAGTGCCTCTCGCGGGACCGCATCGAGTACGTCGAGAACTGGTACGCCGAGCAGACCGACCAGACCGAGGACGCCCAGCTCGGCGACTGGATCGTGCAGCGCCGCTGTCCGCACCTGCGCGCCGATCTCACCAAGACGGGGAAGATCGAGGACGGCGTGCTCACGTGCTCGCTGCACGACTGGAAGTGGGACCTCGCGAGCGGGAAGTGCCTGACGAGCCAGGGGCACCCGATCCGGGCGTCCCAGGTCGAGGACGACCTGTACCGCGCGGCGACGACCCCCGCGGCCTGACGAACCCGCAACGCCGGCTCGTTGTAGATCCTCTACAACGGGCCGGCGTTCTCCCGTCGGGTCTTGTGTGGGGTGGGCGCTGATCTGCGCCGGTTCGTATCACCCCGTGTCTGCGGCGGGTCCTGATCACCGTGCCCGCGATCGCGGGCGATCAGAACCCGAAGGAATCACGCCATGACCACCGTTCCCATCCACGGCGCCGGCGGCGTCGTCCCCGCGTCCACCGCTCGCCCGAACCCGCTCAACTCCCTCCTCCAGTGGGAGGCCCGCGCCGAGGCCGCCGTGAAGGCCTCGCTGCAGCGCTGGAGCATCCCGGCGCTGCGCGTCGCCCTCGGCGCGGTGTTCCTCGTCTTCGGGGCCCTCAAGCTCTTCCCCGGCGCGAGCCCGGTCGAGGCCCTCGTCAGCCGCACGTGGGAGAAGCTCACGTTCGGCCTGGTGAACGGGCAGGCCGCGCTCGTCGCCACGGCGGTCATCGAGGTCGCCGCAGGTGCGCTCCTCATCGCCGGCGGCGCCTTCGCCCGCGTCGGCCTCGTCGTCCTCGCGCTCGCATTCGTGGGCATCCTGTCGCCGATCGTGCTGCTGCCGGCAGAGGTCTTCGGCCCGGTCGGCCCGACGCTCACCGGCCAGTACATCTTCAAGAACGTGGTGCTGATCGCGGCAGCGCTCGTCGTGGCCTCCCGCGTGCTGCGCGGACCCGCGCGCCGCTGACCCGCCGCGCACGACTCGGCGAAGGCCGGACCCGATTCGGGCCCGGCCTTCGCCGTGTCGTAGACTGGACGGCGATCACAGCAACCTTTAACACCGTCCCGTGAGGCGGAGAAGGGAGCGGCGGATGAGCACGCGAACCGTGCTGCACGAGGCCGACATCGCCCGGGCCCTGACTCGGATCTCCCACGAGATCCTCGAGTCCAACAAAGGCCCCGAAGGACTGGTCCTCCTCGGCATCCCCACCCGCGGCGTCACCCTCGCCCACCGCGTCGGCGCGCTCGTCGCCGAGTTCGGCGGCGCCCCCATCCCGGTCGGATCGCTCGACGTCACGATGTACCGCGACGACCTGCACCGCAATCCGACCCGCGCGCCGCAGCCGACGCAGATCCCGGCCGGCGGCATCGACGGGAAGGTCGTCGTCCTCGTGGACGACGTGCTCTTCTCGGGCCGCAGCATCCGTGCCGCCCTCGACGCCCTGCAGGACATCGGCCGCCCCGCCGCCGTCCGGTTGGCGACGCTGGTCGACCGCGGCCACCGCGAACTGCCCATCCGACCGGACTTCGTCGGCAAGAACCTGCCGAGCTCGCGCGACGAGCGCGTGAACGTGCGCCTCGCCGAGACCGACGGCGTCGAGGAGGTGACGATCGAGTCATGAGGCACCTGCTCGACACCCAGACCCTCTCCCGCGAGGACGCCCTGCGCATCCTCGACGTCGCGGAGGACATGGCCGACACGCAGCAGCGCGAGGTCAAGAAGCTCCCGACGCTGCGCGGCAAGACCGTCGTCAACCTGTTCTTCGAGGACTCCACGCGCACGCGCATCTCGTTCGAGGCGGCCGCGAAGCGCCTGTCGGCCGACGTCATCAACTTCTCCGCGAAGGGCTCGAGCGTCTCGAAGGGCGAGTCCCTCCAGGACACCGCGCAGACGCTGCAGGCGATGGGCGCGGATGCCGTCGTCATCCGCCACGGCGCCTCCGGTGCGCCGCGCACCCTCGCCACCAGCGGCTGGATCAGTGCGGGCGTCGTCAACGCCGGCGACGGGACGCACGAGCACCCGACGCAGGCCCTGCTCGACGCGTTCACCATCCGCAAGCGCCGTTTCCGCGACGACAGCCGCGGGCGTGACCTTGCCGGCGTCAAGGTCACGATCGTCGGCGACGTGCTGCACTCGCGGGTCGCGCGCTCGAACGTGTGGCTGCTGAGCACGCTCGGCGCCAGCGTCACCCTGGTGTCGCCGCCCACGCTCGTGCCCCAGGACATGTCGGGCTGGCCGGTCGAGGTGCTGTACGACCTCGACGAGGCCATCGCCGCCGGCCCCGACGCGCTCATGATGCTGCGCATCCAGCTGGAGCGCATGAATGCGGCGTATTTCCCCACTGAACGGGAGTATTCGCGCCGCTGGGGCCTCGACGCACGCCGACTTCAGGGACTGGGAGCGGATAGCATTGTCATGCACCCCGGACCCATGAACCGGGGCCTGGAGATCTCCGCAGAAGCCGCTGACTCGCCGCGCTCGACCGTGCTCGAGCAGGTCGCCAACGGCGTCTCGGTGCGCATGGCCGCGCTCTACCTGCTGCTGGCGGGCGCGGAGCGCACCCCGGCCGAGACCACGTCCACGGCGGATGCCGCCGCCGCGGACGGCACAGCGAAGGAGAACACCCGATGAGCGAGACCCTTCTCTTCCGCGGGGCGCTGGTCGAAGGATCGACCGCCGCCGACGTCCTCGTCGAGGACGGCGTCATCGCCGCCATCGGCGGCGGCATCAGCCGCGCCGGCGCCACCGAGATCGACGTCGACGGCCTGGTGCTGCTGCCCGGTCTGGTCGATCTCCACACGCACCTGCGCGAGCCCGGGTACGAGGCATCCGAGACGATCCTCACCGGCTCCCGCGCCGCCGCGGCCGGCGGGTACACCGCCGTGTTCGCGATGCCGAACACCTCCCCGGTCGCCGACACCGCAGGCGTCGTCGAGCAGGAGCTCGCGCTGGGCGAGGCCGCCGGGTTCGTGACGGTGCAGCCGATCGGCGCCGTCACCGTGGGCCAGAAGGGCGAGCGGCTCGCCGAGCTCGGCGCCATGGCCGACTCGCGCGCGCGGGTCCGCGTCTTCAGCGACGACGGCTTCTGCGTGTGGGACCCGCTGATCATGCGGCGAGCGCTGGAGTACGTGAAGGCGTTCGACGGCGTCATCGCGCAGCACGCCCAGGACCCCCGCCTCACCGAGGGCGCACAGATGAACGAAGGCGCCGTGTCGGCCGAGCTCGGCCTGGCCGGCTGGCCTGCGGTCGCGGAGGAGTCGATCATCGCGCGCGACGTGCTCCTGGCCGAGCACGTCGGCTCGCGCCTGCACGTGTGCCACCTCTCGACCGCCGGGTCGGTCGAGATCATCCGCTGGGCCAAGCGCCGCGGCGTGAACGTCACGGCGGAGGTCACCCCCCACCACCTGCTCCTCACCGACGAGCTCGTTCGCGACTACGACGCCCGCTTCAAGGTCAACCCGCCGCTGCGCCGAGAGGAGGACGTGCTCGCCGTGCGCGAGGGCCTCGCCGACGGCACGATCGACATCGTGGCGACCGACCACGCGCCGCACCCCGCCGAGGCCAAGGCGTGCGAGTGGCACGCGGCCGCGAACGGCATGGTCGGCCTCGAGAGCGCGCTGCGCGTCGTGCAGCAGTCGATGCTCGACACGGGCCTCATCACGTGGGGCGACGTCGCACGCGTCATGTCGCGCGAGCCCGCCCGCATCGGCCGGCTCACCGGCCACGGCACCCCGCTCACAGAGGGCCAGCCGGCGTCCCTGGCGTTCTACGACCCGTCGCCGCGCCGCACCTTCACGACCGACGACCTGCGCGGCCGCAGCGTCAACTCGCCGTACCTCGGACGCGAGCTGCCCGGCGACGTGCGGTGGACCCTGCACCAGGGCACCGTCACGGTCGCCGACGGCGCGCTGCTCGACACTCCGGGGGTGCGCGCATGACCCGCGAGGCCGCGCTCGGCGTCATGGTCGCGGTCACCATCGCGCTGCTCGGCGTGCTGGTGTGGGCCTGGTGGCGACGAACGCGGCGCGACGCCGCGCTCGTCGCGCCCGTCGGCGAGATCCCCGCGGGCGCCGCGACGCTCTCGGCGTTCCCGACGCTCTACGTCGCGACGACGCGTCACGGCGAGCCGCTCGAGCGTCTCGCCATCGGCGGCCTCGCCTTCCGCTCGCGCTCCGACGTGACGGTCACCGATGCCGGCGTCGCCCTCGATCTCACCGGCAAGCCCCGCGTGTTCCTGGCGTCCGAGCGCATCGAGGACGTCGCACAGGCGACGGTCGCGATCGACCGCGTCGTCGAGCCCGACGGCCTCGTGCGCCTCGCGTGGCGCCTCGACGACGGCACCGTCGTCGACTCCTATCTCCGACCCCAGGATGCCTCGGCCCGTGCCCTCGCGGACGCCGTGGCCGGCATCCTTCCCCCGACCCAGACGGGAACCGACGCATGACCTCCCTGTTCCAGACCGACCCGGCCGTCCTCGTGCTCGAGGACGGGACCCGCCACGTCGGACGCGCCTACGGCGCCCTCGGCACGACCATCGGCGAAGTGGTCTTCGCCACCGGCATGACCGGATACCAGGAGACGCTGACCGATCCCTCGTACGCGGGCCAGATCGTGCTCCAGACCGCACCCCACATCGGCAACACCGGCATGAACGACGAGGACCCCGAGTCGCGTCGCATCTGGGTGTCGGGCTACATCGTCCGCGACCCCTCCCGCGTGGTGTCGAACTGGCGTGCCGACGAGTCGCTCGACGACGCGCTCGTGAACGACGGCGTGATCGGCATCAGCGGCATCGACACGCGCGCGATCACGCGTCACATCCGCTCGGCCGGCAGCATGCGCGGCGCGATCTTCTCCGGCGAGGCCGCGACGATCGACCCGGACGAGCAGCTGCGGCTGGTGCGCGAGGCCCCCGAGATGGCCGGCCGGAACCTCTCGGCGCAGGTCTCGGTGGCCGCGGCCGAGATCACGCCGGCGCAGGGCGAGCGCATCGGCAACCTCGCCGTGCTCGACCTGGGCGTGAAGCAGGCGACGGTCGACAACCTCGCCGCCCGCGGCTTCGAGGTGCACGTGCTCCCGCAGGACGTCACGATCGACGGCATCCGCGCGATCGACCCGGTCGCGGTGTTCTACTCGAACGGCCCCGGCGACCCTGCGGCATCGGGCGACCACGTCGACCTGCTGCGCGGCGTGCTCGACGACGGCCTGCCGTTCTTCGGCATCTGCTTCGGCAACCAGCTGCTCGGCCGCGCGCTCGGCCTGGGCACGTACAAGCTCCCGTTCGGCCACCGCGGCATCAACCAGCCGGTCCTCGACAAGGCCACCGGCCGCGTCGAGATCACCGCGCACAACCACGGCTTCGCCGTCGACGCGCCCGTCGAGGGCTCGTTCGACAGCCCGAACGGCTACGGCAAGGTCGAGGTCAGCCACGTCGGCCTCAACGACCAGGTGGTCGAGGGCCTGCGTGCGCTCGACATCCCGGCGTTCTCGGTGCAGTACCACCCCGAGGCCGCCGCGGGACCCCACGACGCCAACTACCTGTTCGACCGCTTCCGCGACCTGGTCGTCGCGAACCTCGAGAAGAAGGCCGCGAAGTAATGCCCAAGCGCGACGACATCAACTCCGTCCTCGTCATCGGCTCCGGCCCGATCGTCATCGGTCAGGCGTGCGAGTTCGACTACTCCGGCACGCAGGCCTGCCGCGTGCTCCGCGACGAGGGCGTCCGCGTCATCCTCGTGAACTCCAACCCGGCGACGATCATGACCGATCCGGACTTCGCCGACGCGACCTACATCGAGCCGATCAACTGGCGTGTGATCGAGACGATCATCGCGAAGGAGAAGCCCGACGCGATCCTGCCGACGCTCGGCGGTCAGACGGCGCTCAACGCCGCGATCGACCTGCACAAGCACGGCATCCTCGAGAAGTACGACGTCGAGCTCATCGGGGCCGACTTCGAAGCGATCAACAAGGGCGAGGACCGCCAGATCTTCAAGCAGCTGGTGCTGGACGCCGGCGCCGACGTCGCCGACTCGGTGATCTGCCACACGATGGACGAGCTGATCGCCGGCGCCGAGAAGCTGGGCTACCCGCTCGTCGTGCGGCCGTCCTTCACCATGGGCGGCCTCGGCTCGGGCTTCGCGTACGACGAGGAGGACCTCCGCCGCATCGGCGGCGCCGGTCTGCACGACTCGCCGACCAACGAGGTGCTGCTCGAGGAGTCGATCCTCGGGTGGAAGGAGTACGAGCTCGAGCTCATGCGCGACACCGCCGACAACACGGTCGTCGTCTGCTCGATCGAGAACGTCGACCCGGTGGGCGTCCACACCGGCGACTCGATCACCGTCGCCCCGGCGCTCACACTCACCGACCGCGAGTACCAGAAGCTGCGCGACATCGGCATCGACATCATCCGCGCGGTCGGCGTCGACACCGGCGGCTGCAACATCCAGTTCGCGGTCGACCCGAAGACGGGCCGCATCATCGTGATCGAGATGAACCCGCGCGTGTCGCGCTCGTCGGCGCTGGCGTCGAAGGCCACCGGCTTCCCGATCGCGAAGATCGCCGCGAAGCTCGCGATCGGCTACCGCCTCGACGAGATCCCGAACGACATCACCAAGGTGACGCCGGCGAGCTTCGAGCCCACGCTCGACTACATCGTCGTCAAGGTGCCGCGCTTCAACTTCGAGAAGTTCCCGGCTGCCGACACCACGCTGACGACCACCATGAAGTCGGTCGGCGAGGCGATGGCGATCGGCCGCAACTACGCGACCGCGCTGCAGAAGGCGCTGCGCTCGCTCGAGAAGCGCGGCTCGAGCTTCCACTGGGGCGACGAGCCCCGTTCGGTGGACGAGCTGCTCGAGATCGCGAAGACCCCGACCGACGGGCGCATCGTCGTCCTGCAGCAGGCGCTCCGCAAGGGCGCCACGGTGGAGCAGGCCTTCGAGGCCACCAAGATCGACCCGTGGTTCCTCGACCAGATCGTCCTCATCAACGAGGTCGCCGATTTCGTCGCCCAGGCGGGTGAGCTGGATGCCGCCACCCTCCGCATCGCGAAGGAGCACGGCTTCAGCGACGCCCAGGTCGCAGAGCTCCGCGGTGACAGCGAGACCCAGGTGCGCGGCATCCGTCACGGTCTCGGCATCCGTCCCGTCTACAAGACCGTCGACACGTGCGCGGGGGAGTTCCCGGCGCTGACGCCCTACCACTACTCGAGCTACGACTTCGAGACCGAGGTCACGCCGTCCGAGCGCACGAAGGTCGTCATCATCGGCTCGGGCCCGAACCGCATCGGCCAGGGCGTCGAGTTCGACTACTCCTGCGTGCACGCGTCGTTCGCGCTGTCGGACGCGGGCTACGAGACGGTCATGGTCAACTGCAACCCCGAGACCGTGTCGACGGACTACGACACGTCCGACCGCCTGTACTTCGAGCCGCTCACGCTCGAGGACGTCCTCGAGGTGCTGCACGCCGAGGCGCAGTCGGGGAAGATCCTGGGCGTCATCTGCCAGCTCGGCGGCCAGACCCCGCTCGGGCTCGCGAAGGGCATCGAGGAGGCCGGCTACACGATCCTCGGCACCAAGCCCGCCGCGATCGACCTGGCGGAGGAGCGCGAGCTCTTCTCGCGCCTGCTCGACGACGCCGGACTCGTCGCGCCGCGCAACGGCACCGCGATCGACGTCGACGGCGCCGTCGCGGTGGCCGAGGAGATCGGCTACCCCGTGCTGGTGCGCCCGAGCTTCGTGCTGGGCGGCCGTGGCATGGAGATCGTGTACTCGACCGAGGCGCTGCGCGACTACTTCGTGCGCGTCGCCGGCGAGGCGATCATCGGCCCCGGTCTGCCGCTGCTGGTGGACCGCTTCCTCGACGACGCGATCGAGCTCGACGTGGACGCGCTGTACGACGGCGACGAGCTGTACATCGGCGGCGTCATGGAGCACCTCGAGGAGGCCGGCATCCACTCCGGCGACTCGTCGTGCACGCTGCCGCCGGTGAGCCTCGGTCGCACCGACATCGATCGCGTCCGCATCGCCACGCACGCGATCGCCGAGGGCGTCGGGGTGCGCGGACTCCTGAACGTGCAGTTCGCGATCTCGGCCGGAGTCCTGTACGTGATCGAGGCCAACCCCCGCGCGAGCCGCACGGTGCCCTTCGTCTCCAAGGCCCTCGGCATCCCGCTCGCGAAGGCGGCGTCGCGCATCATGGCCGGTGCCACCATCGCCGAGCTGAAGGCGGAGGGGCTGCTGCCCGAGCAGGACGGATCGCGCGTCCCGCTGGACGCCCCCGTCGCCGTCAAGGAGGCCGTGCTGCCGTTCAAGCGGTTCCGCACGCGCGACGGCCAGACCGTCGACTCGGTGCTCGGCCCCGAGATGCGCTCGACGGGTGAGGTCATGGGCATCGACCGCGACTTCCCGACCGCGTTCGCGAAGTCGCAGGAGGCCGCGTACGGCGGCATGCCGCAGTCGGGCACCGTGTTCATCTCGGTCGCCGACGCCGACAAGCGCGCCGTCATCCTCCCGGCGCACCGCCTGCAGGAGCTCGGCTTCGATCTCGTCGCGACCGAGGGCACGGCCGAGATCCTCTCGCGCAACGGCATCGACGTGCGGGTGGTGGGCAAGTACTCCGAGACGCAGGACTCGGGCGAGACCAACATCGTCGACCTGATAAACGCGGGCGAGATCGACATCGTCGTGAACACCCCGTCCGGCGGCGCCGCCCGCGCCGACGGCTACGAGATCCGCGCGGCCGCCGTCGCGGGCGACAAGGCGCTGTTCACCACGATGGCCGTGCTCGGCGCCGCCGTCAGCGCCCTGCCGGTGCTGCGCGAGGGCTTCAAGGTCAAGAGCCTGCAGGAGTACGCGGCCGATCGGGCGGGCGCATGACCTCATTCGGTGAGCGCATCCGCGCGGGGATGGCGACGCACGGCCAGCTGTGCGTCGGCATCGATCCGCATGCCCACCTCCTCGCGGAGTGGGGAATGGATGCCTCCGCCGCCGGTGTGCGCGAGTTCGGCCTGCGCGTGGTCGAGGCCGCCGCGGGCCGGGTCGCCGTCGTCAAGCCGCAGGTCTCGTTCTTCGAGGTGCACGGCTCGGCGGGCTTCGCCGCGCTGGAGGACGTGCTCGCGGCGGCGCGCGACGCCGGACTCCTCGTGATCGCGGACGCCAAGCGCGGCGACATCGGCACCACGATGGACGCGTACGCACAGGCCTGGCTCGCGCCCGGCTCGCCGCTCGAGGCCGATGCGCTCACCGTGAGCCCGTACCTCGGCGTGGGTGCGCTGGAGGGAACGTTCGACCTCGCCCTGCGCCACGGCAAGGGCGTGTTCGTCCTCGCCGCGACCAGCAACCCCGAGGCGCTCGGACTGCAGCGCGCACGCCATGCGGACGGCGACACGGTCTCGGCCGGGATCGTCCGCGAGGTCTCCGAGCGCAATGCCCGCACGACGCCCGACGGCGAGTGGGGGAGTCTCGGATTCGTCATCGGCGGCACCGTGGACTGGACGGATGCCGGCCTCCGGCCGTTCGCGCCGGTCGCGCCGATCCTCGGCCCGGGCTTCGGTCACCAGGGTGCGGAACCACGTCATCTCGGTGAGCGCTTCGGCGTCCTGCAGGAAGCGGTGGTAGCGTCTGAGAGCCGCAGCATCCTGGCTGCCGGACCCGACCGGCTCGCCGCGCGCATATCCGAGCGCGCCCTTCTCTACCGTGGTGATTGATATGTCCGATTCGCGCACCCTTTTTCAGGAAACCCCTGATGAAGCCCCGCCCCACGTCCCTGGCGCGCAGGGGAGGCCCCCCGAGGTCGACCGCGTCGCCGCCTCGCGGCGCGCCGTCGCCGCCCGCCGCGAACGCGCCGCCCTCAAGAAGGACGTCGCGATGCGCGTGATCACGCCGCAGGAGCTCCTGCGGCGCGCCCTCGCCGAGCCCACGTCGCCCGCGGGCGCGATGCGCGTGCCCGAGTTCCTGACCGCGATCCCGGCGATCGGCGAGGGAAAGCGCGACCGCATCCTCCAGGACCTCGAGATCTCGCCGGTCAAGCGTCTGGGCGGCCTCGGCTCGCGCCAGCGCGAGGACCTGCGCCAGTTCCTCGACAGCCGGTGGCCCGAGGCCGAGCCCCGTGCCGGCCGCAGCCGCCTGGTCGTCCTCGCCGGTCCCACCGCGGTGGGCAAGGGCACCGTGGCCGCCCACATCAAGGACCACCACCCCGAGATCCTGCTGTCGGTGTCGGCGACGACACGTGCGCCCCGCCCGGGCGAGGTCGACGGCGAGCACTACTTCTTCGTCGATGACGCGGAGTTCGACCGCATGATCGCCGACGGCGAGCTGCTCGAGCACGCGACCGTGCACAACGCCTACCGCTACGGCACGCCGCGCGGCCCCATCGAGAAGGCCCTCGCCGAGGGACGCACCGTGCTCCTCGAGATCGATCTGCAAGGGGCCCGTCAGGTGCGCGAGGCCGACCCCTCGGCCACCCTCGTCTTCCTGCTGCCGCCGAGCTGGGACGAGCTCGTGCAGCGCCTCGTCGGCCGCGGCACCGAGGATGCCGCAGAGCGCGCCCGGCGCCTGCGCACCGCGAAGACCGAACTGGCCTCGCAGGGCGAGTTCGACTACCGGGTCGTGAACGACGATGTCGCCCACGCGGCCGACGAGGTCGCCCGCCTCGCGCGCTGAGAGCATTCCGTCACGTAGAATGGTGGGATGCCTCGGCACCCCGAGGCTCCATCGACTATTCCTTTCATCCGATCCAGGAGGTTTCGCCATGGCCGGAACGAACCAGGGCATCATCGAGCCCCCCATCGACAGCCTCCTCGAGAAGGTCGACTCGAAGTACCAGCTCGTGATCTTCGCGTCCAAGCGCGCGCGCCAGATCAACGACTACTACTCCGACCTCCACGAGGGGAACCTGTTCGACAACGTGGGCCCGCTCGTCGACTCGACCGTCGAGGACAAGCCGCTCACCATCGCGATGCACGAGATCCACGAGGACAAGCTGCGCCTGCGCCGCGCGGAGTAATCCGTCACATCCTCGATGCCCCCGACGACGGCCCTGTCCGTCGTCGGGGGCATACTGGTGTCCGCCCCCTCGGCGCCCGGACGCCACGATGACCGGAGCCACGACAACTGGAGTACCGATGACCGACCTGCGTCTGTTCACGTCCGAATCCGTCACCGAGGGCCACCCCGACAAGATCTGCGACCAGATCTCGGACTCGATCCTCGATGCGATCCTGGACGCCGACCCGAACGGGCGCGTCGCCGTCGAGACCCTCGTCACCACCGGGCTCGTCCACGTCGCCGGTGAGGTCTCGACCTCCGCGTACGTCGAGATCCCGGCCATCGTGCGCGGCGTCGTCAACCGCATCGGCTACACCTCGAGCGACACCGGCTTCGACGGCGACTCATGCGGCGTGAGCGTCTCGATCGGGGCGCAGTCCTCCGACATCGCCGCCGGCGTCGACAAGGCGTTCGAGCGCCGCGAGGACGGCTCGGAAGACCCGCACGACCTGCAGGGCGCGGGCGACCAGGGCATCATGTTCGGCTACGCGACGACCGAGACGCCGCAGCTCATGCCGATGGCCGCATGGACGGCGCACCGCATGGCCGAGCGGCTCGCCGAGGTGCGTCGCTCGGGCGAGCTGCCTTTCCTGCGCCCCGACGGCAAGACGCAGGTGACGCTCGGGTACGACGGCCACACTCCGAAGACGGTCGAGTCCGTGGTGCTGTCGACGCAGCACCACCCCGACATCTCGCAGAAGGCGCTGCGCGCCGCCGTCCGTGCCGAGGTCATCGACCCGGTGCTCGAGGCGACCGGGCTCGAGCTGCCCGACGTGAAGTACTACATCAACCCGGCGGGGCCGTTCGTCATCGGCGGCCCGAAGGGCGACGCCGGCCTCACCGGCCGCAAGATCATCATCGACACGTACGGCGGCGCATCCCGCCACGGTGGCGGCGCGTTCAGCGGCAAGGACCCGTCGAAGGTCGACCGCTCGGCCGCGTACGCGATGCGGTGGGTCGCGAAGAACGCCGTCGCCGCCGGACTCGCCGACCGCCTCGAGGTGCAGGTCGCGTACGCCATCGGCAAGGCCAAGCCCGTCGGGCTCTACGTCGAGACGTTCGGCACCGGCCGCGTGGCCGACGACGTGATCACCCAGGCCATCCTCGACGTGTTCGACCTGCGCCCCAAGGCGATCATCGACCAGCTCGACCTGCTGCGGCCGATCTACGCGCAGACCGCGGCGTACGGCCACTTCGGCCGCGAGCTGCCCGACTTCACGTGGGAGCGCACCGACCGCGCGGACGCGCTGCGCGCCGCCGCCGGGCTCTGA
This sequence comes from Microbacterium sp. PRC9, assembly GCF_031844125.1. Classification (NCBI taxonomy): domain Bacteria; kingdom Bacillati; phylum Actinomycetota; class Actinomycetes; order Micrococcales; family Microbacteriaceae; genus Microbacterium; species Microbacterium sp. PRC9. The sequence goes on from NZ_JAUZUR010000006.1 coordinate 78,217, forward strand.
CACCGGCCGCGTGACCGCGGTGCACGACGACGAGCCGAGCGCCGGCGATCGGCCGCGGCGCCCGCGGCGCGTCGCGCGCGTGCTGATCGACTCGCCCCTGCCGCAGCTCGACCGCCTCTTCGACTACGAGATCCCCGCCGGGCTCGTCGCCGACGCCGTGCCAGGCGTCCGCGTGCGCGTGCCCCTGCGCAGCGCCGGGCGAGTGGTCGACGCGCTTCTCGTCGAGGTGGGGGAGCCGGATGCCTCGGACCGCCCGCTCTCGCAGCTCGAGGCCGTCGTGTCGCCCGTGCCGGTGCTGACGCCGCCGCTTTACGCGCTCGCCCGGCGCGCCGCGGACCGGGCGGCAGGGTCGGCGGGCGACATCCTCCGCCTCGCGATCCCCAAGCGCATGGTGCGCGCCGAGAAGGCGTGGCTCGCCGCCGACCCGCCGCTGCGTCCGGTGATCGACGACGCGGATCGTGCGTGGGCCGAGGGCGTCCTCGACGCGTACCCAGGACTCGCCGAAGCGCTCGACCACGACGAGCGCCTGGCGGTGGATGCGCCGCCCGTGCCGTCGACGCTCGACGACGGCACGGTCGTCGGGTCCTGGGCGATCCTCCTCGCCGCGGCGGCGACGCATACCCTCGCCTCCGGGCGCAGCGCCGTCATCGCCGTGCCGGATCATCGTGATCGGGCCCAACTCGAAGCCGCGCTCACGGCCCGCATCCCCGCCGGCGCCCTGGTCCGCGACGATGCGAAGCAGAGCGGTCCCACCCGGTACGCCGCGTTCCTGAGGACCCTCGCCGACGCGCCGTGCGTGGTGATCGGCAACCGCTCCACCGTGTACGCGCCGGTGTCCGCGCTCGGGCTGGTCGCGCTCTGGGACGATGGGGACCCTCTGCTGGGGGAGCCCCTGAGCCCCGGGGTCCACGCCCGCGACGCGGCGCTGCTGCGTCAGGAACTGCACGGCGGAGCGCTCGTCTTCGCAGGGCACACCCGCACCACCGACGTCGAGCGTCTGGTCGCCGTCGGCTGGGTGCGCGACCTCCCCGCGGCACGGCGTATGAGCCCTCGCGTCGTGCTGAGCGCGAACCGCGAAGGGGAGTCCCGCGCAGCGCGCGTGCCGTCGTCGGCGTTCGCCGCCGCGCGCGAAGCGCTCACCGGGGGCCCCGTGCTCGTTCAGGTGGCGCGTCCGGGCTACGCACCCGTTCTCGTGTGCGCGAAATGCCGCCATCCTGCGCGCTGCGCGCACTGCGGCGGTCCGCTCCACGCGGCGCGCCAGGGCGCCGTCCCGACGTGCACGTGGTGCGGACGCGCCGCCCACGCGTGGGCCTGCCCCGAGTGCCGGTCGACGCTGCTGCGCATGGCCTCGTCCGGCAGCGAGCGCACCGCCGACGAGCTCGGCCGCGCCTTTCCCGGCACGCGCGTGATCGTCGCCGACGGCGACCACCCGGTGGCCGAGGTCGACGCCCGTCCCGCCCTGGTGGTGGCGACCCGCGGCGCCGAGCCGCTCGCGGCCGGCGGGTATCGTGCCGTGATCCTGCTGGACGGGGATCGGATGCTGATGGCCGACGACCTGCGCATCGGCGAGTCGTGTCTGCGGTGGTGGTCGAACGCGGCGGCCCTGGCCGCCGCCGGGGCTCCGGTTCACCTCGTCGGCGTGAGCGGCGAGGTCGCTCGCGCACTCGCGACCTGGACGCAGGCCGCGTACGCCCGCTCCGAGCTCGCCGACCGCGCCCCGCTGCGCATGCCCCCGACCGTGCGGGTGGCCTCCGTCGACGGCCCGCGGCGCGCAGTGGACACCGCCATCGCGGCGTTGCGCGCCGCCGTGCCGGAGCTCGACGCCGAGTCCGTGCTCGGTCCGATCGCGCACGAGGACTCGGTTCGCGCTCTGGTGCGGTTCGACTACGGCCTCGGGGCGCGCGTGACCGAGAGCCTGCGCGCGTCCGTGGTGAGCCACGCGATGAAGGGGCGCCGCCCCGCGAAGGGTCGTGCGCCCGGGGCCGCCCATACACTGAAGGTTCGGGTCGACGTACCCGATCTCGATCTCTGACCCTCGACTTCCAGGAACGTCATGCGTCTCGTCTTCGCCGGCACACCGGCGCCGGCTGTGCCGTCGCTGCGGCGGCTCGCGGCATCCGCTCACGACATCGCCGCCGTCATCACCCGCCACGACGCCCCGCTCGGGCGCAAGCGGGTGCTGACGCCGTCACCCGTCGCCGCGGCCGCCGACGAGCTCGGGCTGCCTGTGATCCGCGCCGACCGGCTCGATGCGGCAGTCACGGCCGAGATCGCGGCGCTCGAACCCGACCTCGGCGTGATCGTGGCCTACGGCGGGCTCGTGCGCGAGCCGCTGCTGTCGACCCCGGCGCACGGCTGGATCAACCTGCACTTCTCACTGCTGCCCCGCTGGCGCGGCGCCGCACCCGTGCAGCACGCGCTCATCGCCGGTGACGCACGCACGGGGGCCAGCGTGTTCCAGCTGGTGCCCGAGCTCGACGCCGGAGACGTGTTCGGCGAGCTCGCGGTCGACGTCCCGTCGGACGCGACCGCCGGCGACCTCCTCGCCTCGCTGGCCGACGACGGTGCCGGACTGCTCTCCGACGTCGTCGACGCGATCGCCGCCGGCGTCGCCGTGGCCCGCCCGCAGCAGGGCGACACCACGTACGCGTCGAAGCTCGGCGACGACGACGGCCGCATCCGCTGGGACGAGCCCGCGAGCGCGGTGCTCGGCCGCATCCGCGGGGTGACGCCCGAGCCTGGTGCGCACACCACGATCGACGGCGCCCGTTTCAAGGTGCTCGCGGTCGCGCCTGCTCCCGACGATGCTCCGTCGCTCGCACCGGGCGCGCTCGCTCTGCACGGCAAGCAGGTGATCGCCGGGACCGCATCCGCGCCGATCGCGCTCGAGGCGGTGCAGCCCGCCGGCAAGGGCGCGATGCGCGCCCCCGACTGGTGGCGCGGACTGCGCGACGCGACCCCGGTGGCCGGATCGTGAGCCGCACGGTCGCGGCGCGCCGAGTCGCCTACGAGACGCTGCGAGCCGTCCACGAATCGGACGCGTACGCCAACCTGCTGCTGCCGACCGCGATCTCGCGCGCCGGCCTGTCGACGGCCGACGCCGCCCTCGCGACCGAGCTCACCTACGGCACGCTCCGGCGCCAGGGCACCTACGACGCGGTGATCGCGATCGCCGCAGATCGGCCGGTCTCCGACGTCGACCCGGCCGTGCTCGACGCGCTGCGTCTCGGCGTGCACCAGCTCCTGTCGACCCGTGTGGCCTCCCACGCCGCGGTGAACGAGTCCGTCGAGCTCGCCCGGGGTGCGGGCGGCCGCGGCGCCGCGGGGTTCGTGAACGCCGTGCTGCGCCGGGTGTCGCGCGACACGCCGGGCGACTGGATGACCCACGTCGCCGCGAGCGCGCGGTCCGACGACGAGCAGCTCGGCCTGCTGTTCTCGCACCCGGTGTGGGTCGTGCGCGCCTTCCGGCGCGCGCTGGCTGCGGAGGGCCGCGCCGAAGAGCTCGAGGCGCTGCTCACGGCCGACAACGCGTCGCCGCGCGTCACGATGGCGGCGCTGCCCGACCTCGCGGGTGTTCCCGACGACGCCCGGCGCACGCCGTTCTCGCCGATCGGGTTCCGCCTGGGCGGCGGTGACCCCGACCCGCTCGTGCGCACCTCGCGCGGGCGCATCCGCGTGCAGGACGAGGGCTCACAGCTCGCGGCGCTGGCGCTCACGCGCGCCCTGCCCATCACGGAAGGGGAGCGCTGGCTCGATCTGTGCGCGGGTCCCGGTGGCAAGACCGCCGTCCTCGCCGCGGAGGCCCGCGTCGGCGGCGCCACACTCGAGGCCAACGAGATCTCACCGGCGCGTGCCGGGCTCGTCCGGCAGGCTCTCGCGGGCGTCCCGGTCGAGGTGCCCGTGTCGGAGGAGGACGGCCGCACCCGCGCGGCGGACGCGCCCGACACCTACGACCGCATCCTCGTCGACGCGCCGTGCACCGGGCTGGGCGCGCTGCGCCGTCGTCCCGAGGCGCGCTGGCGCAAGGCGCCGAGCGACGTCCCGGCGCTGACCGAGCTGCAGCGGGAGCTGCTCAGCGCCGCGGTCGGTGCGCTCAAGCCCGGCGGAGTCGTCGCCTACGTGACGTGCTCGCCCCACCTCGCCGAGACGTCGGGCGTCGTCGCCGACATCCGCCGCGAGTGGGGCGCGGCGCTCGAGGAGATCTCCGCCCGCGACGTGATCACGTCCTTGTCCGACGCCGACCCCGGCCTGCCGCCGCAGGCCGACGGCAGCGGGCGCGCACAGCTGTGGCCGCACCGTCACAACACCGACGCGATGTCGATCTCGCTGCTGCGGAGAGTCTGAGCCGCAGCATCCCGGTCCGGCTCACGACGTCATTCCCGCAGACGGATGCCGTGGGGCATCTGCTCGAACTCGACCCGCAGCGCGACCAGCGCGGCGCTGTGGGCGCGGGCGAGGTCTCGCGCGTCGACGATCACCTCGGAGCCCTCTGGGAGTGCTTCGGCGATCTCGCGGAGCACCGCGACGACCCGCTCGGTGCCGGCCAGTCCGAGCTCGCCCGCCAGTCGCAGCACGCGTCCCTGGTCGGTGTCCTCGACCGTGAACGCGGGCACGGCGACGCTCTCGTGCGACTCGAGCAGGTGCATGCCGAACCGCTCGCCGAGCGTCTCGAGGAGGGCGATGGCGCGCACCGAGTTGCCGTGCTGGTCCAGCCGGGGACTGAACGCCGCCACGCCGAACTGCGACGGGGCGACGGCGAGGAGGCCGCCGCTGACACCGCTCTTGGCCGGCAGGCCGACGCGCAGCAGCCACTCGCCGGAGTAGTCGTACATGCCGCAGCTCGCCATGATCGACAGCACGTCGCGGGCCACGGCCTCTGAGACGACCCGCTCGCCGGTGACGGGGTTGAGGCCGCCGAACGCGAGGGTCGCCGACATCACGGCGAGATCCCGCACCGTGACGAGCAGCGAGCACTGCCGGAAGTAGGTCTCGACGGCGATGTCGACCGAGCCCTCGATGATCCCGTGCGAGCGCAGCAGGTGGGCCAGGGCGCGGTTGCGGTCGCCGGTCGCCGACTCCGAGGCGTAGACCTGCTCGTCGACCCACAGCGAGCGCCCCGCGAAGGCGGAGAGTCCCTCGACGATGCGGGTCATCCGGTCGTCGACGGCGTCGCCCGGGATGAGGGCGGACGTCGCGATCGCCCCGGCGTTGACCATGGGATTCGCCGGTCGCCCGGTTCCGGGCTCGAGGCTGATCGCGTTGAACGGCTCGCCGCTCGGCTCGACGCCGACCTTGCGCAGCACCGCGTCGCGGCCGCGGTCGGCGAGGGCGAGCGCGAGCACGAACGGCTTCGAGATCGACTGGATCGTGAACTCGTGCGTGACGTCGCCGACCGCGCGGACACGTCCGCGCGGTCCGACGACCGCGAGTGCGAGCCGATCGGGATCGGCGGCGGCGAGCTCAGGGATGTAGCCCGCCGGGGCGCCGCGGTCATGGGGTCGGATGTCTTCGAGGACGTCGTGCAGCAGCGCCGTGATCGGATCCACGGCTCGACCATAATGGACGCGTGCCACCGATCGACGACGCCGCCCGCCAGAGGGGCATCCGCATCAATCCCAGCATCCTTGCCGCCGACTTCGTGAACATGCAGGCCGAGCTCGCGCGCATCGCGACGGCGGACTTCGTCCACGTCGACGTCATGGACAACCACTTCGTGCCCAATCTGACGTTCGGCCCGCAGATGGTCGAGCGCATCCAGGCGACGAGCCCCGTGCCCCTCGACGTGCACCTCATGATCTCCGACCCCGACCGCTGGGCACCCGGGTACGCCGAGCTCGGTGCGGCATCCGTCACATTCCACCTCGAGGCGGCGACCGAGCCGGTCGCGCTCGCCCGGCGGCTGCGCGACATCGGCGCACGCGCCGGGGTCGCGGTCAAGCCCGCGACCCCCGTGGAGAGCCTGTTCGACCTCCTCGACGACTTCGACCAGATCCTCGTGATGACCGTCGAGCCCGGCTTCGGCGGCCAGTCGTTCATGCCCGAGACCATGCCGAAGCTCCGCCGCCTGGCCGATGAGGCCCGCCGGCGCGGATCGTCGGTGTGGCTCCAGGTCGACGGCGGCATCGGCGAGTCGACGATCGCGCAGGCCGCCGAGGCGGGCGCCGACACGTTCGTCGCGGGCTCCGCCGTGTTCGGCGCGAGCGACCCGTCGAACGCCATCGCGGGCCTTCGCGCGTCCGCCGCCGAGCACCACATCCACTGAGCGTCGTGTCACGCGGCGCCGAGGCATCCGCTCGGTTCGATACCCTGGCATGGTGAAGACGTTCGACACGCTGTACGCCGAGCTCGCCGCGAAAGCGGCTGAGCGCCCCGAGGGATCGGGAACCGTCGCACAGCTGGACGCGGGCGTCCACGCGATCGGCAAGAAGATCGTGGAGGAGGCGGCCGAGGTCTGGATGGCGGCCGAATACGAATCGACGGATGCCGCAGCCGAGGAGATCTCGCAGCTGCTGTACCACCTGCAGGTGCTGATGCTCGCGAAGGGGCTGAGCCTCGAAGACGTCTACCGACATCTCTGAGCGCGCGTCCCCACCCGTCCTCGAACCCGAAAGCCCCGCTGCCATGCTGCGAATCGCCGTGCCGAACAAGGGCTCGCTCGCCGAGACCGCTGCCGAGATGCTGAGCGAGGCCGGATACACCGGCCGTCGCGACAGCAAAGACCTGCACATCATCGACCCTCAGAACGAGGTCGAGTTCTTCTACCTGCGCCCCAAGGACATCGCGACCTACGTCGGATCCGGCGCCCTCGACGTCGGGATCACGGGACGCGATCTGCTGCTGGACGCCCGTATGCCCGGCGCCCGCGAGATCGAAGCCCTGGGCTTCGCAGGATCGACCTTCCGCTTCGCCGCCCCGACGGGGACGCTGACCGAGGTGGAGCACCTCGAGGGCAAGCGCATCGCGACGTCTTATCCGGGGCTCGTCGACGCCTTCCTCGACGAGCGCGGGATCGCGGTGGATCTGGTGCCGCTGGACGGCGCCGTGGAATCCGCGGTGCGCCTCGGTGTCGCCGACGCGGTCGCCGATGTGGTCGAGACCGGCACGACGCTGCGTCAGGCCGGCCTCGAGGTGTTCGGCCCGCCGATCCTGCGCTCCGAGGCGGTGCTGATCGCCGGGCCCTCGGACGTCCCCGGCACCGACACGCTTCTGCGTCGACTGCGCGGAGTCCTCGTGGCGCGTCAGTACGTGCTCGTGGACTACGACCTCCCCGCCGACCTGGTCGACCAGGCCGTCGCGATCGCCCCGGGCATCGAGTCGCCCACGATCTCACCGCTGCGCGATCCCGGATGGGTGGCGGTTCGGGTGATGGCACCGCGCAAGGGGGTCAACAACGTGATGGACGCGCTGTACGCGATCGGCGCCCGCGCGATCCTCGTCACCGCGATCCACAACGCGAGACTCTGATGAGCCTGGTCTGCCGCGTCATCCCGTGCCTCGACGTCGCCGCAGGGCGCGTCGTCAAGGGTGTGAACTTCCAGAACCTGCGCGACATGGGAGACCCGGTCGAGCTCGCACGGGAGTACTTCCGCCAGGGCGCCGACGAGATCACCTTCCTCGACGTCACCGCGACGGTCGACGAGCGCTCGACGACCTACGACGTCGTCCGGCGCACCGCCGAAGAGGTCTTCATCCCGCTCACCGTGGGCGGGGGAGTCCGCTCGGCCGACGACGTCGCCCGGCTGCTGTCGGTCGGCGCCGACAAGATCGGCGTCAACTCCGCGGCGATCGCCCGCCCGCCGCTCCTGGACGAGATCGCCGACCGGTTCGGTGCTCAGGTGCTCGTGCTGTCGCTCGACGTCAAGCGGTCGCCCGCGACCGAGTCCGGCTTCGTCGTCACCACGCACGGCGGCCGCACCGAGACGACCCTCGACGCGCTCGAGTGGGCGCGCGAGGCGATCGAACGCGGTGCGGGGGAGCTCCTCGTGAACTCGATCGACGCCGACGGCACCAAGCAGGGCTTCGACCTCGAGCTCGTCTCCCTGATGCGCGAGGTGGCGAGCGTCCCCGTCATCGCGTCGGGCGGCGCCGGCCGCGCCGAGGACTTCGGCCCCGCCATCGAGGCCGGCGCGGACGCCGTGCTCGCCGCATCCGTCTTCCACTCCGGGCAGCTCACGGTCGGCGACGTGAAGGCCGCCATGCGCGCCGAGGGGATCGCCGTCCGGGAGGTGGCCGCATGACCGAGACGCTCGACGAGCGCATCGCGCGCGTGAGATTCACCGCCGACGGCCTGGTCGCCGCGGTCATCCAGCAGTGGGACACCCGCGAGGTGCTCATGCTCGGATGGATGGATGCCGAGGCCCTGCGTCGCACGCTCACCGAGGGCCGCGTCACCTTCTGGTCGCGCTCCCGGCAGGAGTACTGGCGCAAGGGCGACACGTCCGGCCACATCCAACTGGTCCGCGGAGCGAGCCTCGACTGCGACGGCGACACGATCCTCGTCGAGGTCGAGCAGATCGGGGCGGCCTGCCACACCGGCACCCGCACATGCTTCGACGGCCGCGACCTCGGGGCCGTCCGCGGCCCGGAGCCGGACGCGTGATCCGCAGGGCGCGGCTCCTCTCGGTCGTCGTGGCGGTGCTGTGCGGGGCGCTGGGCGTGATCTCGTCGACCCAGACGTGGCTGACGGTCGAGCTCCAGGACGCCGCCCACCACACGCTCGAGGTGCCCGGCGCCTCCGCAGTCCCGGTGCTCGCGCCGCTCAGCCTCGCGGTGCTGGCCCTGGGGGCCGCGCTGTCGATCGTCGGGCTGGTACTGCGCTACGTCTTCGGCGCACTGGCGTTCTTCATCGGCGCCGCCCTCGCGTGGCTGACCGCGCGCGTCGTGTTCGAGCACCCTGTCTCCGCCGTCGCCTCCGTCGTCACCGAATCCACCGGCATCGCGGGGGAGACCTCCGTCGCGAAGCTCGTCGCGTCCATCGAGGCGACCGCGTGGCCGGCGGTGACGCTGGTCGTCTGGGTGGTGCTGATCGCGGCGGGCGTGTTCGTGCTCGCAACGGCGCACTCCTGGTCTCGCACCGGTCGCCGCTACCGCACGGACGAGGCCGCGAAGGCCGCCCCGGCCACCGGTTCCCCCGCGCGCGCCGGCGACGGCCCGCGCCCCCACGACGCTGCCGGATCGCGCGCCATCGACGACTGGGACGACCTGTCGCGTGGCGAGGATCCGACCGCCTGACCGCTAGACTGGCGGCATCCCGCCCAGGTTTCACGAGGAGATATCCATGAGCAACAACATCGGCGACCCCGGCCACGGACACTCGCCCGCAGCCTGGACGGCCGTCGTGATCATGCTCATCGCGGTCTCGATCGGCACCTTCTTCTTCTTCCTCGACATGCCGATCTTCGTCTGGGCGTCAGCCGGCCTCCTGGTCATCGGACTCCTCGTGGGGTGGGTCATGAAGCGCGCCGGCTACGGCGTGGGCGGCTCCAAGGTCGCGGCGAAAGAGCACTGAGCATGCTCGCCGACCTCACGGCCGGCGCGGTGGAGGATGCGGAGGCACGCGCCTCGCGGCGTCCCCTGGCAGAGGTCGAGTCCGCAGCCCTCGCGCAGCGTCCCGCTCTCGACGTCCTCGCCGCGCTCGCCCCGTCCGACCGCGTCAAGATCATCGCCGAGGTCAAGCGTGCCAGCCCGTCGCGCGGCGACCTCGCCGCCATCCCGGATCCGGCGCTCCAGGCCCGTCGCTACGAAGAGGGCGGCGCGTCGGCGATCTCCGTCCTGACCGAGGGCCGCAAGTTCAAGGGCAGCCTCGCCGACCTCGAGGCCGTGAAGGCCGCGGTCACGCTGCCGGTGCTGCGCAAGGACTTCATCGCGACCGAGTACCAGCTCCTCGAGGCCCGCGCCTCGGGTGCCGACCTGGCTCTCCTCATCGTCGCCGCGCTCGACCAGGACGTGCTCGCCCGCCTGTACGCATTCACGCGTGAACTGGGCATGACGGCGCTGGTCGAGACGCACTCGGCCGACGAGGTCGACCGCGCCGTGGACCTCGGGGCGCAGCTCATCGGCGTCAACGCGCGCGACCTGTCGACCTTCCAGCTCGACCGCGACCTCTTCGGCCGCCTCGCCGAGCGCATCCCGGAGGGCGCCATCAAGATCGCCGAATCGGCCGTGCTGGCGCCCGACGACGTCGCCCACTACCGCCGCGACGGTGCAGACGTGGTGCTGGTGGGCGAGGCGCTGGTCACGAACGACCCCGTATCCACCCTGCGCGCATTCCTGGAGGCAGGCGCATGAGTCTTCGTGAGGCTCCCGGGCCGCTGTTCGGCGAGTTCGGCGGGCGGTACATGCCCGAGTCCCTCATCGCCGCTATCGACGAGCTGACGGCCGAGTACGAGGCGGCGAAGGCCGACCCGGCCTTCCAAGCCGAGTTCGTTCGGCTGCTGCACTCGTACGCCGGCCGCCCGTCGCCGATCACCGAGGTCGCCCGGTTCGCCGAGCACGCCGGCGGCGCCCGCGTCTTCCTCAAGCGCGAGGACCTCAACCACACCGGCTCGCACAAGATCAACAACGTGCTCGGCCAGGCGCTGCTCACCCAGCGCCTCGGCAAGACGCGCGTCATCGCCGAGACGGGCGCGGGCCAGCACGGCGTCGCGACCGCGACAGCTGCGGCGCTCTTCGGCTTCGAGTGCACGATCTACATGGGCGAGGTCGACACGGAGCGCCAGGCGCTCAACGTCGCCCGCATGCGCCTGCTCGGCGCCGAGGTGATCCCCGTCACGACCGGCTCGCGCACCCTCAAGGACGCCATCAACGACGCCTACCGCGACTGGGTCGCGAGCGTCGAGACGACCAACTACATCTTCGGCACGGCCGCAGGGCCCCACCCGTTCCCCGCGATGGTCCGCGACTTCCAGAAGGTCATCTCGGAGGAGGCGCGCGCACAGCTCCTCGAACAGGCGGGGCGCCTGCCCGACGCCGTCCTCGCGTGCGTCGGCGGCGGCTCGAACGCCATCGGCATGTTCGACGCGTTCCTCGACGACGAGGGCGTCAAGCTCTACGGCGTCGAGGCCGCCGGCGACGGCGTCGACACGCCGCGGCATGCCGCGTCGATCGAGCGCGGCCGCCCCGGTGTGCTGCACGGCGCGAAGACCTTCGTGCTGCAGGACGAGGACGGCCAGACGATCGAATCGCACTCGATCTCGGCGGGTCTCGACTACCCGGGCGTCGGCCCGGAGCACGCGTGGCTCGCCTCGATCGGCCGCGCCGAGTACATCCCCGCGACCGACGACGAGGCGATGCAGGCGCTGCGTCTGCTCTCCCAGACGGAGGGCATCATCCCCGCCATCGAGTCGGCCCACGCCCTCGCCGGGGCGCTGCGCATCGGCCGCGAGCTCGGCCCCGACGCGATCCTCGCGGTGTGCCTCTCGGGCCGCGGCGACAAGGACATGGACACCGCGGCACGGTACTTCCAGCTGTACGACGACGGCGCGGATGCCGCGGCCGCCGCCTCCGCGCCGCACGACGACGCCGCACACGGCGAGGGGGAGAAGCTGTGACCTCACGCGTCGCCGCCGCGATCGACGCCGCCCGTGCCGCGGGACGCGGGGCGTTCGTCGGCTACCTGCCGCTCGGCTTCCCCGACCTCCAGACGAGCATCGACGCCGCGGTCGCGCTGGCCGAGAGCGGCGCCGACATCCTCGAGCTCGGCCCGCCGTACTCCGACCCCGTGATGGACGGCACGGTCATCCAGGAGGCCACCCAGGCAGCCCTCGCCGGCGGCTTCCGCCTGCGCGACACGTTCACGGCGGTGCGCGAGATCACGCGCCGCGTCGACGTGCCCGTGCTCGTCATGACGTACTGGAACCCCGTGCTGCAGTACGGCGTCGACCGCTACGCCGATGACTTGCTCGCCGCCGGGGGCGCAGGTCTCATCACGCCCGACATCACGCCGGAGGCGGCGCCGGAGTGGATCGCCGCCAGTGAGCGCACCGGCCTCGACCGGGTGTTCCTCGCCGCGCCGACTTCGACGGACGAGCGGCTGGAGCTCATCGCACAGAACTCCACCGGCTTCGTCTACACCGTCTCGACCATGGGCATCACGGGGGAGCGCGCGCAGTTGGACGCTGCGGCCCGCACCCTCGTCGCCCGCCTGCGCGAGCACGGGGTCGAGCACGCGTGCGTCGGCATCGGCATCTCGAACGCCGAGCAGGTCGGCGGCGTACTCGAGTACGCCGACGGCGCGATCGTCGGCACGGCGCTCGTGCGCGCGCTGCGCGATGGCGGCCTCGAGGGGCTCGCCGAGACCGCGCAGAGCCTCGCCGCAGGCACCGCCCGCGGCGCGAACTAGACTTCTGAGGTCGGCGTCCACCGCCGCCACCCCCAGCACGGATCCAGCAAGGACACGGTTCTCCCATGATCAACGCCGCCGCGAGCGTCGTCGCCAGCATCCCGAGCCCGTCGATCAGCTACTTCGACATCGGCCCCCTGCGGATCCACATCTACGCGCTGTGCATCATCACGGGCATCATCGTCGCGACGCTGTGGACCAACGCCCGCCTCACCAAGCGCGGCGCCGAGCCGTGGGTCGTCATCGACATCGCCCTGCTCGCCGTCCCGCTCGCGATCATCACGGCGCGCATCTACCACGTGCTCACGCACTGGAACTTCTACTTCGGCGAGGGCGCGAACCCCTGGTCGGCCCTCTTCATCTGGGAGGGGGGCATCGCCATCTACGGCGCGCTCATCGGCGGCGCCGTCGGTGCGTGGCTCGGCTGCCGGTGGACCGGCATCCGCTTCTGGACCTTCGCCGACGCACTCGCTCCGGGTCTCCTCCTCGCACAGGCGATCGGCCGCTTCGGCAACTGGTTCAACCAGGAGCTGTTCGGCCTTCCGACCGACGTGCCGTGGGGCCTCGAGATCGACTACCCGAACCCCGCGTGGCCGATCGGCCTGCCCGAGGGCACCCTGTACCACCCGACGTTCCTCTACGAGGTCATCTGGAACACGCTCGGCGTGCTCTTCCTCGTGTGGGTGGGTCGCCGCTTCACGCTCCAGTGGGGCCGCCTCTTCGGCCTGTACCTCGTCTGGTACAGCGCGGGCCGCATCGTGTGGGAGTCGATCCGCATCGACCCGAGCGACATCTTCCTCGGTCTGCGCACCAACGTCTGGGCCGCCATCTTCGGCGTGGTGATCGGTCTCGTGATCTTCTTCCTGCAGAAGCGCCGCCACCCCGGCCTGGAGCCGTCGCCCTATGTGTCCGGCCGCGAGTGGAAGGCCGGACAGGCTGTACAATCTCAGGAGACCGACGACTTCGTCGACGTCAGCGAACCCCCGACGTCCGAAGCCGAAGGGGTCAGCGCCACAAGCACTCCTGCCACCAAGTAACGCAGCTCTCCCCCCGAAGAGCGCGCCCAGGGCCGACGTCGTCCCATCTTGACTATCAACGTGAGGACGGTAGGTATGGCTTCGAGCCCCCGTTCCGTCGCCTCTGCGGAGGCGAACTTCCCCGCTGCGTCCGGCCGTGCCGGATTCCCGCAGAAGCAGGGGATGTACAACCCTGCCTTCGAGAAGGATGCCTGCGGCCTGGCGATGGTGGCCACGCTGCGCGGTGAGGCCGGCCACGACATCATCGATCTGGCCCTGACCGCCCTGCGCAACCTCGAGCACCGAGGCGCCATCGGCTCCGACGCCGGCACCGGCGACGGCGCGGGCATCCTGACGCAGATGCCCGACGCGTTCCTGCGTGCGGTGGCCGGCTTCGACCTGCCGCCGGTGGGCGAGTACGCCGCCGGCCTCGTCTTCCTGCCGCGCGACGCCGAGGCGCGCGCCACCCAGAAGAGCGGAATCGAGCGGATCGCAGCATCCGAGGGTCTGACGGTGCTCGGCTGGCGCGACGTCCCGACCTCCGACGAGAACCTGGGCAAGCTCGCCTTCGAGGCGCGCCCGGTCTTCGAGCAGCTCTTCATCTCACGTCCCGCGACCGGCGACGCCGCGGCGCTCTCGGGCATCGCACTCGACCGCCGCGCCTACCGCCTGCGGGCCCGGGCACGCACCGAGCTCGACGCGTACTTCGTGTCGCTGTCGTCGCGCACGCTCGGCTACAAGGGCATGGTCACGACGCTCCAGCTCGAGCCGTTCTACCCCGACCTGCAGGACGAGCGCTTCGCCTCCGAGCTCGCGGTGGTGCACTCGCGCTACTCGACCAACACCTTCCCGTCGTGGCCGCTCGCGCAGCCGCTGCGCATGCTCGCCCACAACGGCGAGATCAACACCGTCAACGGCAACCGCAACTGGATGCGCGCCCGTCAGTCGCAGCTCGAGTCCGAGCTGCTCGGCGACATCCAGCCGCTGCTGCCCATCTGCACCACCGGTGCGAGCGACTCGGCCTCGTTCGACGAGGTGCTCGAGCTCCTCACGCTGACGGGTCGGAGCCTCCCGCACGCCATCATGATGATGGTGCCCGAGGCCTACGAGAAGCAGGCCGACATCGACCCGAAGCTGCGGGCGTTCTACGAGTTCCACTCCATGCAGATGGAGCCGTGGGACGGCCCGGCCGCGCTCATCTTCACGGACGGCACGCTCGTCGGCGCCACGCTCGACCGCAACGGCCTGCGCCCCGGTCGCTGGACCGAGACGACCGACGGCCTCATCGTCATCGGCAGCGAGACCGGTGTGCTCGACTTCGAGCCCGAGCGGATCAAGCGTCGCGGGCGCCTGCGCCCCGGACGCATGTTCCTCGTCGACACGGCCGAGCGCCGCATCATCGAGGACGACGAGATCAAGGCACAGCTCGCCGACCAGGAGCCGTGGCAGGAATGGCTCGACTCCGGCCGCGTCCGCCTCGCCGACCTTCCCGAGCGCGAGCACATCGTGCACCCCATCGCCTCGATCACGCGGCGTCAGCGCACCTTCGGCTACACCGAGGAAGAGGTCAAGATCCTCCTCACGCCGATGGGGCAGAACGGCGCCGAGCCGCTCGGTGCCATGGGCTCCGACACGCCGGTCGCCGTCCTGAGCGAGCGCCCGCGTCTGCTGTTCGACTACTTCACACAGCAGTTCGCGCAGGTCACCAACCCGCCGCTGGACTCCATCCGCGAAGAGGTCGTCACGTCGCTCGGCCTGGGCCTCGGTCCTGAGCGCAACCTCCTCGAGTGGGGGCCCGAGCACACGCGCGTCGTGACGCTCGACTTCCCGGTGATCGACAACGACGAGCTCGCCAAGATCCAGCACATCGACACCGCGCTCCCCGGCCGCACGTCGGTCACGATCCGCGGCCTGTACCGCGTCGAGGCCGGCCACAAGGGCATGAAGAAGCGCCTCGAGCAGATGTGCCAGGAGGTCGACCAGGCCATCGAGGACGGCGCCGAGTTCATCGTGCTGTCCGACCGCGACTCCAACAAGGACCTGGCGCCGATCCCGTCGCTGCTCATGCTCGCGGCCGTGCACCACCACCTCATCCGCAAGCAGACGCGCATGAAGTGCGGTCTCGTGGTCGAGGCGGGCGACGTGCGCGAGGTGCACCACATCGCGACCCTGATCGGGTACGGGGCATCCGCCGTCAACCCGTACCTCGCGATGGAGACCGTCGAGTATCTGGTGCGTGCCGGCTTCATCACCGGCATCGCGCCCGAGAAGGCCGTCAAGAACCTGATCTACGCGCTCGGCAAGGGCGTGCTCAAGATCATGTCGAAGATGGGCATCTCGACCGTTTCGTCCTACGCCGGCGCCCAGGTGTTCGAGGCCGTCGGCCTGTCGCAGGACTTCGTCGACACGTACTTCACCGGCACCGAGTCCAAGCTCGGCGGCGTCGGACTCGACGTCATCGCCGCCGAGAACGCCGCCCGGCACGCGTACGCGTACCCGCAGGATGCTGCGGTCCGGGCGCACGAGCGGCTCTGGACGGGTGGCGAGTACCAGTGGCGCCGCGACGGGTCGCCCCACCTGTTCAACCCCGACACGGTGTTCCGCCTGCAACACTCGACGCGAACGCGCCGGTACGACATCTTCCGCGAGTACACGAAGCTCGTCGACGACCAGGCGAACGAGCTGAAGACGCTGCGCGGCCTGTTCGCGCTCAAGACCGAGGGTCGCACGCCCGTGCCGATCGACGAGGTCGAGTCGGTGGCGTCGATCGTCAAGCGCTTCTCGACGGGTGCGATGAGCTACGGCTCCATCTCGCGCGAAGCCCACGAGACGCTCGCGATCGCGATGAACCGCATCGGCGGCAAGTCGAACACCGGCGAGGGCGGCGAGGACGTGGACCGCCTCCTCGACCCCGAGCGTCGCAGCTCCATCAAGCAGGTCGCTTCGGGCCGCTTCGGCGTCACGAGCCTCTACCTGACGGAGTCGGACGACATCCAGATCAAGCTCGCGCAGGGCGCCAAGCCCGGCGAGGGTGGGCAGCTGCCGCCGACCAAGGTGTATCCGTGGGTCGCACGGACGCGTCACGCGACCGCCGGGGTGGGTCTCATCTCGCCGCCGCCGCACCACGACATCTACTCGATCGAGGACCTCAAGCAGCTCATCTTCGACCTGAAGCGCGCCAACCCCGGCGCGCGGGTCCACGTGAAGCTGGTGAGCCAGTCCGGCATCGGCGCGGTCGCCGCCGGCACCGCCAAGGCGCTGGCCGACGTCATCCTGGTGTCGGGCCACGACGGCGGCACCGGTGCGAGCCCGCTGAACTCGCTCAAGCACGCGGGCACGCCGTGGGAGCTCGGCCTCGCGGAGACGCAGCAGACGCTCATGCTCAACGGCATGCGCGACCGCGTGGTCGTGCAGGTCGACGGCCAACTCAAGACCGGCCGCGACGTCATCATCGGCGCACTGCTGGGCGCGGAGGAGTTCGGCTTCGCCACGGCGCCGCTCGTCGTGTCGGGCTGCATCATGATGCGCGTCTGCCACCTCGACACCTGCCCCGTGGGGGTCGCGACGCAGAACCCGGTCCTGCGCGAGCGCTTCAACGGCAAGCCGGAGTTCGTCGTGAACTTCATGGAGTTCATCGCCGAAGAGGTGCGCGAGTACCTCGCGTCCCTCGGCCTGCGCTCGCTCGACGAGGCGATCGGCCGCAGCGACCTGCTCGACATCGACGGTGCGGTGAACCACTGGAAGGCGAACGGCCTGGACCTCGGTCCCGTGCTCGACGGCCCGGTCTTCGCCGACGACGAGCCGCGCCGCAACACGACCGCGCAGCTGCACGAGCTCGACGAGCACTTCGACGTCGGACTCATCGAGCGCGCACAGGACGTCATCGCGAACGGCGGCGAGATCACGATCGACCTGCCGATCCGCAACACGGAGCGCGCGGTCGGCACGCTGCTGGGTCACCACGTGACCAAGGCACGCGGCGAGAACGGGCTGCGTTCGGGGAGCATCGTCGTCAACCTCACCGGGTCGGCGGGCCAGTCGTTCGGCGCGTTCATGCCCGCGGGCATCACGCTTCGCCTCGAGGGCGACTCCAACGACTACGTCGGCAAGGGGCTCTCGGGCGGTCAGATCGTCGTCCGCCCGCCGCGCGGAGCCACGTTCGACGCGTCCCAGAACGTCATCGCGGGCAACGTGATCGGCTACGGCGCGACGCTCGGGACGATGTTCCTGCGCGGCGTCGTGGGCGAGCGCTTCTTCGTCCGCAACTCTGGTGCCACCGCGGTGGTCGAGGGCGTGGGCGACCACGCGCTCGAATACATGACCGGCGGTCTCGCGGTCATCCTCGGCGCGACCGGACGCAACCTCGGCGCCGGCATGTCCGGCGGCACCGCGTACGTGTACAAGCTCGACCGCAAACTGGTGAACCGCGAGGCGCTGGCCTCCGGCGAGCTCGAGCTCGGCGAGCTCGGCTCCGGCGACGCCGAGATCCTCCGCGACCTGCTCGAGCAGCACGTCGCCGAGACCGAATCGACCCTCGCCCAGGCTCTCCTCGACGACTTCGAGGCCGAGCTGGCGAATTTCGTCCGGGTCCTGCCGCGCGACTACGCCGCGGTGCTGCAGACCCGCCAGGAGGCCGTGGCCGAGGGGCTCGACCCCGACGGCGACGTCGTCTGGAACCGCATCCTGGAGGTGACGGGTGGCTGACCCGAAGGGCTTTCTGAAGGTCACCGAGCGCGAGCTGCCCACGCGGCGGCCGGTGCCGGTGCGCATCATGGACTGGAAAGAGGTCTACGAGCCGGGCGACGCGGCGGTGCTGCGCCGGCAGGCCGGACGCTGCATGGACTGCGGCGTGCCGTTCTGCCACAAGGGCTGCCCGCTCGGCAACCTGATCCCGGAGTGGAACGACCTGACGTGGCGCGGCGAAGGCCGCGCCGCCAGTGAGCGTCTGCATGCGACGAACAACTTCCCGGAGTTCACCGGGCGGCTGTGCCCCGCTCCCTGCGAGAGCTCCTGCGTCCTCGGCATCAACCAGCCGGCGGTGACCATCAAGCAAGTCGAGGTCTCGATCGCCGACGAGGCGTTCGCGAACGGCTGGATCGAGCCGGAGCCCCCGGGGCGCCTCACCGGCAAGACGGTCGCCGTCGTCGGGTCGGGTCCTGCCGGTCTCGCAGCCGCGCAGCAGCTGACGCGCGCCGGCCACACCGTCGCCGTGTTCGAGCGCGACGACCGCATCGGCGGTCTCCTGCGCTACGGCATCCCCGACTTCAAGATGGAGAAGAAGCACCTCGAGTCGCGTCTTCGCCAGATGCAGGACGAGGGCACCCGCTTCCGCGCGGGCGTCGAGATCGGCAAGGACATCACCTGGGCCGACCTGCGCGCCCGTTACGACGCGGTCGTCATCGCCACCGGCGCGACGGTGCCGCGCGAGCTCGCGATCCCCGGACGCGACCTGGCCGGCGTGCACTTCGCGATGGAGTACCTCGTCGAGTCGAACAAGGCCGTCGCAGGTGATGCCGTCGCCAACCAGATCACGGCCGAGGGCAAGCACGTCGTCGTCATCGGCGGCGGCGACACCGGCGCCGACTGCATCGGCACGGCGCACCGTCACGGCGCGCTGAGCGTCACGAACCTCGCGATCGGCCGCCGCCCTCCGGGCGAGCGTCCCGAGCACCAGCCGTGGCCGATGGACCCGCTCGTGTTCGAGGTGCAGTCCGCCCACGAAGAGGGCGGGGAGCGTGCCTTCCTCGCCTCGACCGTCGAGTTCCTCGCGAACGACGCCGGCGAGGTGCGCGCGCTGCGCGTCGCCGAGACCGAGTTCGTCGACGGCCGCCGCGTGCCCAAGAGCGGTACCGAGCGTGAGATCCCCGCCGACCTCGTGCTGATCGCGATGGGCTTCACCGGCCCGGAGCGCGCCCTCCTCGAGGACCAGCTCGGCGCCCGCTTCACCGAGCGGGGGAACGTCCGCCGCGAGGACGACTACCAGACGACCGCCCCGGGCGTGTTCGTGGCCGGCGACGCCGGCCGCGGCCAGTCGCTCATCGTGTGGGCGATCGCCGAGGGACGCGCCGCCGCAGCCAGCGTCGACCGATTCCTCATGGGGGAGACGGAGCTGCCTGCTCCGGTCCGCCCGACCGATGTCGCCATCGGCCTGCAGCCCGCGTAGGCTGGCCGAGGCACTCGCCACCTTCAACCCACCGGAGAAAACCACGGATGAGACGCGCCAAGATCGTCGCCACCCTGGGGCCCGCCACGTCGTCGTATGAGATGGTCCGCGCGATCATCGATGCCGGCGTCGACGTCGCCCGCTTCAATCTGAGCCACGGGGACTACTCGGTCCACGACAACAACTTCGCCAACGTGCGCAAGGCCGCCGACGACGCCGGACGGGCGGTCGCGATCCTCGTCGACCTCCAGGGTCCGAAGATCCGCCTCGGCAAGTTCGAGAACGGACCGCACGAGCTGGCGGTCGGCGACATCTTCAAGATCACCACGGAAGACATCCTCGGCACCAAGGAGATCGTCGGCACGACGTTCAAGGGCCTCCCGAACGACGTCAAGCCGGGTGACTTCCTCCTCATCGACGACGGCAAGGTCCGCGTCGAGGTCGTCGAGACCGACGGCACCGTCGTCACCACCAAGGTGATCGTCGCGGGCCCCGTCTCGAACAACAAGGGCATCAACCTGCCCGGCGTCGCGGTCAACGTCCCTGCGCTGTCCGAGAAGGACGAGGCCGACCTCCGCTGGGGTCTGCGCGCCGGCGCCGACATCATCGCCCTGTCGTTCGTGCGCGACGCGAAGGACGTCCAGCGCGTCCACGTGATCATGGCCGAAGAGGGGCGCCACGTGCCCGTCATCGCCAAGATCGAGAAGCCGCAGGCCGTCGACAACCTCGAGGAGATCATCGACGCGTTCGACGGCATCATGGTCGCCCGCGGCGACCTCGGCGTCGAGCTGCCCCTCGAGGCGGTGCCGATCGTGCAGAAGCGCGCCGTCGAGCTCTGCCGTCGTATGGCCAAGCCCGTCATCGTCGCGACGCAGATGCTCGAGTCGATGATCGAGAACCCGGTGCCCACGCGCGCCGAGACGAGCGACGTCGCCAACGCCGTCCTCGACGGCGCGGACGCGGTCATGCTCTCGGGCGAGACCAGCGTCGGCAAGTACCCGGTCGTGGTCGTCGAGACGATGGCGCGCATCGTGGACTCGACCGAGGAGCACGGTCTGGACCGCATCCAGCCGCTCACGACGAAGCCCCGCACGCAGGGCGGCGCGATCACGCTCGCGGCCATGGAGGTCGCCGAGTTCGTCGACGCGAAGTTCCTCTGCATCTTCACCGAGTCGGGCGACACCGCTCGCCGCATGTCTCGCCTGCGTCCCCGCATCCCCATGATCGGGTTCGCGCCCGAGCCGGCGATCCGCCGTCGGATGGCGCTGACGTGGGGTGTGCAGTCGACGCTCGTCGAGCACGTCGCGCACACCGACCTGATGTTCATCCAGGTCGACGACTACCTGCTGTCGAACGACCTCGCGAAGGTCGGCGACAAGGTCGTCGTGATCTCGGGATCCCCTCCCGGAATCATCGGCTCGACGAACGACATCCGCATCCACAAGGTGGGCGACGCGGTGCACGGCAAGGCGCCGATCTACAAGACACGGGACTGACACGTCCCTCATCCCGACGGCTGCGACCACTACTGTGGTCGCAGCCGTCCGGCTTTTCTGAAAGAGGTGACGCCGATGTGGTTCGGTGATTTCTGGTGGTTCCTGCTGTGGAGCTTCTACTTCATCGCGTATCTGTACGTGGTGATCGTGATCATCACGGACCTGTTCCGTGACGAGGCGCTCAACGGCTGGCTCAAGGCGCTGTGGATCATCGCCCTCGTCTTCGTGCCGTTCCTGACGGCACTGATCTACATCATCGCCCGCGGCAGGGGCATGGCCACCCGCGCGCAGGCCGCGCGCGGGGGAGTGGTGGCCGAGTCCGACGACTACCGTCCCTCCGCCTCGTCGAGTCCTGCAGAGGACATCGCGCAGGCGAAGGCGCTCCTCGACGCCGGCGCGATCTCGCAGGGCGAGTTCGACGCCCTGAAGAGCAAGGCGCTCGGCAACCAGTACTTCGGCGCGTAACCGGCGAGAACAGTGAAGAGCGGATGCCTCGATTCGAGGCATCCGCTCTTCCCTTTGCACCGGCCTGCCGGCGTCAGCTGATCTTCTTGCGGTAGATCGCCATCGACGCGATGTACGCGACGACGAGGATGCCGACCAGCCAAGCCATCGCGACCCAGATGTCGGTGCCGACCGGCTCGCCGGCGAACAGCGCGCGCATCGAGTCGACGATCGAGGTGACCGGCTGGTTCTCGGCGAACCACTGCACCGGGCCCGGCATGCTCTCGGTCGGGACGAACGCCGAGCTGATGAACGGCAGGAAGATGAGCGGGTACGAGAACGCGCTCGCGCCGTCCACCGTCTTCGCCGTCAGGCCCGGGATCACCGCGAGCCACGTGAGCGCCAGCGTGAACAGCACCAGCATGCCGATCACGCCCATCCAGGCGCCGAAGCTCGCGCCGGTGCGGAACCCCATCAGCAGCGCCACGCCGATGACGAGCGCCAGCGAGACGAGGATCGAGACGAGCGACGTCAGCACGTGCGCCCACAGGACTCCCGACCGCGCGATCGGCAGCGACTGGAACCGCTCGAAGATGCCGCTCTGCATGTCCAGGAACAGCCGGTACGCCGTGTAGGCGATGCCCGACGCGATCGTGATCAGCAGGATGCCCGGAAGCATGTAGTCGATGTACGATCCCTTCGCGCCGCCGGTGTCGATCGCCCCGCTGAAGACGTAGACGAACAGCAGCATGAGCGCGATCGGGGTGACCGCGGTGGTGATGATCGTGTCGGGGCTGCGCAGGATGTGCCGCAGCGAGCGGCTGGTGAGAACGGCGGTGTCGCCGATCACGTGCGTGGTCATGACTCCTCCTTCGCGGATGCGGTGTCGTCTTCGCCGGTGAGGGCGAAGAAGACGTCTTCCAGGCTCGGCTGCTTCTCGACGTACTCCACCTTCGCGGGCGGCAGCAGCTGCTTGAGCTCGGCCAGCGTGCCGTCGACGATGATGCGGCCCTTGTGGAGGATCGCGATGCGGTCGGCGAGCTGCTCGGCCTCTTCGAGGTACTGCGTGGTCAGCAGCACGGTCGTGCCGCCCCGGGCCAGCTCCCGCACCGCATCCCAGACCTCGAGGCGCGCCGCGGGGTCGAGACCGGTCGTCGGCTCGTCGAGGAAGATCACCGGCGGGTCGCCGATGAGGCTCATCGCGATGTCGAGCCGGCGCCGCATGCCGCCGGAGTACGTCGACACCTTGCGGGAGCCGGCATCCGTCAGCGAGAAGCGTTCGAGCAGGCCGTCCGCGATCGCACCCGGGTCGGGGAGGTGGCGGAGCTGCGCGATGAGCACGAGGTTCTCGCGGCCGCTCAGCACCTCGTCGACGGCGGCGAACTGCCCGGTGAGGCTGATCGTCTCGCGCACCTTCTGAGCCTGGGCGGCGACGTCGAAGCCGGCGATGGCGGCGGTGCCGGCATCGGCCTTGAGCAGCGTCGACAGGATGCGGACGACCGTGGTCTTTCCCGCGCCGTTCGAGCCGAGCAGCGCGAAGATGCTGCCCCGCGCCACGTCGAAGTCGACGCCCTTGAGCACATGCAGGTCCTTGTAGGACTTCTCGAGTCCCTGGACCCGGATGGCGGTGTCCACGCTCATTTCTGGGCTCCTCCTTCTGCGTCGTCGATCGCCTTGTTGAGGCGTGCGCGCTCCTTGTCGATCCACTGCTTGCCGGAGTAGGCGGCGGTGAACTCCTCGGCGAACGCCGAGGCGTCCTCGCCGACGATGTCGCGGACGGGCGTCCCGTCGGCGGCCGCGCGCTCCCAGAGGTCGGCGGAGTCGCCGAGCATCTGCATCATCGTCACGCCGTCGGTCATGCCGCCGACGGTCATGAAGTACCGGTCCAGCGCCTTCGCGGCGCCGCGGTAGGGCTCGGGCAGCGCCTCGATGCGCGCCTTGTACTGGCGGTACTGCTTCTTCTGCTCGAGCGAGCCGGTGACGACTTCGTACCACTTGGCGGCCATGATCAGTCCTCTTCCTGGGGGTTGGCGTTGCTGTCTGCGTGTTCGCGGTGGAGCTGTTCGATGCGTTCTGCGAGGAAGCTCCAGGTCCTCCAGAACTCCGCGAGCTGCTCGCGGCCCTGCGCGTTGAGGGAGTACACCTTGCGCGGCGGTCCCTTCTCCGACGGGACCTTCTCGACGTCGACGAGGCCGCGCTGCTCGACCCTGACCAGCAGGGCGTAGACGGTGCCTTCGGCGATGTCGGAGAAGCCCTGGTCCCGCAGCCACGAGGTGATCTCGTACCCGTAGGCGGGCCGGCCCGAGAGGATCGCGAGCACGATGCCCTCCAGCGTCCCCTTGAGCATCTCGGTCTCCTGCTTGCCCATGGCGCACCTCCTTCTCACTACTCAGTGTTGTTGACTACTGGTAGACAGTAACACTAGGTACCGGTACTTAGCAACAACGAATACCAATAATGTTCGGAGGGTCGTGAAACGACGAAGAGCGGATGCCTCGAGTCGAGGCATCCGCTCTTTTGGATGTCAGGGGAGTGCCGGTGGTGGGAGTCGAACCCACACGCCCTTGCGGGCAACCGAGTTTGAGTCGGTCGCGTCTGCCATTCCGCCACACCGGCCTGCGCGCCGCGGCGCGCGTCCGCGATTGACCATACCGTAGGATTCAATGGTGACTGAGCAGGAGCAGACCGCCGCATCGACGGCATCCACCCCCCGCCGCGTCGTGGTCGCCGAAGACGAGTCGCTCATCCGACTCGACATCGTCGAGATCCTCCGCGACAACGGATTCGACGTCGTCGGCGAGGCCGGAGACGGAGAGACCGCGGTGGCCCTCGCCACCGAGCTGCGTCCCGACCTCGTGATCATGGACGTCAAGATGCCGCAGCTCGACGGCATCTCGGCGGCTGAGAAGCTCAGCAAGAACCACATCGCCCCGGTCGTGCTGCTCACCGCCTTCAGCCAGAAGGAGCTCGTCGAGCGCGCGAGCGAAGCGGGCGCCCTCGCGTACGTGGTCAAGCCGTTCACGCCGAACGACCTGCTGCCCGCGATCGAGATCGCGCTGGCCCGCTACGAGCAGATCATCACGCTCGAGGCCGAGGTCGCCGACATGGTCGAGCGCTTCGAGACCCGCAAGCTCGTCGACCGCGCGAAGGGCCTTCTCAACGAGAAGATGGGCCTCTCGGAGCCCGAGGCGTTCCGCTGGATCCAGAAGGCGTCGATGGACCGCCGCCTCACCATGCAGGACGTCGCGAAGGCGATCATCGAGCAGCTGGCGCCCAAGAAGGGCTGACCCTCACGACTTCAAGAGAAGCGGATGCCTCGTGACGAGGCATCCGCTTCTTCCATTCCCGTGCGGGTTCAGACGGGCGGCAGTTCCTTGATGTGGTTCGTGATGCGCACCGTCGAACAGCGACGGCCGGCCTCGTCGGTGACGACGATCTCGTGGACGGCGAGCGTGCGACCGAGATGGATGGGCGTGCAGACGCCGGTCACGATGCCCGAGGTCGCCGAGCGCGTGTGGGTCGCGTTGATGTCGACGCCGACCGCGAGCTTGCCCGGACCGGCGTACAGGTTCGCCGCCATCGAGCCGAGCGATTCACCCAGCACCACGTAGGCGCCACCGTGCAGGAGGCCGACCGGCTGGGTGTTCCCCTCCACCGGCATCGTGGCCACCGCACGCTCGACGGAGAACTCGGTGAAGACGATCCCCATCTTCTCGGCGAGCGCGCCCATGCCGCGATTCGCAGCCCACGCGAGGCCGTCGACGGGGGAGGGGGAGTGCTCGGGCATGCGTCGCCTTCGGGGGTGCGGGGCGGGAGATCGGGTGTCGCCGGCCCTGACTAGGCTTGCAGGGTGACGGACTCCGCAAAGCCTACCCTTCTCGTCGTCGACGGCCATTCGCTGGCATATCGGGCGTTCTACGCCCTCCCGGTCGACAACTTCTCGACGAAGGACGGCCAGCACACGAACGGGATCTACGGGTTCCTCGCGATGCTGATCAACCTGATCAAGGCGGAGAAGCCGACCCACCTGGCGGTGGCTTTCGACACCTCCCGGCAGTCCTTCCGCACCCGCGAGTACACCGAGTACAAGGCGAACCGCTCCGAGACGCCGTCCGAGTTCAAGGGGCAGATCCCGCTCCTTCAGGACTGCCTTGCGGCGATGAGCATCCGCGTCCTCCAGCAGGAGGACATCGAGGCCGACGACATCCTCGCGACCCTGGCGACGCAGGGCTCGTCGCAGGGGTTCCACGTGCTCGTGTGCTCGGGCGACCGCGACACGATCCAGCTCGTGAACGACGACGTCACGCTCCTCTACCCGAACGTGCAGGGCGTCTCGCAGCTCAAGCGCTACGACCGCGACGCCGTCATCGAGCGCTACGGCGTACCGCCCGAGCAGTACCCCGACATCGCGGCACTCGTCGGTGAGACGAGCGACAACCTGCCCGGCGTGCCGAAGGTCGGCGAGAAGACCGCCGTGAAGTGGCTCACTCAATTCGGCTCGCTCGACGCGCTGCTCGAGGGCGCCGACTCGATCAAGGGCGTCGTCGGCGGCAACCTGCGCGAGCACATCGAGGACGTCCGTCGCAACCGCCGCCTCAATCGGCTCCTGACCGACGTCGACCTGCCGCTCGGCCCGGAAGACCTCGAAGTGCAGCCGATGGACGCACAGGCGGTGCGCGACATCTTCTCTCGCCTCGAGTTCAAGACCCTCATCCCGCGCGTGGCAGAGCTGGCGGGCATCGAGCAGCAGATGGCCGCGGTCACGTCGGCTGCGGCCGAGCTCGCGCCCGTCGCGAAAGAGCTCGCGCCCGCCGACTTCGCCGCGTGGCTCGAGAGCGCGACCGGCGAACTGGGGGTGACGATCGCGGTCGAGGGAGGGCTCCCGGCTCGCATCGGCGTCGCGACGGCGGATGCCGCGGCCGAGTCGTCGTGGACCCCCGAGCTCGCGGCGGCCCTCGCACCGTGGCTCACCTCCGACGCCCCCAAGGTCTTCGCCGACGCGAAGCCGCAGGTGAAGGCGCTGCGGCGTGCCGGCCTCCGCCTCGGCGGGCTCGCGTTCGACGTGATCCTCGCCGGGTGGCTGCTGCGCCCGAGCTTCCCCGACAAGACGCTCGCCGACCTCGTCGACCGCTACCTCGACGAGAAGCTGCCCGAGTCCGACCCGTCGCAGCTCGTGCCCGAGACCGAGGGCGCGACGACCGGCCAGCTGTCCTGGTACCTGATGCGCGTGGCGGCCGCGGTGCGCGCAGAGCTTCCCGAGAGCGTGGCAGCCGTCCTCACCGACATCGAGCTGCCGACACTGCACACCCTCGCTGACATGGAGCTCGCGGGCGTCGCCGTGTCGCACGCAACGCTGTCGCAGTTCTCCGGCGAGCTCGGCACCCGCGCCGACGCGCTCGCCCAGGAGGCGTACGCGGCGATCGGCCGCGAGGTGAACCTCGGCTCGCCCAAGCAGCTGCAGGAGGTGCTGTTCGAAGAGCTGCAGCTGCCGAAGACCCGCAAGACCAAGACCGGCTACTCGACGGATGCCGCGGTCCTCGCCGATCTGCAGGAGACCAACCCTCATCCGTTCCTCGACCTGCTGCTCCAGCACCGCGAGGCGACGAAGCTGCGCCAGATCATCGAGTCCCTCGACAGCGCCATCGGCGGCGACCGCACGAGCGGCGCCGACGGCCGCATCCACACGACCTATGTGCAGACGGGCAGCCAGACCGGCCGCCTGTCGAGCACCGACCCCAACCTGCAGAACATCCCGATCCGCACGGAGGAGAGCCGCCGCATCCGTTCGGCGTTCACCGTCGGCGAGGGCTACGAGACGCTGCTCACCGCCGACTACTCGCAGATCGAGATGCGCATCATGGCGCACCTCTCGGAGGACCCGGGCCTCATCGAGGCGTTCAACTCCGGAGAAGACACGCACCGCTTCGTGGGTTCGCGCGTCTTCGGCGTCGCTCCCGAGGACGTGACACCCGCGATGCGCACCAAGGTCAAGGCGATGTCGTACGGTCTCGTGTACGGGCTGTCGGCCTTCGGCTTGTCGAAACAGCTGCGCATCGAGCAGGCCGAGGCGAAGCAGCTCATGATGGAGTACTTCGCCCGTTTCGGCGCGGTGCGCGACTACCTGCGCTCCTCGGTCGAGCAGGCGCGCATCGACGGGTACACCGAGACGATCTTCGGCCGCCGGCGCCCGTTCCCCGACCTCGCGAGCCCCAACCGCGTGCTACGAGAGAACGCCGAGCGCGCAGCGCTCAATGCGCCGATCCAAGGAAGCGCCGCCGACATCATGAAGATCGCGCTCTTCCACATCCACGACGACCTCGCCGCCCAGCAGCTCGGCTCGCGCGTGCTGCTGCAGATCCACGACGAGCTCGTGATCGAAGTCGCTCCGGGGGAGTGGGACGCCGCCGAGCAGATCGTGCGCAGCCGGATGGGCGATGCCGCGCAGCTGTCGGTGCCGCTCGACGTGCAGATCGGCCGCGGCGACAACTGGGACGTCGCCGGTCACTGATCGGAGCCACGGAGGCACCTCCCGGCACCGGGATCCTCGTTTGTCGGCACCGCGTCCCATGCCTAGGCTCGGTGCTATGACAGACGAAACCCGCACGCCCACGCAGATCGACAAGATCGCTGATGCGTGGGTCGACACCCTCGCCGAACTCGAGCCGACGCTCGCGACCTACATCGGTCGTTCCGAGTACAACGACCGGTTCGGCGACTACAGCCCCGCCGGCCAGGAGAGGCTCGTGGAGGAGGGCCGCAAGACCCTCGCCGCGCTCGATGCCGCGACCGCCGACGACGACGTCGACGTCGTGACGAAGGAGGATCTCTCTCGCGAGCTCCAGTTGGAGCTCGACCTGCACGATGCCCAGTGGCACCTGCGCGATCTCAACGTGATCGCCTCGCACGCGCAGAACATCCGTTCCGCCTTCGACCTCATGCCCACCGCGACGAGCGACGACTGGTCGGTCATCGCGAAGCGCCTCGGCGCCGTCTCGGGTGCCGTCGACGGCTACGTCGCGACTCTTCGCGAGGGCATCGCGCAGGGCGTGGTGCCCGCCCGCCGGCAGGTCACCGAGGTGGCGACGCAGATCGCCCGCTACACCGCGGAGAACGGCTTCTTCGCGAGCTTCGCCGCCGAAGCCGCTCCCGAAGAGGGGCAGCTGCCCGCCTCGCTCGCGCGCGATCTCGCCGACAACGCCAACGCCGCGCGCGTGGCGTACGACGAGCTCGCGGCGTTCCTCACGAACGAGCTCGCCCCGGCCGCCACGGAGAAGGACGCTGTGGGCCGCGAGCTTTACGCGCTGCACTCGCGGCGCTTCCTCGGCGCCACGATCGACCTCGACGAGACCTACGAGTGGGGCGTCGAGGAGCTCGCGCGCATGGTCGCCGAGCAGGAGGCGATCGCGAACGAGATCAAGGCCGGCGCGACCGTCGAGGAGGCCGTCGCGCTCCTCGAGCAGGACACGAGCCGCAAGCTCTACGGCACCGACGCGCTGCAGAAGTGGATGCAGGAGACCAGCGACCGCGCCGTCGCCGAGCTCGGCAAGACCCATTTCGACATCGCCGAGCCGATCCGCAAGCTCGAGTGCATGATCGCGCCCACCAAGGAAGGCGGGATCTACTACACCGGCCCGACCGACGACTTCTCGCGTCCCGGCCGCATGTGGTGGTCGGTGCCCGAGGGCGTCGAGGACTTCGACACCTGGCGCGAGCTCACGACGGTCTACCACGAGGGCGTCCCCGGCCATCACCTCCAGATCGCGCAGGCGGTGTACAACCGCGCGCAGCTCAACACCTATCGCCGACTCCTCGGCGGCACGTCGGGACACGCCGAGGGCTGGGCGCTCTACGCCGAGCGCCTCATGGAGCAGCTGGGCTACCTGTCGGACCCCGCCGACCGCCTCGGCATGCTCGACGGCCAGCGCATGCGCGCCGCCCGCGTCGTGCTCGACATCGGCGTGCACCTCGAGAAGCCGCGTCCCGACGGCCAGGGTCCGTGGGACGCCGACTTCGCGCTCGAGTTCATGCTGCGCAACGTCAACATGCCCGACGAGTTCGTGAAGTTCGAGGTCAACCGCTACCTCGGCTGGCCGGGCCAGGCGCCGTCGTACAAGGTCGGCCAGCGCATCTGGGAGCAGCTGCGCGACGAGGTCGCCGAGCGCGAGGGCGACGCCTTCTCGATCAAGCAGTTCCACAAGCGCGCCCTCGACCTCGGCGGTGTCGGACTCGACACCCTGCGGTCCGCGCTCTCGCGCTGATCAGTCGCCGGGGTCGTGGCGCAGCAGCGCCACGACCTCGGCGTCCGTCGTCTGGCGGAAGTCGTCGTAGTACTGGCCCACGGCCCAGAAGTCTGCTTCACGATGCGGGCACACGAACCCGTCCACGGCGTCCGCCGGCGGCTCCCACTGCTCCGGCGCGACGGGGACGGCCAGCACGATCCGCTCCGGGTCGCGGGCGCGCAGCGCGCGGCACGCGGCGAGGGCGGTCGCGCCGGTGGCCACACCGTCGTCGACGACGATCGCGGTCCGCCCCGACAGTTCGACGGACGCCGAGCCGAAGGCATCCGTCCGCCGTGCCAGTTCGTCGCGCTCCGCAGCCTCCACGCGCTCGAGGTCTTCCGGCGACATCCCCGCCCACCTCATTGCGCCGGGC
The DNA here is from genome assembly GCF_031844125.1 of Microbacterium sp. PRC9. Lineage (NCBI taxonomy): Bacteria > Bacillati > Actinomycetota > Actinomycetes > Micrococcales > Microbacteriaceae > Microbacterium > Microbacterium sp. PRC9. The sequence goes on from NZ_JAUZUR010000006.1 coordinate 108,328, forward strand.
GTGACGATGCGCACGCCCTCGGCGATCGCGCCCACGGCGTACTCCTCATGGCCCGCGGCGCCGAGCTTGCGCACGACGACCGCGTCGAGGTCGAGTCCGAGCGCCTCGGCGACTACTGCGGCGACGACCACGCCGCCCCGCGGGATGCCGAGGACCACGGCATCCGTTCCCCGCCATCGTTCGAGCTCTGCGGCGAGCTCGCGCCCGGCGGACCGGCGATCCGCGAAGGGGATCATCCCTCCACGCTACGCTCGCGGGGTCCGGGCGTCTCGGGAATGCCACGGCCGCGCCGCCGGTTCATGCAAGCGCATAAAAGGAGAAGCACACATGACATCTGTCGATCCCGCCACGATCGAGCTCGGACTCGACACCTTCGGCGACGTGACCCGCGACCTCTCCGGCGAGCTGATCAGCGGCGCGCAGACGATCCGCAATGTCGTCGAACAGGCGGTGCTCGCCGATCGCGTCGGGCTGTCGTTCTTCGGGGTGGGGGAGCACCACCGCCGCGAGTTCGCCGTGTCCAGTCCCGAGATCGTGCTCGCGGCCGCGGCGGCGCGCACGGAACGCATCCACCTCGGAACCGCCGTCACCGTGCTCTCGAGCGATGACCCGGTGCGCGTCTTCGAACGGTTCGCGACCCTGGACGCGGTCTCGAACGGCCGCGCCGAGGTGATCCTCGGCCGCGGATCGTTCATCGAGTCGTTCCCGCTGTTCGGCTACGACCTGCGCGACTACGAGACGCTGTTCGACGAGAAGCTCGACCTCTTCTCGCATCTGCTGACCGAGAAGCCCGTCACCTGGGACGGCACGCTGCGGGCATCCCTCGATGCCGCCGACGTGTTCCCCAAGACCGAGAACGGCCTGCGCGCGTGGGTCGGCGTGGGCGGCACCCCGGAGTCGGCGGTGCGCGCCGCCCGCTACGGGTACGGCCTCATGCTCGCGATCATCGGTGGGCCCGCCGGGCGCTTCGCGCCCTTCGCCGAGCTGTACCGCCGGTCCCTCGACACCTTCGACCAGCCGCAGCTGCCGGTCGGGGTGCACTCGCCGGGCCACGTCGCCGAGACGGATCAGCAGGCGTGGGACGAGGCGTACGAGGGCTTCGAGGCGATGAACAACTCCATCGGGCGCGAACGCGGCTGGCCGACGTACAACCGCCTGCGCTTCCAGCACGACGTCGGACCCGAGGGAGCGCTCTACGTGGGCTCGCCCGAGACCGTCGCCCGCAAGATCGCCGACACGGTGCAGACGCTCGGCGCGTCCCGCTTCGACATGAAGTTCTCGACGGGCACGCTGTCGCACGAGAAGATGATGCGCTCGATCGAGCTGTTCGGCACCGAGGTCATGCCTCGCGTGCGCGACATGCTGTCGTGAGCCCCGCCCGGGTTCCGGCATCCGTAGCATGACGCTATGACGGATGCTGCAACCCGCGCGTCGTCGACGCTCTCGGAGCGCCTCGACCGCCTGCCGTTCACCCGCAAGCACCTGCGCGTGCTCACCGGATCGGGCATCGGGTGGGCGCTGGACGCGATGGACGTCGGGCTCATCTCCTTCATCATCGCGGCGCTCGCGGCCCAGTGGAGTCTGACGCCGACCGAGGCGGGCTGGATCGCCTCGGTCGGGTTCGTGGGCATGGCGATCGGTGCGAGCGTCGGCGGCCTCCTCGCGGACCGGTTCGGGCGCCGTCAGGTGTTCGCGCTGACCCTCCTCGTGTACGGGGTCGCGACGGGTGCGAGCGCGCTCGTCGGCGGCCTCGCCGCACTCCTCGTGCTGCGGTTCCTCGTGGGTCTGGGGCTCGGCGCCGAGCTGCCGGTGGCGAGCACGTACGTGAGCGAGTTCGCTCCCGCGCGCATGCGGGGGCGCCTGATCGTGATCCTCGAGGCCTTCTGGGCCGTGGGGTGGACGCTGGCCGCGCTCATCGGCTATTTCGTGATCCCCGCGTCGGAGAACGGCTGGCGCTGGGCGTTCGCGCTGGGCGCGATCCCCGCGGCGTACGCGCTCATCGTGCGCTGGGGCCTGCCCGAGTCGGCGCGCTGGCTCGAACGGCGCGGCCGCTTCAGCCAGGCGGAGTCCGTCGTGCGCTCGTTCGAGGATGCCGCCGGCGCCGCGCCCGTGCCCGCGTCAGGGCGGCCCCTGGTTCCTCCCGCCGCGGCGACCTCGCTGGGCCAGCGACTCGGCACGCTGTGGTCGGCCGAGTTCCGGGTCCGCACGGCCTGCCTGTGGCTGGTGTGGTTCTGCGTCAACTTCTCGTACTACGGCGCGTTCATCTGGATCCCGTCGATCCTCGTGGCGCAGGGGTACGACCTCGTGCGGTCGTTCGGCTTCACCCTGATCATCACGCTCGCACAGCTGCCCGGTTACGCGGTGGCCGCGTGGCTCATCGAGGTGTGGGGGCGCCGCGCGACGCTCTCGGTCTTCCTCGTGGGTTCCGCGGTGTCGGCGATCTTCTTCGGCACCGCCACCGGAGCGGGCGGGGTCATCGCGGCCGGCATGGCCCTGTCGTTCTTCAACCTCGGTGCGTGGGGGGCCCTGTACGCGGTGACCCCCGAGATGTACCCGACGTCGCTGCGCGCGACCGGCTCGGGCTGGGCGGCCGGCGTCGGGCGCATCGCGTCGATCGTGGCCCCGCTGGTCGTGCCCCCGCTGCTCGTCGCGGGCGGTGCCCCCGTGCTGTTCGTCGTGTTCGCGGTCTTCTTCGCGGTGGCCGCCGCGGCGGCGTGGGGGCTCGTGGACCGGCGCGGCGTCGCGCTCGACGACCGCTGACGGTGGCCGGTCCTGCGCTGAGCCGGACGTAGGCTTGAGGCCGTGGCATCCGTTCGATACGTCGCGATCGGCGACTCCTTCACCGAGGGCGTGGGCGACGAGCTCCCCGACGGACACGTGCGCGGCTGGGCCGACCTCGTGGCACAGGGCTGGGCGAACACCACCGGCGAGAGCGTCGAGTACGCCAACCTCGCGATCCGCGGCAAGCTCGTCTGGCCGATCATCGAGCAGCAGCTCGAGCCGGCGCTTGCGCTCAAGCCGACGCACCTGTCGTTCAACGGCGGCGGCAACGACATGCTGCGCCCCCGCACCAGCGTCGCCCACGTCCTCGCCGCCTTCGAGACGGTGCTGCGCCGCTGCGACGAGGAGGGTGTCCAGCTCATCGTGCTCTCGGGGGCGAATCCGACGGCGCAGCTGCCGCTCAAGCGCGTGATCCAGCGACGCGGCGACCTCCTGTCGTACGCCGTCGAGGCGCGTCTGGCCGCGCGCACCGACGTCGTGCAGGCGTACAACTGGTTCGACGAGGAGCTGGCGACGCCGCCGTACTGGTCCGAGGACCGCCTGCACATGAATGCACGCGGACACCACCGCGTCGCCGCGCGCGTGCTGAGCTCACTCGGCGTCGAGCCGGTGCCGGAGTGGTGGTCGCAGCCGCCACTGCCCCCGATGGGCCCCCGTGGCGCCGCCTACTACCGCGAGCACGTCGGCCCGTGGGTGCGGCGGCGTCTGGCCGGCACGTCGTCCGGTGACGGCCGCGAACCGAAGTACGGTCAGTGGACCGAGATCGCCCCGACCGCCCGCTGAGCGACCGCCCGCTGAGCGACCGTCACGGCGCAGCCGGATCGACGCGCGTCACCGCGTAGGTGAGCTCGGCGAAGGCACCTGCCTGCCGCACGGCGGTGAGCTGCAGCCGGTCGGCACCGAGGCTTCGGGGGAGGAGGGGCTTGCCCGACGGCAGCGTCGCGGGCGCGATCGATACGCGGATCTCGTCGAGGAGGCCGGCATCGGCGAACTGGCCCGCGAGGTCGCCGCCGCCGACGATCCACACGTCATGGTCGCCTGCCGAATCGCGGATCTGCGGCCACGCCTCGCGCACGTCGCCCGAGGCGAACCGGATGTCGACGCCCGGAACCACGGGCTGCTCCTGGCTCGTGAACACCCATGTGGGGCGGTCGCCGTAGTACGACGGCCATTTCTCGGGGTGAGCCACCAGGTCCTCGTGCTCGAGCACCCACCGGTACGTCGATGACCCCTGCACCAGCACGCCGATGCCCGCCAGGAACCGCTGGAAGTCCTCATCGCCGCCTTCGCCGCCCGGTGCGGCGAAGAGCCACTCCAGCGAGTCGTGGTCGTCGGCGAGGAAGCCGTTGAGCGTGGTGGCGGTGTAGAAGACGACCCGAGGCATGCGGTCACCGTAGCGCGCATCTCCGACAAAGGCTTGACCTTCTATTCAACCAAGTAGTACTGTACTGATCAGTTGAATAAGGAGGCGAGATGACCGATGCGCTGAGCCGCACCTTCGCGGCACTCGCCGACCCCACTCGGCGTGCGATGCTCGCGCGGCTGAGCCAGGGCGAGGCGACGGTGGGGGAGCTCGCCGAGCCGTTCGACATGACCTTCGCCGCCGTGTCGAAGCACCTCCGCGTCCTCGAGGGAGCGGGGCTCGTCACGCGGGGCCGCAACGCCCAGTACCGGCCGGCCCGGCTCGACGCGCGACCCCTGGCGGCGGCATCCGTCTGGATCGGCGGATATGCGCAGTTCTGGGAAGACAGTCTCGGCGCCCTCGATCAGTACCTCAACGCGCTGCAGCAGCTCGGCGCTGCCCGCACGACACCGACCGGCGGCCCCGCCGCACCCACAGAGAAGGAGAACGACCATGACTGAGTACTTCACCGTCACCCGCACCCTGCAGGCTCCGCGGGAGCTGGTGTTCGAGACGTTGACCAAGCCCGAGCACTTCGCCGTGTGGTTCGGCACCGCAGCCGTGGAGGTGCCGCAGGACAGCCTCACGATGGACGTGCGTCCCGGCGGCGCCTTCCGGGCCGTGATGCTGCTGCCCGACGGCAACCGCATCGACTGGGCGGGGGAGTACAAGGTGGTCGAGCCGCCCTCGCACCTCGCGATGACGCTCACCGACCAGCCCGGCGACGACGCGGGGCTGCCCGTGCTCTTCGACCTGGAAGAGGCCGGCGACGGCACCGTGCTCACCATCCGCCAGGACCGCAGCGACTTCTCCGACGAGCAGGTCGCCGCGACGATCGCCGGTTACAACTCATTCATCGACGACATCGAGCACGTGCTGGAGCGCCTCCAGAGCGCCTGAGCGCCGTCACAGCGCGCCCGGGCGGCGCAGCGCGCTCATCGCGAGCACGCTGCCCGCCCGGGCGCTCTCACGTGGGCCGGCGCCGGCCAGCGCCGCCACGATGTACCCCGCGGCGAAGGCGTCGCCCGCACCCGTCGAGTCGAGCACGTCGTCGACTCTGTCGACGGGCACCGCGGTCGTCTCGCCGCCCTCGGAGACGAGCACGGGCTCCGCGCCGCGTTTGACGACGTACACGCCCGCCGGCACGACCCCGAGCTCGTCCGCTGTGGCCGCTTCGTCCGCGTTCGCGAAGACGACATCGGGCTCGAGCTCCTCCAGCAGGCGACGCAGCAGTTCGCCGCCCAGCGCGCGCATCGTCGCGACACTCGACAGGTCGAGGCTCACGCGGGCGCCCCGCGCTGCCGCGTGGATCGCAGCATCCGTCACCGCCCGCGCCGAGCGGGGCGACGCGAAGCCGTACAGCGGCAGATGCACCCAGTCGGCGTCGGAGATCCACTCCGGATCGATGCGGTCGAGCTCGGCTGCCGCGCCACGGTCGGTGATCATGGTGCGCTCGCCCACGGCGTCGACGAGCACGACGATCGAGCCGGTGCGACCGTGCCGCTGCACCTGGGCGTCGACGCCGGCGGCCTCGAGCTCGCCCACGAGCGCGACGGCGAGCGTGTCGTCGCCGACACGGCCGATGAAGCGGGACGGATGCTGCGCCGCAGCCGCCACTGCGACGTTCGCGGCGCTTCCGCCCCGTGTGAGCCGCACCTCGGCAGGATTGTCGGTGCCGCGCTCGAGCGTCGCACCGCCGAGGACGATGAGGTCGGCGACGAGGTCGCCGATGACGACGAGCATCAGGCGTCGCCGGCGAGCGCCCGCGCGATGCGGGCGCCGAGGTCGACGTTGCCCCGGTACACCGCGACGTTCACCTCGAGGCTCCGTCCTGCCGTCTCACGCTGGAAGAAGTCCAGCAGGAACGGAGTCGTGTCGTGTCCCGTCACGCCCTGCGCGTCAGCGGCGGCGAGCGCCCGCGTCAGCACGTCGTCGTGCAGCGCCGGGTCGAGCTGGCGATCGGCGCCGACGGGGTTCGCGACCAACAGGGTCGACGAGATGCCCAGCGCGTCGCGGGTGCGTGCGATCGCGGCGATCTCGGCGGGGGAGTCCACCGAGTATTCGACGTCGTAGCCCGAGTCGCCGACGTAGAAGCCGGGGTAGTCCGTGGTGCGGTAGCCGACGACGGCGAGGTTCAGCGTCTCGAGCCGCTCGAGAGTGAGCGCGATGTCGAGGATCGACTTGACGCCGGCACTCACCACCACGAGCGGAAGCCCCGCCAGGGTCGGCAGGTCGGCGGACTCGTCGAAGGTCCGCGCGGCTCCGCGGTGCACGCCGCCGAGCCCGCCGGTCGAGAACACCTGCACGCCGGCCCGTGCCGCGAGGTGCGCGGTGGCGGCCACGGTCGTCCCCGCGCTGAGCCCCTTGACCACGGCGACGGGCACGTCCCGCACACTCGCCTTCACGACACCGTCGGCGGTCGAGAGGCGCTCGATCTCGTCGGGCGACAGGCCCACGGTGGGGCGTCCGTCGACGAGGCCGATCGTCGCCGGCACGACGCCGAGCGCCCGGACGCGGGCCTCGGCTTCGAGGGCGACCGTGAGATTGCGCGGGCGCGGCAGCCCGTGCGTGAAGATCGTGGACTCGAGCGCGAGCACGGGATCGCCCGAGGCGACGGCGTCCCGCACCTCCGGCGCGATGACGAGGGGATCGGACACGGGCATCCTTTCGATCCGGGCAGTTCATCCGACCCGGACAGGGACACAGTATCGAGCGGATGCCGCCACCCGGGCGCTCAGCCGCGCTCAGCCGCGCCGGCGGCGCCGCGCGCGGGGCGGATCCATTCCGAGGCGGATGCGCGTGCGCTTGCGCTCGATGACGATGAAGATGCTGCCGAGCGCCCACAGCGGCACCTGCATCAGGAACGCGAGACGGAAGGCATCCAGGTTGTACGTCTCGGGCGTTCCGGCACCCTGCAGGTCGAGCGCGAGGCCGATGAGGAGGATCGCGAGGAGTGCCGCGAGGAATCCGCCCGCGTTCGTCACCCCGGTAGCGGTGCTGAGGCGGTGCGACGGATTGTGCGTGCGGGCGTGGTCGAACGCGATCATCGACGCAGGCCCGCCGGTCGCGAGGGCCACGGCGAGCGCGAGCAGGAGCCACAGCGGCGCCGGTCCCGGATAGGCGATCACGACGAGCCAGGCGACCGCCTGCACGGCGACGGTGGGCAGCACGAGCGCCCGCGAACGCAGGTGCGGGATGCGGCGCGACAGCTCGCCCATGATGGGTCCGAGCGCCATGCCCACCACGACGTACAGCGACATGATCGACGCGGCCTCGGCCGTCGTGCGCCCCTCGCCCGCGGTGAGGAACGGCATGCCCCACAGCAGCACGAACGCGGTTCCCGCGAACGGCGTGGTGAAGTGCGACCAGAAGGCCAGACGTGTCCCCGGATGCGCCCAGGCCGCGCGGATGCCGACCCCGGTGTCCACGGACGACGTCACGACCCGGGTCGCGCCCGTGTCGGTGTCGACCGACACGTCCTCGTCGCGGTCGGGCGGGTGGTTGCGGATGAGCAGGAAGACGAGGATCGCGAACAGCACGCCGAGCCCGGCGATGCTGCCGAAGGTGATGGTCCAGCTGGTGGCGTGCAGGAGCGCTGCGAGTGGGATCAGCGCGACGAGCTGCCCCGCCTGACCCACGATGCCGGTGAGCTGCACCATGATCGGGCCGCGCTGCGCGGGGAACCACGTCGCGATCAGGCGCAGCACGCCCGGGAAGATCGCCGCATCGCCGGCGCCCAGCAGCATGCGCGCGAGGATCGCCACGCCGACGCTGGGGGAGATCGCCATGGTCAGCTGTCCCACCGCCATCAGCAGCATCCCGACCGTCATGATCGGCCGCGCGCCGTACCGGTCGAGAAGGACGCCGATCGGGATCTGCATCCCGCCGTACACCGCGAGCTGCACCACTGCGAACATCGACAGCGTCGCGGCATCCGCGTCGAAGCGCGCTGCGGCATCCACGCCGACGGCGCTCAGCGACGAGCGGTTCGTGATCGCGAGGACGTACGCGGCGACGCCGACGGCCCAGATCACCCAGGCATATGCTCCCGGCCCCGTCGCGCGAGGACGGGACAGACTGTGCACCCTTCCACAGTAGTCACCGCGACGGATGCTGCCGCCCGCGCCCGCCCACTCACCGGGCCGTCCTGCGGGGTGAGCCGAGCTGCGCCTTGCGGCAGCATCCGTCGCCTGTCAACCCCCTCCCTGATACAGGTAGGGATGCGGGAGCGTAGGCGCGGGACTACTCGTCCCGATATAGGGGAGGGCCGCTCGCCGTGCCCCGGAAAGGACACCTCGCATGAGTATCGGAGCAGGCATCGCCCTCTTCGCCATCGGAGCGATCCTCGCGTTCGCGGTGAACGTGGAGGTCGAGTGGGTGAATCTCGACATGATCGGCTACATCCTCATGGGTGCCGGAGCCGTCATCTTCCTGATCGGCATCGTGCTTTTGGCGCGTCGCCGCCGCACGGAGTCCGTCACGCGCACCGCGGTCGACCCCAACGTCAACGAGCAGGTCACACGCCGGAGCACGAGCACGACGGACGACACCGCCGGACTCTGAACGACTTTCCGGCTGCGGGCGCTGCGGTGCCCGCAGCCGGAGTCATGTGCGCAGGTGCTCGGAGGAGGTCTCGATCGACGATCGGAACGCCTCGACCCCTCTCATCTCGATCGGCGTGCCAAGTGCTGCGGCGTGATCGCCGCGGAGAGATTCCCAGCGCTCGCGCGACATGACGAAGCGGTTGTGCAGGACGGGGACGCCTTCGCGAGCGACATGGACGGCGCCGTCGGACTCGTAGCCCACGCGCCGTGACACGGCGTTCGACGGACCGTTGTCGACGAAGGCGCCCGACGTCGCCTCCCGCGCCCCGAGGCCCTCGAACGCGAGATGGAGCGCAAGCATCCGCATGCGGGTGCCGATGCCGCGCCCCTGGTGAGCGTGCCCCAGCCACGATCCTGTCGTCACACGGCGCAGCACCGGCCACTCATTCGCCGTCAGACCCTGAACGCCGGCGGGGATGCCGTCGTGAAGGACCGCGAACTCGAGCACGAACGCGTCGGCGCAGACGCGGCCTCGGATGCCCCACTGGAATGTGAGGACGCTCCGCGCGACGTCCTCCGCCGTGCCGCGCGACCAGGGGTGCTCGAACGGCATCATCTCAGGATCATGGATGCCTCGGCCCGCGAGTTCTGCGAGCTGCACAAGCAATGCGTCGTCGATCCAGCGGAGCTCGAGGTCGCCCGCGCGCACCGACACCGCCGAAGCAGGCCAGAGGCGGGCGAGCGCGTCGGTGTGCGGCATCCCGGAAGTCTGCCAGACGACGCGTTCCGGAGGTAGAGTGACCATGCGCCCACTTTGAATGGGCGCTCGCCCATTAGGAGTCGGATGCCCACCGGTCACGCGCTTCAGGATCCACGCCGCGTCTTGCTGGATGCGGGACGAGAAGTTCTCGCGGCACACGGAGCCGACGCGCTCACCAGCAGGTCGGTGACCGAGGCGTCCGGCGTCGCGAAGGGTGTGTTGCATCGCCACTTCGAGGACTTCGACGCCTACGTCGCAGCCCTCGTGGCAGACGAGGCCGTCCGCATCCAGGCGATCGAGCCGCGTGTGGCGGACTCCGCCGCGGCCGCGACCACGGATGTGATCGAGCAGACCTTCACACCGACGATGCTCGGGCTCGTGAGCCTCGTCATCGGCCGCGACGGTGTGCGGCGGCGTGTCGGCGATGGTTCGCCCGGCATTCCGCTGCTCGGCGATGCGACGACCGCGGTCGCGGACGTCCTGGCCGCGGGACGCGAGGTCGGGTGGATCCGCAAGGACGCCGACGTCCCCGTTCTGGCATTGGCGCTCGCGGGCAGCGCCTACCTCCTGTCGGCGGGAGCGTCGGGCGCCCTCCCGGATCACGACGCCGTGACTGAGGTCGTCGAGTCGATCCTCGCGGCGTCCCTCTGAACCCGCCGGAAGACCGACCCGATCACTCGTCGCGCTCGACCGGCAACCACAGTTCGCACGTCGCCGTGCTGAAGTCAGGGGAGCGGTCGAGCACCGCCACGATGGACGGGCCCGGCCGCAGTCGCCAGGGGTTGGACGGGAACCAGTCGCTCGCCGTCGCGGCCCAGGTCGATTGAAGTGCGGCGGGGTATGGGCCTTCCGTGCGGAAGACCGCCCACGCGCCGGCCGGAACCTCGATCACATCGAGATCATCGGGCGGGGAGACGTCCTCACCGACCGCGACACCGTGGAGGTAGGTCAGCTCGCTGCCCTCGATGTAGTCGGGGTCGATGTCGGCACTCACCTGCAGAAGCCCGGCGGGCTCGGTGCTGCTGAGGTCCTTGAGCCGCGCGTGCTCGGCGACGGGCAGAGCGGCGATGTGGGCCTGGATGTGCGGATTGACCCCCTGGTGGATGAGGGGCACGCGTGCGGCATGACCGATCAGCAGGAAGGCCGGTCGGTCGGCGATGCGGGTGTCCATGGGTGTGTTCCCTTCTACGGTCAGGCGGAACCTGAGCTGCGGTTGCGATCGAAGGGGACCGCCGTCGCGGCGCACATCAGCGGGGCTGGCACCGTGCACCGCACGGAACGCACGACCGAACGCCTCGGTGGAGCCGTAGCCATGGCGCACCGCGATGTCGAGCATCTCGCCGTCGCCGAGCACCTCAGCGGCAGCGACGGTCATCCGCCGGCGACGGATGTACTCCGACAGCGGCATGCCCGCGAGCGATGAGAACATGCGGCGTGCGTGGTACTCGGTGGTGCCGAGGCCGGCGGCGAGCCCGGCGACGTCGACGTCGACCGACAGGTCGGCTTCGACGAGCTCGATCACCCGGTTGAGAATCGCGATCACGGTTCCTCCTTCCACACCAGCCTCGTCGGGCGCGCAGGGACGCGCCCGACTATCGCGGTTCGATTCGATCGTGCCGTACCGGACGTCAGAAGGGCGGGTTCTCCGGCGGTTCTGCGATCAGGTCGAGCAACGCGCGGACGCGCTCTCCCAGGCCGGCGAACGGGTTCGTGGTGTGATGCCCGCTGGGGAACTCGACCTCGATGCTGCCGTCCGCCCGCCTCTGATGTCGCAGCAGCGTGGTGTCTTTCAGCGCGTGGTCGGGGTCGCACAGCGGATCGAGGTTCGCGATGTCGGTTTCGCCGCGATCAGGACCGTGATAGGCGCAGTGGTGATCGATGTCTCCGTCGATCGCGAGGCGGTCGCAGCCGTCGCGTGCGCACGTGCCATGCACCAGAGCCAGCCACTCTCGTTGCGCACGGGTGGCCTTGCGGGCTCGCCGGTCCATGTCGAGGATGACGCCGGTCACCGGGTCGGTGATCACCCTCGTGAATGCGCCGGCGTCGAGCAGCATCTGCCGGGCGGTGGCATCGTCGATCGCTCCGATTCCGGGGATCAGGCAGTCACTGTTCAGATCCAGACCCGCCACCTCGGTGGAGATCGCCGGGAGGCGCACGCTCGCCCTCGCCGCGGGAACGAGCCGGTCGAGAGGAACGGTCACGAGCACCTTCGACTTCACTCGAGTGACGTCGCCGCCGATCAACATGTCAGCGAACAGATCCGCACGGATCTGCCCTGTCGTGCGACCGTCGCGCTGGACCGCAGGCATCTGCTTCGCCGTCAGCGAGAGTTCGCGGTCGAAAGCGTGTGCACGATCTGTTGTGACCATCGCGTATACCCACGACATGCCGTCGGCGACGTCCTCGACGTACACCGTGCGTCGAGCGAAGGCGGCTACGTGCCGCTGCGTGCGGGTGCACGCCGTCAGCCGGTCGGCGACCAGGCGAGCTTGCCGGCGGGTGCCGCTGACAGTGGACGACACGGCAATATCGCGCATCAGCTCATCGAACCCGCCGCTCGCATCGGGGACACTCTCGATGAGCGGCAACTGGGCGAGTACGGCCTTCACGTGCGCGATCGATATCAGCCCATCGCGCGCGGCCTGCCAAACGCGGGGGAGTTGCGCGAGCGCCCGTTGCGCCACGGCCGCCGACGACCGCACTTCGCCCTCCGTGAGCCGCAGCCGCGAAGACGCCTCGAGAGCTGCGCACCGCTCCGCCAGCGTGGCATCGCCGCCGAGCGATGGAAACCTTCCGGCGAGGCGCGGATCGAAGTCCACGTTCACGTACAGCTCAGGATGTGCGCGCGCGAAGTCGAGCACCTCGGCGAGATGCTCGCTCTGCCGCGACGCACGCCGGTTCATCTCGAACTGCGCTGACTCCGCGTCCCCGAACAACTCCCTGAGCACGAACGCATGGCCCACATGTTCAACGGTCGGCGAGAAGGCTTCCATGAGTCGAGTTTAGTACTTATCTTCGATCCTGCATAGATCTGACGTGAAGGTTGATCGAAGATAAGACGTCTGATCGCGCCTCCAGCGATCCTCACGCCGACCGCGCCGCTACGGTGGATCCGCCGCTCGAAAACCTCTCGGCGGGGGAGAAGCTCATATGCCCTCCAGGCCGAACCGCGTGTCGACGCCGTCGAACCGGGCCGCCGGGAGGCTCGGCGCCGCGTCGCGAGCTTCCAGCGTGTGGAGTCGGCGGCCGCCCTTGACAGTTACCGTGTCGTCCGCATCCAGCGCGTGCACACGACACAGCATGCTCAACGCCGACGAAGTTGCGGCCTTCCTTGATAAGCGCGACATGGCCTCGCGCGACGCTTTGAGCTGATGCGCTGACGTCCACGCGAAGCTCGCTGGCCCCGCATTCGACCTGTGCTCACGGGAGCTACAGCTCGATGACGACGTCGGCGTGCCGATTGCCGCCGCACTGTTCGGTGCCGTCGATGCGTACCCAGTCGAGGTCGAGGATGCTCTCCTGGACGATCGCCCCGGCGGCGTCAGAGACGCGGTATCCCATCAGCGCGGGGGAGTCGAGCAGTGTTGCGGTCCACCCAGCGATGCTGTCGCCTTCGAGGCCGAATATCCCGGTTGCGAGAGGTGTCGCCGTGGATCCGACCTCGACTGGTTCCTCGACGGGCCCCGGTGTGCAATCCTCCCCGCTGCAGAGCTCAAGGCTCAGCCCGGCTGTGGGTGCTGACAGCTGGATCGATGCGGCGCTGCTGTAGCCGATCGCGGGGCACGCGAACGGGATCGGAAACGATGTGCAGCCAGTGAGCGCGAGAATCAGTGCGGCCGCGACGATCGAAGAGGCGAGGCGTCGCATGGAGCCCAGTCTCGGGCCGATCGGGCCTCGCGCGAGGAGATCGTTATGAGCCTGCGACTTCGCCTGCGCTCACGCCCGTCCGTTCGGACACGCGCTCGCGCCGGCTACGGAGACGGAAGGCCACCCAGCGCGCGAACGCGGTGCACCCGCCGCAGACCGCGGCGAAGAACAGCGCGAGAAGCTGGATCGGCTCGGCGAGCGGCGCTCCAGCCGCTGCAGCCAACGAGACCACGCCGCCCGCAACGAAGCCGAGCAGGCCGAACGCGACCACGTGAACCCAGCGACGGCGAACGCCGCGCAGCGCCCACCCGAGCAGCCACGCGAACGGCGCGCCAAGCCAGGTGAGGGCCAATGCGATGACGGCGTAGGCGACGACCGTGGCGCCGAGGAGGGGTAATGCCCCGGTGTCACGGAACGTGTCCGGGTACCTGATGCAGCCGTATGCCAGGGAGAGAACCATGAACGTCACCCAGACCGTCAGCGTGTGGAGCGTGACGTCACGGAATGTGAATGGCGTCGCGTCTGGGGAGGTGGCGGGAGGTGCCATCGTCATCTAGTCCGTGCTACGGGCGCAGGACGAGAACGTCGCCTGGTTGGATCACCTTCGAGCCGAAGCGGTCGTTGTACGCGCCGACCGTGACGTAGTCGACGCAGAATCGCTCGCCGATGGCGATCAGCGAGTCACCGGGCGCGACAGTGTACGTCTCGATCAGGCCGTCAGCGGTGTACCCGACCTCGCCGGACGCGTACTCAGTCACGCCCATATCAATCAGCTCACCCGTCAGTCTCGCGCTGGGGTCGTGCGCGCCGTAGGGGTGGATCGCTGCGTTCGTTGCACAGTCCCCGGGACCCTCCGCCGAGAACCAGGTCCCGTTGCCCGCAGAGATCAGGGGTTCCTTCTCAGAGGCAACGACATCCTCCTCCGCGGCAACGACATCGTCAGCTTGCGCCGCAGATGCGGGCTCGGCTTCACCACCCGGGCTGAACAGTGCCAACTCTGACAACGCGCCCGTGGCTGTCGCGACGGCTGGTGCGGCGACAGCGACGAGTCCGGCGATGACGAGCACGGAGATCCCAGCAGCAATCTTCGCGGCGCGGTCCATGCGGACGACGTTAGTGGACTGCGTGTTCCATAACCAGGACGCCGGAACCTGCGGGAGTAGCCACCGACGAGCGGGCTCGTTCGACGCCAAACAAAGGAGGTCGAGGGGAGAGGTCAATTCGCATCAGACGCGAAGATGTCGTCTGTGCTGGGGAACCGCGTTACCCGTTTCCTCACCAACGTTCGGCGGCTGGGCCGCAGCTTGCGCGTTCATTGATGCCTCAATGGCTGAGGGATAGGCTCAGGTCGCATGTCAGACACCACCGCTGCGGTCGCCCGGCATAGCACCCGTGCGCTCGTTACGCAGTCAGTTCTGGGTCTCGTTGTTGGCGCCTTGATTTACCTCGTCGTCGCGTTCGCATCAGTCGCCGCGGTCGCAGCCAGCCATGCGCTCCCATTAGTCCTGATCGCAATCGTCGCTGGTGCCGGGGTCTTCTTGGGATGGCGCTGGCCGGCGCTTGCGATCACGGCGGGAGGCTTTATTCTCCTCGTCTCGCTCTTGATAGCCGCCTTCTCCATCTCCACACCGGTGCCGCTCTTCACATTTGATGTGTTCGCTGCTGTTGTCTATGGAGCTGCGAGCGGATATGTCGTCATCGTCGGAGTCGTCCTGATATGCAGCTCGATGGTGAGACGCCTACCGCTTACTGGCAGATGAGGTTCAGCGCGTGAGCCGGCTGGGACTGCGATAGATCGTGAGCCCACCCCGAGCCGAGGGGAAACGAGGAACTTCCGCTCGCTGAGGGACCGACGAACGCGCGGTCCGAAAGGTTATGCGGAGAGTTGCGCGATGCCCACGACGGCGCCAGCGATCATGAGCGCACCGATAGCGATGAAGGCGATCCCGACAGCGCCAACCCAGAACGGTGAGGAAAGCCTCGCGATCGCTCCGCTCGAACCGCGATTCATTGCCCGGAGATTGCGGACGGTGGATCGGAAGAGGGTACGTCGATTGATGACGATCGGGATACCGGCTACGACCGCCAGCACTCCGATGATCAGATTCGGCAGGATCGTCCCCGGATCAATTGCTGGCACTCGAATATTGTGATGGCTCGGCGGCTCGCGCGCGGCCAGCGACGGGCCACGAGCAGGCGGACTGGTTCGGACGAGGACTCGCGTTCGGGCTCGCCGTGTCTACGTTAGGCGCTTGCCACCGCGGCTATCACGAAGACGACACCGACGGCTGACAAAACGATGCCCCCTACCCGGCATAGCCAGAGGTAGTAGCTCCGCGGTGCTGCCAGCAACCGCGAGTGTCGGGTAACGCTCTCGTTTCGCGTCCACATGATGTCGGCCATCCAAGACGCCTTCAGCGTGAAGATCGTGCCAACCACCGCTATCGCGACGCCGAACGCGATCCACAGCGCGGGTGACGTCAGCACATGTCGACGATATCTAGTCTGACGGCACGACGGACGGCCCTCAGTCGTACATCGCTCATCGCCACGCTCGATTGAGCAGCACGAGCCTCGAACAGTCATTTCGACGCCCGCTCGACATAATCGATCCGTGGAGCAGACCAGCAGCGGACGTGGGTCGGAGGTCGCCGCGTTCACCCGGCTCATCGACTTGGTCCGCCAACTGACGACGGACACGGCGACGGTTGACCGGACCGATGCAGACATCCACGGCATCCAGTTCGCGGATGTCCAGCCGCGCAACCCTCATGCAGTCACCGTCAGTCTCATCGCGGAGCAATGGCTGATCATTCAACTCGGCGACCCCGGCGGGCGCTGGGAACTCGACTACGACGACCAATCACTCGCTCTCGCGGAGTCGCTCGTACGAGCAGCCATCGCGGGGCGGGTGGTTCAACGGTCGGCGTGCGGCAGGTCCACAGTCGAAGTGACCTTAGCCGATGGTGTGGTCATGCAGGAGACGGGGTACCGCGGTTGCCTGCCCCTCCTGCTGCCGCTGCCTGGCTGGCGGACCTGGGGAAAGGGAACTCATTACGAGGCGTACACCTGACTGAAAGGTCGGATCTTCTCGTCGGCACGTGAAAGGACCGGCTTGGGTGCGCATCCGCGAGGGTAAACAGCCCCAACGTTTCCAATCGGGCGATGCGGGGTCAACCGCCGGTCGCCCGCGCCCGAAGCGTTACGTAGTCAGCCATTGGTGCGCCGGCTCGCCCGGCGTGGAGCGTGATGGTCTGGCCACTGTAGCCGAGCAGGTCGATGAGGCTGCGGGCGTCCACCTGCCGAGTAAGGTCCTGCAGAGTCGCGTTGCGGGCGCGTTGTGGGTCGATTCCGAGGACTTTCAGGCGCTGCCCGAGTGTGGCTTCGTGAAGGTGGCCGCCGGCTTTTCGGCCGGGGAAGAGCCAATCCGTGCCGGTGTTCCCGGTGCGCTGGTTATCGGGTGATGCGAAGTACGTGCCGAAGGTCGCGGCGAGTTCTTCTGGCACGATCGTGGGCGTCTTGCCGAGTTGGAGGTAAAGTCCGTCGACTCGTCGTAGCGCGTGGCGCTGCTGCAGCATGACGATGCGGTTGAGGGGTTGCGCCCAGAGCAGGAAGATGAGGCCCGCGATCCTGGTGGACGCGACGACTTGCTCGAGTTCGATGCAGTTGCGGACCATTTCGAGCCGCTGATCCTGGGTGACCATCGGCAGCGATTTTGCGACGCGGTGTGGGGCGTCCACGGTTCGCTGGCGGTGGCTCTTTCCGCGCTGCAGCCAGTGCAGGTAGTTCCGGATGTGTTTCCGGGTCGTCGCGCCTTCGCTGAAGTACTCGTCGACGTGGGCTTGCTGGATGCCGGCGGGGCCGACGTTGTAAGCGGTGCGGAGCCAGACCAGGAACTTGCCGGCTTCGGTGATCTCCTGCTTGGCGGCGTGGGTGACGGTGTCGAGGTTGACCGCGTTGGCGTGCTTCTCCTTGTCGCGGATGCGGCGGAGGTGTCGCCATGTAGCGAATTGTTCGATGCTGCTGCGGGTGCCGTCGTCGGGAAGCTGCGCCAGACGTGCCGTGAGCCAGAGTCTGAAGCGGGCCACCGGTTCACTGCCTCTCCGTGGGAGCGCGCCATGGTGGATCAGGAGGGCGCGGATGTGTTCGGCGGCTGTGGAGCGGGGCAGGGCATCGAGGGCTTCATGGGTGAGCGCCAGCTGCCGGTTGCCGATGCGGGCGAGGAGGTCGTTCGCGCGCCTCCCGCGGAGGTAGCTGATGATGCTTTCTGGGCGGTCGGCGCTGGCCAGTGCGTTCACGAGTAGGCGGAGCTGGCGGTCGGTGCCGGGCTGGAGCAGCTCGTCGAGGTCGTCGTCGAGAGCGCAGCGCGCGCAAAGCCCACGCCGGTGACGCTCGGCTTCTCGTCCGCATCGGTCGCAGGTGAGGTTGGTTGTGATGCGGGCGCAGTCGCAGCAGATCGGTTCCCCGGCTCGGCTCCGGCCGGGCGTCATCCGGTGGGTGTGACAGTGCGCGCAGGCGCCGTAGGTGTGCGTCGCGGCGGTGAAGCAGGCACCGCAGATCGATCCGTCGGGCCAGCGGACGCGGATGCGGGCGACGTTGTGATGGCAGCGGTCGCAGCGGAGGGACCCGCTGCTGCGAGGCCGGCCGCGGCGGTTCGGTTCGGTGAAGGTCCGCAGGGTCGGCGGCCGGGCGGAACCGTTACCGTCGGTGCTCGGGCGACCGGGTTCAGTCGTCATCGTCGTCGAGGATTCGCGCACGGGTGGGGCGATAGTCGCGGATGTCGGGGAGCCGATCGCCGGCGGCGCGCTTGGTGCGGATGGTGCGCGCGTCGCGGGCGGTGTAGGTGATGAGCTCGTCGAGGGTGACGTCGAGGGCGTCGGCGAGAGCGACGAGCATCTGGATCGAGATGCGCTCGGGGTCTTCTTTGACGATGCGCCAGATCGCGTTGGCGGTCAGCGTGATGCCGCGTTCATGGAGGAGTGGGGCGAGCTCCTTGGCGAGGTAGATGTTCCGCCGCGCCATGATCTCTCTCACGCGCCATGTGTAGCTGATCTCGCGTCGTGTCATGGTTCTCTCCTTCGTGGGAGTTGCTTCGCGGCCGCCAGGGTCCGCTCATGGATCTGCTGCAATGCGCGGGTCTGGTAGTCGGGGGAGGGGAGGGCGTATATGGAGGTCGTGGACGCGTGTTCGTGTCCGAGCTGCATCTGCACGAACGCGACGTCGAACCCTTCGCCGGTGATGAGGTGGGTGGCATAGGACCGGCGGAAGGAGTGGATGTCGAGCCCCGGCGGGAAGCCGAGTTCGTCAATGAAGGCGCGGAGCCGGCCGAGCAGGTGCGATTCGCCGACCACGTTGCCCTTGCTGGTGGGGAACAGGTCGGTGAGAGGCTCGCCGTAGTGGGGGAGACCGTTCGTGACCCAGTCGCGCAGGACGTCGACACTCCACTCCCAGACGGTGAGCACCGAGCGCACCTTCTTCGCCGAGCCTCGGTGAGGTTTGCCCCACCGCACCCGGACTACGCCGTAGTCGCCGAAGTAGGGGGCCCTGTGGTTCCGGGACAGGTCGACGAGCTGGAGGTGGCGAAGCTCGTTCGAGCGCAGCCCCCAGCTGTACGCGGCCTTCAGTGCGACCGCGTCGCGCCACGCTGCGATCGGGGCGCGTCGGCCGGAGTTGATGACACGCTGCACTTCGAGATCGGCCAGGTCGAACAGCTGCTGCAGCTCACGCTGGGTGAACGGCCGCTTCGCCGGCCGAGCATCGGTCGGTTGAGCGTGGCTGATCCGGTTGAGCTCGGTGATCACCTGCGCGAACCCGGCGCCGAACAGGCGCGCGCACTGCTCGTTCCAGTCGTAGCGGGGATCGCACGCGAAGTCGCAGAACAGTTTGATCGCCGTCTGGTAGGAACGCACGGTCGCGTGGGCAAGATTGCGGATGCCGCGGGCGTGGGAGAAGAAGTCATCGGCGTCCGCGATCGTCCACTGCCACGGGTAGTGCCCGCTGAAGTCGACCAGCTGCATCACGAGGGATCGGCGAGAGCTGATCGTGCCCGCCGAGAAGTCCTTGGCACGCTGCTGACGCTCCCAGCCATCGAGCACACTCTCGAGAAAGAAGTCCGGGTCTGGAGCGGAGCCGCCGAACGGCGCGAAGAGCACCACGTTCGAGTCCTCGTCCACACCGCCTCCTCGCGCCTGAACCCGGTTGCAAGAATCGCACACAGTATGCAGTTCTTGCTACAGAGAAGCCAGAAATCCCTGGTCAGGCGCCATGCAGCGCAGATCTTCTCAGCGGTCGCGCTTGTACCGCTTCGCGCAGACAGCAGCATGACGGACCTCAAAGAAGTCCCGGTCAGGGGCGCATTCGTGGGGAGCGGTAGGCGTTACCCAGTTTCTCTCTATGTGCGAATCTCGCACATAGAGTCATTCCGAGTTGACATAATGTGCATTATCGGCGCGACGGAGAAGGAGCGCGAACGGAACCCCTTCCAGACCCCCGCGCCAGAAGGGGTTCCCAGAAGGGGCTCCATCACCGAAGTTCGCCCACGCGCTCCTGCCCACGCGCTGAATCGCCACGCACACGAGACAGTGTCAACCGGATGACTTTCCCTGATCGTGTTACACCGCTGTAGTTCCGTCGCACACCGCGGGTCGCAGCATCCGTCGTCATCCGGCGAATTCGCGGATGAACAGCGTCTGCGCGACGATCATCCGCTCGATCTCCTTCGGGTCGACCGATTCGTCGGACGCGTGGATGCGCGCGAGCGCCGTGTCCTCGGCGCCCCACAGCACGATGGCCGCATCGGGAGCGATCTTCTTGAACGACGCCACGAGCGGGATCGATGCGCCGCTGCCGATGGACTCCACGTCGGCACCGTAGGCCTCGCGCAGCGCGTCCTCCGCGGCGACGATCGCCGGGTGCGACTCATCGACGGCGAACGGATGCCCCACCTTCACCTTCTCGACGACCACTTCGGCGTTCCAGGGCCGCTGTGACCGCAGGTGCGCCATCAGCGCCTCCAGCTGGGCGTCGCCGTCGGAGCCCGGGATGATGCGCATCGACAGTTTCGCCTTCACCTCGTTCAGCAGCACGTTCGACGCCTCGGTCGTGTTGGGCAGATCCATGCCGAGGACGGTGACGGACGGCTTCGCCCAGATGCGGTCCGACAGCGAGCCCGTCCCGAGGAACTCCACGCCCGGAAGGATCGCCGAGCCGCCCCGGTACACGTCCTCGTCCATCTCCGCGCCATCCCAGTGGCCGCTGTCGACACCCGGGATCACCGTGTCGCCGTTGTCATCGTGCAGCGTGTCGAGGATGCGGATCATCGCGGTGAGGGCGTCGGGTGCCGCTCCCCCGAACTCTCCCGAGTGCACGGGGTTCGCGAGCGTCCGCACTGTGACGGTGCAGGCGACATCGCCACGGAGCGCCGTCGTGAGACCCGGCCGGCCCGGCGCCTGAGGGCCGATGTCGGCGATGACATACGCGTCGGCGGCGAACTTCTCGGGGTTCGCCTCGACGAAGGCCTCGAGGTGCGAGATCGTCTCCTCCTCCCCCTCGACGAGGATCTTCACGCGGCACGGCCGGTCGGCGCCGAGCAGCTTGAGGGTCGCGTAGTGGATGACGAGCCCGGACTTGTCGTCGGCGGCGCCGCGGCCGTAGATGCGCCCGTCCTCCTTCGTGACCGGTTCGAACGGCGGTGTGGACCAGCGCTGGCTCTCGGGCGCCGGCTGCACGTCGTAGTGGGCGTAGAGCAGCACCGTCGGCGACCCCTCGGGTCCCGCGAGGTCTGCGAACACACACGGATACCCGTCGGGGACGTCGACGAGCGACACCCCGGTCGCGCCGGCGGCCTCGAACAGCTCCACCACGGCCCTACCCATCTCGTGGACGGGTGCGGGATCGAAGCCCGGGAAGGCCACGGACGGGATCCGCACCAGGGTCTCGAGGCGCTCGATCACGTCGGGCATGAGCGCAGCGGCGCCCTCCGCGACCTCGTTCGTGTCGGACATGCTTGCTCCTCTCCGCACGCGGACGCGCGCTCAGACGCCGTGGACCCCGGTCGGTTCAGGCCGGGATGATGAGCTGGATCAGCAGACCCGAGGCGACGACGGCCACCCACGAGACCAGCATCGGGATCGTGAAGGAGTGCCAGACGGGCACTTGGGTGAGCTTCGTCGAGCCGGTCTGGTCGGTCTCGACGGACGCGATCTGCGAGCCGTTCGCGGGGAACAGCCAGACGCCGATGAGCGACGGCCACATCGCCGTGATCACTCCCGGCGCGAGCCCGGCGGCGAGCGCGATCGGGATGAGGGTGTTCGTGGTCGCGGACTGGCTGGTGGTGAGGCCGCAGACGAGGAACAGCGCGACGGCCAGCAGAAGCGGGTTGGACTCGATCATCGCGCCGAGCGGCTCGATGATCGTCTCCTCGTTCGCCGAGATGAAGGTGTCGGCCATCCACGCGATGCCGAAGAGGGCGACAGCGGCGACATAGCCGGCACGCAGCAGCGGCTGCTCGACCACGAGCGACGGCTTGACCTTGCGCACGAGGATGATCACGAGGGCGACGGTGAACATCACCATCTCGATGACCGGCGACATCCCGATCGGCACGAGCTCGCCCTCGTCGTTCGGGAACGCCGGGCGCAGCGAGGGGAACAGGCCGAGCGTCACGACCAGGAGCGTGCCGGCGATGAAGATCCACGCCGCCGTCGCGCCGCCCGGAGGCACGGGGTGTTCCACGGGCTGCACCTTCACGGCCTCTCCCCCGGCGGGTGCGCCCAGACTCGAGGTTCCGGCACCCGCGCCGCCGCCGATCTTCGCGGCGTACGCGGCCTTGAGCGGCGCCGGCACCTCGACGGTCCCCTCCTCGACGCGCTTGAGGAACACGGGGTCGTCGAGCAGGTTCTTGCCGATGCGCTGCTGCACGAACGATGTGGCGATGCACGCGACGATCGCCGCCGGAACGGTCACCGCCAGGATCTGCGGAAGGCCGTACCCGGTGCCGTCCATGAGCACGAGATAGGCCGCCATCGCCGCCGACACGGGGCTCGCGGTGATGCCGAGGCCCGAGGTCACGGTCGACGCCGCAAGCGCGCGCTCGGGACGCTGTCCGTTGCGGTAGGCGGTCTCGTAGATCACCGGGATCAGCGCGAAGAAGATGTTCGACGTGCCCGACAGCACGGTGAACACGAAGGCGACGAGCGGCGCGACGAAGGTCAGCCGGGCGGGATTGCGCTGGATGATCTTGGAGGCGATCGCCACGAGGTAGTCGATGCCGCCGGCCGCCTGCATCGCCGAGGACGCCGTGATCACCGCGATGATGATGAAGAACGCGTCCACGGGAGGCGATCCCGGCTCGAGTCGGAAGACGAACACCAGGATCGCGGTGCCGACGACACCCCAGAGCCCGAGTCCGATCCCGCCGGTGCGCACGCCCATGACGATTGCGCCGATCACCACGCAGGCCTGCAGGATGACGATCACTGTCTCCATCGAAACCCCCGAATCGACTTCCCCTCAGCGCCGACGATAGCGACGCGCGGCTCCGGCGTCGAGGGAGTCGCAGGAAGTGACTTCCGTCACTCCCGCCCCGCCGCGGAACCACGCGAGGCGGCGACGGTCACACGACCCAGTGGCCGCCCCGCATGAGCACGCGGCCCGCCAGTTCGTTCGATTCGCGCCACGCCTGGATCCGGGTCGGCCGCAGCACGAGGAACACGTAGCCGGCGAGTCCGCGCGGGTCCCAGTCGGCCTGCGCCGCATAGGCCTCGCCCAGCGGTGCATCGTCGTCCACGCCCGCCGACCGCTCGAGCACGACGTCGATCACCGCCACGTCACGCGTCGGACCGACCGCGAGTCGCGCGACCCCGGACGCACCGAGGTTGCGCGCGGTCACCGATCCACCTTCCAACGCGATGACCGCCCGGTCCTCGATCCACGCGAGCGACAGCGGCACGAGATGCGGTGCCGCCTCCGCGGATGCCGTCGCCACCCAGACGTCGGCCGCCGGAGCCGTCAGCGCCGTGAGCAGATCGGCCTTGCGGGTCACGCGGTCACGGGGTTCAGGCATCCGTCGCTCCTTGGTCTCGGCGGGTGTCAGTCTGTCAGACGGTGACGCGCGATTCGCACCGCAGAGAACGACTTCCTAGGCTCGAAGCATGCTGGAGTCGCTCACCGGGTTCGTCGTCGTGGGCGTGGCGATCCTCGTGGGCTGGATCCTCGGGCGCATCGATCTGCTCGGCGAGCACGCGCGGCCCGTGCTCGCGCGCCTGACCTTCTTCGTGCTCTCCCCGTTCCTGCTGTTCGTCGTCCTCGCGCAGGCCGACGTCCACACCCTCTTCTCGGCGCTCCTCCCGGTGTCGGCGATCGCGGCCGTGGCCGTCATCCTCGTCTACGCGGTCATCGCCCGTCTCATCTGGCGGCGCTCCGCCGGCGAGACGGTGATCGGCGCCCTCAGCGCGGGTCAGGTCAACTCGAACAACATCGGCATCCCGCTGTCCCTGTATCTCCTCGGCAGCGCAGCGTATCCCGCGCCGGTCATCCTCATGCAGCTGCTGGTGTTCACCCCGATCACGATGGCGATCCTGGATGCTGTCACCACCGCACGCGCATCGCTGTGGCGCGCGGTGGCCCGGGTGGCGACCAACCCGATCGTGGTCGGCTCGGTACTGGGCACGCTCGTCTCCGTGCTCGGGATCGAGCTGCCGCCCGTCGTAATGGAGCCGGCGATGCTCATCGCGAACGCGTGCGTGCCGATCCTCCTGATCGCGTACGGCATCTCGCTGCACGGGCAGCGCGTGCTGGGGGCGTCGGGGCGCCGGCGCGACATCGTTCTCGCCACGATCCTGAAGCTCGTCGCGATGCCCGTGATCGCATGGGCGGTCGCCGAGTTCGTGTTCGGCCTCTCGCCGCACGACGTGCTCATCGTCACGGTGCTCGCCGCGCTGCCCACGGCGCAGAACGTCTTCAACTACTCGCAGCGCTACGACGTCGGCGAGACGATCTCGCGCGACACCGTGTTCCTCACGACGATCGGCTGTGTCCCGGTGCTGATCCTCGTCACCCTGCTGCTCGGCTGACTGCTGCTCGGCTGACTGCTGCTCGGCTGACCTGTCTCACCGGGCTAGGGCCGCACGATCTCGTGCAGCATCCCGAGCACGAGCCGCATCTCGTCCCCGTCGCGCAGCACGGTGAAGAGCGTGTGGGTGCAGGAGCGGCAACGGACGATCGCCGCCGTCTCGTCGATCTCGACGACGGCCTCCGCCAGCGGCGCGGCATCGCCGCATCCGCCGCACACGCCGACCAGCGCGGTGACGTCGGTGCCGAACACATCCCACAGCAGCCCCGCCGCGGCGTTGCCGTCGACGACGCTCGCGGCGTTCTCGGCACGCATCATGCACCTCCGAAGCGTTCAGTCCTGATCCGGGCGGGCTCATGGCCCGACCCGACGAGCGCGTCGGCGACGTGCTCGACGAACCCCGTGGGTCCGCACACGTACACGATCGGCTCCTGCGACGGCTCCCACGTCGCCGCGCGCAGTGCGTCCTCGTCCAGCCGCCCGACCGGATCCGTCCAGCCGTCTGGCGCCGCGCGGGTGTACCGCCACGTGAGCCCCACTCCCCCGTCGTCGGCCAGCCGCTCGAGTTCATCGCGATATATCGCGTCGCTCGCCGTGCGGACGGAATAGAGCAGTCGGACGGATGCTGCAGCCCCGGCATCCGTCGCAGCCCGCACCATCGCCATCAGCGGCACGATTCCCGACCCCCCGGCGATGAGCTGCACGGGCCCCTCTCCCCCGGGTCGCCACACGAAGTAGCCCCCGAGGGGCCCCTTGACCTCGAGCTCGTCGCCCGGCAGCACATCCTCCACGAGGTACGGCGACACCTCGCCCTCGGGGATCTCGTCGACCGCCAGTTCGATCGTGTCGCCGGGGCCGTACGAACCGAGCGAATACGACCGCACCGCCTGGTAGCCGTCCTCGGCGGTGAGCCGGATGTCGACGTGCTGACCCGCCGTGCTGCCCGGCCAGCCCGGCACCTCGAGTCGCAGGATGCGCGCCGACGGTGTCGCGGGCAGCGCCTCGAGGACGCGGCCGGGCCGCCAGCCGCCGACCGTCACCAATACCGCTCCTCGGTCCAGGGATCGCCGTGCATGTTGTACCCGTTCTGCTCCCAGAATCCGGGCTCGTCGTCCTGCATGAGGGTGAGCCCGCGCACCCATTTCGCGCTCTTCCAGAAGTACAGGTGCGGCACGAGCAGCCGCGCCGGCCCGCCGTGCTCGGGGTCGAGCGGCTCGCCCTCGAACTCGAACGCGACCCACGCCTTCCCGCCGAGCAGGTCCTCCATGGGCACGTTCGTCGTGTAGCCGCCGTAGGAGTGCGCCATGGCGAACTCGGCGTCGGTCTCGACCGTGTCGAGCAGGGTGTCCAGCGACACGCCGCGCCAGGACGTGCCCAGCTTCGACCACCGCGTCACGCAGTGGATGTCGGTGTCGACGTCCTCGATCGGCAGGGCCATGAACTCGTCCCACGTCCACGAGACCGCGTCGCCGCCTTCGGTGCGGATGCCGAAGCGCCAGTCGTCCTGCTCGATCCGCGGCGTCGGACCGGCCGACAGCACGGGAAAATCCTCCGTCAGGTACTGCCCGGGTGGCAGCCGCGGATCGCTCTCGCGGCGACGCGCTCCGAACCCTCTCGATACGACGGCCATCGAAACCTTCCTCCTGCACGCCGCGCCGGGCGCGCACGCTCACGGTCACGCACGCTCACGCTAGCGCGCTGCGGCCCGCCGAGGCGATGGGCATCGGGCAACACACGTTCATGGTCGCTTGCAAGTTCGATGTGGGGTCTAAGCTTTAGCCGCACCACGTACAGGGAACTCTCAGAAAGGCCCCTCATGTCCACTGCATCCGAAGCCGAGAAGTCGGCCGTCAACGGAATCCGCACGGCGCTCGGCGTCGGCGGCGTCCTCGCCATCATCGTCGGCATCCTGATCCTGGTCTGGCCGGGCAAGACCGCCGCGGTCATCACGGCGATCATCGCGATCTATGCGATCGCCGCCGGCCTCGTCTACGCCGGGCTCGGGATCTTCTCGAAGACCAAGGGCGGCTGGGCCCGCGTCGGCCACATCGCGCTCGGCATCCTGTTCATCATCGCCGGCGTCGTGGCCCTGTTCAACCTGGGGCAGACCACCGCGTGGCTCGCGCTGTTCCTCGGCATCCTCATCGGAATCATGTGGATCGTCGAAGGCATCGTCGCGCTGTCGACGCTCGGCGACGCGTCGTCGAAGGGCTGGTCGATCTTCTTCGCCATCCTGAGCATCATCGCCGGTATCGTCGTGCTCTTCGCGCCGGTCTGGGGTGTCGCGATCCTCTGGTGGATCCTCGGCATCTCGCTCGTCGTGCTCGGCATCATCAACGTCGTCCGCGCCTTCACCTTCAAGGGCGACATCTGATCCGCGCCTGAAACGCCGTCGGCCCCGGGAGCGGAAGCTCCCGGGGCCGACTCGTGTCTGTGATCGGATCAGCCGACCGGCAGGTGGCGGTCCCACCAGTCCAGCACCGCCTCGAAGCGCTGGACGCGATGCCGCGGCTGACCGGCGCGCGTGAGCTCGTGGTTCTCGCCGGGGAACACCAGCAGTTCGGCCTCGGTCCCCTGGCGCTTGAGCGCCGAGTAGTACCGCGTCGCCTGCTCGAGCGGGCAGCGGAAGTCCAGCTCCGAGTGCATCACCAGTGTGGGCGTCGTCACCTGGCCGACGACGGCCATCGGGCTCTGGCGCGCGATGTCCTCCACCGAGACTCCGACGTACTCGTCGCCGAAGAACGAGCCGATGTCGCTCGTGCCCTGGAACGAGAGTGGCTCGAGGAAGCCGCGCTCCACGATCGCGCCCGCGAACCGGTGGTCGTGGGCGATGACCCACGCCGCGAGGTATCCGCCGTACGACCCGCCCTGCACGCCGACCCGCTCTCCGTCCAGACGGGCGTCGTCCGCGATCGCCCCCTCGAGGAAGTCGATGACGTCGGCGAAGTCGACAGTGCCCATCTGCTGACGGATGCTGCGGCCGTGCGCCCGTCCGTACCCCGCGGATCCGCGGGGGTTGGAGTACACGACGGCGTATCCCGCATCGACGAGCACCTGCGTCTCGTCGAACAGGTGCACCCCGTACGAGGCGAAAGGCCCGCCGTGGATCTGCAGGATGACCGGGAACGGTCCCTCGCCCTCCGGCGTCGCGACCCATCCGTGCACCGGGTAGCCGTCGCGCCCGGTGACCGTCAGCTCCCGCGGGAGGACGATTCCGGATGCTGCGGCCCGAGCCCCGAACGAGGTCAGCGTCCGCGCGGCACCGGCCTCGATGAGCACGAGCTCGCCGAACGAGTCGGGCTGCGACACGGCCGCCACGATGCGGCCGCCGCCGGTGGCGTGGCCGCCCACCTCGACGTCTCCGCCGAGGACCTCGGTGACCGCACCGTCGCGCGTGACGCGCAGCAGTCGCACGCGGCCGCGCGCGGCATCCTGCACGAGGAAGCCGTCGCCGTCCACCCGCACGTGCCCCTCGCCGAAGTTCAGCGCATCGGCGTCGGTGACGCGACGCGCACCGCGGCCCTCGAGGAGCCACAGTCCGACGCCGGGGGCGATGAAGTCCACGCCGTCGCCGACCTCGTGCGCGAGGAGGGCGATCGTGCCGTCGGGGGCGACGACCGCGTCGTAGATCGCGATGCCGGTGTCTGTTCCCAGCACCTCACGCTGCCCGGAGCCGTCCACCGCGAGGGCGATGAGGCGGTCGCGCAGATCGCGGCGGTCCGACTCGATGTCGTCGGGAACGGTGAGGATCTCGCGTCCGTCGGACGTGAAGACGACCCCGCCGTGGGATGCCGTGCCCTCCGTGAGCTGGCGCGCCTCCGCGGCGACCAGCGTCTTCTTGGGCGGCGTCTCGTCATCGGGGCGCACCGCCGATGCAGGCTCGTAGAACGGCTCGGCGTCCACAGCGGGCGCGGCGATCACGAAGACGTGGGCGGGCCGGTCGCCGATGTAGCCGAGGCCGTTCGCGTGCCACCGCACACCGGTGATGTGGCGCGGCGCCTCGGCCGCAGCATCCAATCCCTCCACGCTGCCGTAGCGGCCCTTCTCGGGCACGCGCGCGACGAAGGCGATGCTCGCACCGTCCGGCGACCAGGCGAAGTCCTCGACGCCCAGCACCGCGTCGGTCGCCTGCACCGGCTCGCCGCCGGCAGCGGCGGCCACGTGCACCTGCGGCTTGCCCTTGGCGTCGCCGCGCACGAACGCGATGCGCGTGGCGTCGGGAGAGAGCTGGGGGGCGCCGTCGGCGGTGCCGCGTGTGAGGCGGCGCGGCGTGCCATCGGGCAGATCGACGCGCCACACCTGTCCGACATTGCGGTTGGCGGCGATGTCGGGGCGCGAGGTCGCGAAGACGGCGAACGAGCCGTCGGCGGCGATCTCAGGACGCCCGACCGAGACGAGGGTCTCGATGTCGTTCGCCTTCATCGGGTCACTCCGTCCCGAACGACGAGACGTCGCCGACGAGACGGGTGTTGTCCGCAGGCACCGGGTCGAGCGCGGCCTGCGCGACCTCGGCGGCGAACTCCGACACGTTGTAGAGCTTGCCCGCATCGTCGCGGCGGGCGGCGATCGCGCCCGGGTTGGCCCGCTCGAGCAGCGTCGCCGTGATGGTGCCCTCGATCATGTCGCCCGAGACGACGACGAACTCGACGCCGCGCTCGGTGAGGGCGGGGATGCGCTCGCGCAGGGCGTCCTCGCCGGCGCGCTTGGAGAGCGCGACCGGCTCGTACTCGGGCATCGTCGGGGTGGTGCGGATGAAGTGCGCCTGGTGGCTCGTGACGAAGACGACGCGCGAGCCGTCGCCGAGCAGGGGCAGCGCGGTCTCGAGCACGTTCACCTGGGCGTCACGGTTGAGCAGGAGCGCGTAGTCCTCGGCCATGCCCGACTCCATGCCGCCCGACGCGTTGAGCACGAGGATGTCGAGCGAGCCGAACGTGTTCGCGACCTCGTCGAACATCGCCTGGACGGATGCGGGGTCGGTGAGGTCGGCGCCGACCACGAGCACCTGGACACCCAGTCCGCGCAGCTCGCCGGCGAGCTTCTCGGCGCGCGGAGCCTTGTTGCGGAAGTTGATGACGACGTTCGCCCCGGCCTGTGCGAGGTAGCGGGCCGTGTCGGCGCCGATGCCGCGGGACGAGCCCGTCACGAGGGCGGTCTTGCCGCTCAGCGAGCTCTCGGAAAGCGGGGTCAGAGTCTGAGTCACGTGTAGACCCTACCTGCTAGGTTCGAGCTGAGGAGGCGCACCGTGGAGCTCATCGAGGTCGTCGAACAGTGGGCATGGATCGGCTGGCTCGTGCTGATTCTCGTGTTCCTCGTGATCGAGATGCTGACGCTCGACTTCACGTTCCTGATGCTGAGCATCGGCGGCCTCGCGGGCCTCGTCACCGATCTGCTCGGCGCTCCGATCTGGCTGCAAGTGATCATCGCCGCCGGCGTCGCCGCCGCCCTCGTGCTCCTGCTGCGTCCGCCCCTGCTGCGGCGATTGCGCCGCGGCGAGGACCCGACGCCGTCGAACGTCGACGCCCTCATCGGCCTGGGCGGCACCGTCGTCTCGTCGGTCGGCGCACACGGCGGTCAGGTCAAGCTCGCCAACGGCGACATCTGGACCGCGCGCACAGAAGCCGGCGACCTGCAGCCGGGCATGCGGGTGCGGGTCAGCCGCATCGACGGCGCGACCGCGATCGTGCGCTCCGACTCCCCCGACCCCCTCGCCCCCGCACCGGAGGACCCGCTCGCATGAACGACTTCACCTCGGCCATCCCGGCGGCGATCGGGTGGATCCTCGCGATCGCCGTCTTCATCTTCGTGCTGGTCGTGATCTTCCGCTCCATCCGGATCATCCCGCAGGCCAGCGCGGGGATCGTCGAGCGGCTGGGCCGCTATCACAAGACACTGACTCCCGGGCTGAATCTGCTCGTCCCGTTCATCGACCGCCTGCGGCCGCTGCTCGACATGCGCGAGCAGGTCGTGTCGTTCCCGCCGCAGCCGGTGATCACCGAGGACAACCTCGTCGTCTCCATCGACACGGTCGTGTACTTCCAGGTGACCGACGCTCGCGCCGCCACGTACGAGATCGCGAACTACCTGGGCGCCGTGGAGCAGCTGACGACGACCACCCTCCGCAACGTCGTCGGCGGCCTCAACCTCGAAGAGGCGCTCACGAGCCGCGACAACATCAACGGCCAGCTCCGTGTGGTCCTCGACGAGGCGACCGGCAAGTGGGGCATCCGCGTGTCTCGCGTCGAGCTCAAGGCCATCGATCCGCCTCACTCGATCCAGGATTCGATGGAGAAGCAGATGCGCGCCGAGCGCGAGCGCCGAGCGACGATCCTCACCGCCGAGGGCTCGAAGCAGTCGCAGATCCTCGAGGCCGAGGGCCGGCGGCAGGCCGAGATCCTCAAGGCCGAAGGCGACAAGCAGGCGGCGGTGCTGCGCGCACAGGGCGAGGCCGAGGCGATCCAGACCGTCTTCGACGCGATCCACACCGGCAACCCCGACGACAAGCTGCTGGCCTACCAGTACCTGCAGACGCTCCCGAAGATCGCAGACAGCGCATCGAGCAAGCTCTGGATCATCCCGAGCGAGTTCACGGAGGCGCTGAAGGGTCTCACGGGCTCCTTCGCCGGTGTGATGACGGATGCTGCGGCCAAGGGTCGCGCGCCCGCCGCGGGCGGCCCGGCCACCGGCGGTCCCGCGATCGGCGGTACGCCCCCCGCGGTCACCCCGCCCACTCCGTGACCCACCCCTGGTTCGAGGGAGTCGCGACGCCGCGCGTCCTCGCGCACCGAGGCCTTGTGACGCCCGATGCCGCGCGCGGCGGCATCGTCGAGAACTCCTTCGCCGCGATCGCCGCAGCGCACTCGGCCGGGGCGGACTACGTCGAGTCGGACTGCCACCGCACCGCCGACGGTGTCGTCGTCCTGTTCCACGACGACGACCTGTCGCGCGTGACCGGCGACCCGCGCAAGATCGCCGACGTGACGGTGCGCGAGCTCGAGCATCTGATGGCCGCGCGGGGTGGGCTCATCACGCTCGCACAGGCCCTGCACTCGTTCCCGACTGTGCGGTTCAATCTCGACGTGAAGGCGGCGGATGCCGCGACCGCCGTCGGCACCACGATCGCGCCGTTCGCCGACCGCGTGCTGGTGACGAGCTTCTCCGACGAGCGGCGGCGCGCCGCGCTGGGCGCGGCTCGGGCCGTGGGCGAGGCGTCGGGGCGCAGCATCCGTCCCGCCACCTCCGGTGGTCGCGGCACCATCGGACGCGTGCTGGCCGCCGTGTCGGCGCGCTCTGATCGGCTGGTCGCGCGAGCTCTGGCCGGTGTGGACGCGCTCCAGCTGCCCGAGCGGCAGGGCCGCCTGCGGATCGTCACACCGCGGCTCATCGCGGCGGCGCACCGGCATGGCGTCGAGGTGCACGTGTGGACGGTGAACACCCCCGATGACATGGTGCGGCTGGTCGAGATGGGTGTCGACGGCATCGTCACCGACCGCGCGGACGTCGCACTCTCCGCTCTCGCCTAACATGGGGTGGTAACGGTCCGCATCTCCCCCTGTGCATTCACCGTGAAAGGTCGATGAACAGGGCTCCTTCGGATGATCCGCTCAGGTCACTTCGTTATACCTGTACAGCGACGAGAGGACCACAAAATGGCAGACCGCAGTCTGCGCGGCATCCGACTCGGCGCCCAGAGCCTACAGAGCGAAGAGGGCGTCGTGTTCCATGAGCGCGCACAGCACATCTACTCGTGCACGTCGTGTGGACGTGACACGACTTTGACCTTCGCGGCCGACGCCGAGGTTCCGCCCGCTTGGGAGTGCCGCACGTGCGGTGCCGAGGCGCTGCTGCGGGTGGGTGACGGCACCGCGACCGTCGACCACTCCGGCGACAAGACGCCTCGCAGCCACTGGGACATGCTCCTGGAGCGCCGCACCATCCCCGAGCTCGAAGAGCTGCTCGAGGAGCGCCTCGCTTACGTCCGCGCCCGCCGCGGCGCCGGCGAGGCCGTGACGTTGGACAAGCTCAGCGCCTGACCCGCGCTCCGCGCGACGCCGGCCCTACGGGGCCGGCGTTTTCGCGTGCCCGCCGGAGCGGCGTCGCACCACGATGCCGAGTCCGGCGAGCACGATGACGCTGCCCCATGACACGAGCGCGTTCAGCCACGACCCGATGACGACCGCGGGCGTGAGACCCGTCCGCAGGGGCACGTCGGTGAGCATGTGTCCTGGTTCATCGGCCGGGAGCCCGTCGATGGTGGATCCGTCGGGCGCGATCACCTGACTCGTGCCGACCGTCGACAGGTTGACGACGGAGCGCCCGGTCTCGATCGCGCGCAGCCGCGCGACCGCGAGCTGCTGCAGGTTCTCGTCGGTGCCCCGGAAGTCGGCGTTGTTGGTCTGGAAGAGGTAGACGCGCGCGCCGTCGCGGGCGCCCTCCCACACGAGCGCGTCGTAGATCACGTCGAAGCAGATGGCGAGCCCGACGGCGGTGCCGTCGACGTCGAACACCGGAGGCGTCGTGCCGGGTGTGTAGTCACGGCCGATCATCCCGATGAGGTCGGGGGCGATCGACGCGTAGAACTCCCGATCTGGTACGTACTCCCCGAACGGCACAGGGTTGCGCTTGTCGTACGTCTGCTCGATGCCGGTGCCCTCGCGCCAGAGGAACGACATGTTGAAGTACTCCTCGCCGCGCTTGTCGATGCGGTTCGCGATCAGCGGCGCGCCCACCTGCCTGGCCACGCGGTCGAGGGCGGCCGCGACGACGGGTGACGCGTCGGGATCGACGTCGACGCTCCCCTCCGGCCACAGCACGACATCGACGTCCTCGGCGCCGAACAGCGGCCTCGTGGCCTCGTACTGGGACTCGAGGATGTCTCCGGCCTCCCGCTCGTCGAAGTAGCCGGCGGGGCCGTTGCCCTGCACGCTCGCGACGCGCATCGAGCCCGCGGGGGTCGTCGCCCACGCGGGGACGACCACGAGCGCGGTCGCGACGAGGGCGAGCACCCCGACCGGGAGGAGGGGACGGATGCCGCCACCCCGCGCCCGCCGCGGAGACCGGACGAGTTCCACCGCGGCGGCGACGAGCGCGACGATGAGGAAGGTGAGCCCGGCGGTGCCGGTCCACGAGACGACCTCGGCGAACGGGCCGTTCACCTGGGAGGTGCCGAGGCGCCCCCACGGGAATCCGCCGTACGGGAAACCGCCGATGACCGCCTCTTTCGCGGTCCACAGCCCCGCGACGAGCACCGCAGTCAGCAGAATCCGCCCGCGGCGGGGAACGACTTGCGGCACCCAGCGATAGGCCAGCGAGATGAGCACCGCGCCGCCCGCGACGAACAGCGATTCGAGGACCGAGAGCGCGAGCCACGGAAGCGGCCCCACCCACTCGGCGGTGAAGTCGACGTTGAGCAGATAGAACGCGAGACCGTAGGCGAGCCCCGTCAGGAACGCTCCCCCCGCCCGTCGCCCGATGAGCGTCAGGAGCGCCAGCGCGACCGACACGAAGGCCATCGGCCACCACGCGACCGAGGGGAAAGCCAGGTCGAACAGCACTCCGGCCAGCACCGAGAGGGGGACCGCCGCCCACAGCGGGAAGATCGGGCGAGGTGGCACGGGATCAGCCTAAGCGAGCGGAACGGCGATCCTTCGCCGCGTCGGCGCCGCTAGACGCCCGAGTACGCGACGATGCCGCGGCGCACGGCATCCAGCGCCTTGCGAGCCGTGCCCGCGATCGGCTGATCGGCGACGATCGACAGCTGGTCGAGCAGGTCGATGGTCTGCTTCGACCAGCGCACGAAGTCGCCGGCGGCCATGTCGGCTTCGATCAGCACGCGGTCGAGCATGCCGCCGCGCGCCCACGTGTGCATGGCCTGCGCGAGCCCGGCCGAGACCGGCTCGGTGCCGGGCAGCCGGTGCTCCTGCTCGAGGTCGTCGAGCTCCTGCCACAGCGACAGCGTCGCCTCGAACGCCGGACGGAACGCGCCGCGTGGCAGCCCCCGCTCCCCCGGGCCGCCGTCGTCGCGCCTCGGCTCGTACACGAGCGAGCACGCCAGGGCCGCGAGGGAGGCGGCATCGAGGTCCTTCCAGATGCCGCGCCGCAGCGACTCCGCGACGAGGAGGTCCCGCTCGCCGTAGATGCGGCGCATCGTGCGGCCGGCGGGAGTCAGCGCCGTCGCGCCGTCTTCGTCGATCGACACGTACTCGAGCGCGCCGAGCACGTCGACGACGCGGTCGAAGATGCGCGCGACGGTGCCGGTGCGGGTCTCGATCTGGCGACGCAGCCTGTCGATCTCGCGCTTGAGCTTCCAGTACCGCTCGGCCCACCGCGCGTGGTGCTCGCGGTCGGGGCACTGATGGCACGGATGCCGCTGCATCTGCTTGCGCAGCGTCCCGATGTGGCGCAGCCGCTCGTCGCGGGTGCGCCGCGACGCGTTGGCGTCCTTGCGGTTGAGCTTCTCGACGTCGCTCAGCTCACGGCGGATGCGCGAATACTCGGCGAAGTCGCCACGATCGCACGTCATCGCCTTCGCGTAGCCGGCGAGCGACTCCTCCTGCTCCTTGACCTGCCGTGCGAGCCCGACGACGGCACGGTCGGCCTGGAACTGGGCGAACGACGACTCGAGGATCTCGCGCGCCTTGGCCCGGCCGAACTGGTCGATGAGGTTGACCGCCATGTTGTACGTCGGCCGGAAGCTCGAGTTGAGCGGGTACGTGCGACGCGAGGCGAGGGCGGCCACAGCCTGCGGGTCGAGGCCCTCGGTCCATTGGATGACCGCGTGGCCCTCGACGTCGATGCCGCGACGGCCGGCACGGCCGGTGAGCTGTGTGTACTCCCCCGACGTGATGGCGACGCGGGCCTCGCCGTTGAACTTCTCGAGCTTCTCGAGCACGACGGTGCGCGCAGGCATGTTGATGCCGAGTGCGAGCGTCTCGGTGGCGAACACCACCTTCACGAGCTTGCGCTGGAAGAGCTCCTCGACGACCTCCTTGAACGCCGGCAGGAGCCCCGCGTGGTGCGAGGCGACGCCGCGTTCGAGGTTGTCGCGCCACTCCCAGAAGCCCAGCACGGCGAGGTCCTCCTCGAGAAGGGTGCGCGTGCGCTCCTCGATCACCGCGCGGATCTCGCGGCGCTCCTCCTGAGAGGTCAGCCGCACACCGGCGCGGCGCACCTGCTGCACGGCGGCGTCGCAGCCGGCTCTGCTGAAGATGAAGAAGATCGCCGGCAGCAGGTTGGCGCGCGAGAGCAGCTCGACGACGTCCGGGCGGTCGAGGCGCTCGATCCGCTGCACGTTCGCGGACCGCACGGGCCGCTTGCCGCCGCGGTTCGGACGGCGACGGGATGCCTCGTACCCCGCCTGCCGCGCACTGTTCGACGCCTGCACCCGATGATTGCGCTCGAAGTTCTGGCCCTTGAAGGAGCGGATGCGCATGAGCTCCTGGTTGACCTGGGCCGTCGCGATGCCGGCACGGTCGTCGAAGAGCGGCAGCAGGTCGCCGCGCACGAGCACGTGCTGCTCGAGGGGTACCGGGCGCGTTTCGGAGACGATGACCTCGGTGTCCCCGCGCACGGTGTCGAGCCAGTCGCCGAACTCCTCGGCGTTCGAGACGGTGGCCGACAGCGAGATCAGCCGCACGCTGGGCGCGAGGTGGATGATGACCTCCTCCCACACCGCGCCGCGGAAGCGGTCGGCGAGGTAGTGCACCTCGTCCATGACCACGTAGCGCAGTCCCCGCAGCGCCGGGGAGTCGGCGTACAGCATGTTGCGCAGCACCTCGGTCGTCATGACGACGATGCGCGCGTTGCCGTTGATGTTGGTGTCTCCGGTGAGGAGTCCGACCTCGCCCTCGCCGTAGACCTCCTGAAGCTCGCGGAACTTCTGGTTCGACAGCGCCTTCATCGGCGTGGTGTAGAACGCCTTGTCGCCGGGCTCGCGCATCGCCAGGTGCACCGCGAACTCGCCGACGATCGTCTTGCCGGCGCCGGTGGGCGCGGCCACCAGGACGCTGCGGCCTTCTTCGAGGGCGCGGCATCCTTCGATCTGGAAGGGGTCGAGCGTGAATCGCTGAGACGCGGCGAAGGCGGCCGTGATCGGGTGCGTCCGATCCAGGCGCGCCGACGCGCTCGCTCGCGCGTAGCGATCGGCGGGAGCGGGCTCGCTCACGGGACCTCGGGCGGCAGCAGGCCGGCTGCGCGGTCTCGCTTGGCCCTGCTGCGGTCGAACAGCATCGACAGCCCGGCTGCCCCGATGAAGAGCACGATCAGGATGCCCGCCAGCATCAGCATGCTCACGACATCGGCGGCCGGCGTGGCGAGGGCGGCGAACGCGGTCGCGACGATGACCGCGACTCTCCAGCCCTTGAGGATCGCCCGTCCCGAGATGATCCCCGCCAGGTTGAGGGCGACCAGGAAGACGGGCAGCACGAACGAGACGCCGATGACGATCATCAGCTTGAACACGAAGTCGTAGTACTCCGCGGCCGCGTAGAAGTTCACGGCGCCATCGGGGGTGAATCCCCACATCAGCTCGATGACGTGCGGCACGATCAGCAGCCCGACATAGCAGCCGATGAAGAACAGCGGCACCGCGGCGGCGACGAAGCCGACCGTGTACTTGATCTCCTTGCGGGTCAGCCCCGGCATGATGAATGCCCAGACCTGCCACAGCCAGACCGGCGCCGACAGGAACAAGCCGATCGAGAACGCGATCCGCATGCGCAGGTCGAAGGCGGAGGTGACGGTGCCGAAGTTCAGCGCCGAGAAATCGTCGCCTCGCTGTTCGGCGATGACGCGGATCGGTTCGGTGATCCAGTGGATGATCGGGTCGGTGATGAAGAAAGCCACCACCATACCTGCGAGCAGCCCGATCGCCGCGATGACGAGACGCCTGCGCAGCTCGAGGAGATGCGCGCCGAGCGACATCCGTTTGTCGCGCTTCGGCAGCTCCGGTCCGTCAACGGAAGCGGAGCCGGTTGCGGCCACCATCCGCTACGACTTTTGATCGCGGGAGCCGTCAGGGGTGCCGGGGGCAGCGGGGGTCGTCGTATCGGCGGTGGGTGCGTCCGCCACGTTCGCGGTGGTCGATGCCTCCGCGGCCTTGTCGTCGTCCTTCATCGCCTTCATCTCGCCCTTGAACACGCGAGCCGACTGGCCCATGCTCTTGGCGAGTGCCGGCAGCTTCGCCGCGCCGAACAGCAGAAGGATGACGACGAGCAGGATGATCAGGTGCCAGCCGTTCAGATTGCCGAACATGAGGTGCTCCGTCGTTCGCTTCAGCGGGGATGCCGCAAGTCTAATATGCCTGCGAGGCCGTCGCCCGTCGTCACCGGTATTGCGCCAAGCCCGCGTCGGCCCAATCGGCGACGGCGCGGCGTGCGGCGACGGGCTCGAACACCTCCACGAGGCCGCCACGGCGCGCCGCCAGGCGGCGGAGGCTGAGCTCGTCGGCGACGCGCATGGTCGCGACCGTGACGCCGTCGGCGGTCTCGAGGGCCGCGCGGTCGAGGTAGTCGCCGACGAGCGGCGCGACGTCTTCGGCGAAGCGGATGCGCGCGACCACGTCGCCCGCGTCGGTGTCGAACCAGTCAGGGGCCTGTTCGCCCGCGTGCGTGCTCGGGATGCCGGTCAGCTCGAGGTCGCTGACGCGGTCGAGGTGGAACGTGCGCATCGCCTCACGGAGGTGGCACCAGCCCTGCAGATACCACTGCCCGCTCGCGATGTGCACCTTCACCGGGTCGACGGTACGCGTCGTGGGCGCAGCGTCCGGCGCCTTGTAGGTGAACGAGACGGCCACTCCGCGCCGCAGCGCGTCGGACACGAGGTCACGCACGGCGTCGACGGGCTCCGTCGCGAGGATCACCTCGGCCGGGATCCCCGAGGCCCCCCGCGCGAGCTTCGCGAGCAGCCCGGCGTAGAGCGCGGTGTCGCCCACTCCGGGGATCGACCGCGCCAGCTGCAGACCCGCGAGGAGGGCGGCCGCCTCGCGCGCCGTGAGCTTGGGCGCCCGCTCGAGCCCGACGGAGTTCGTGATGACGATGAGGTCGCGCTCGTCGAGCAGGTCCCAGTCGATGTCGAACAGGTCGTTCGCCATCTGCCAGTACCCGCGGTCGCCGGGCAGCCCGATCACGGTGAGCTTCTCGACCATCGAGCGCATCTGCTCGGCCGAGACGTCGAACTCGTCGGCCGCCTCGGCGAGCGAAACCTCGCCCTTGCCGATCAGGTACGGCACGAGCTGGAGCATGAGGGCCGCGCGATCGGTCGCGACGAGCTGGCGGCGGACGCTCATGAGTTCCCTCCGTGGAGGTCGCGGGTCGCGGCGAGCCGGTCGATGACGCGATCGCGCAGGTCCGCAGGCTCGACGACCCGCACTTCGGGGCCGTAGGAGGCGAGCTCGTCGGCGAAGATGTGCACGTCGACGTACGGCACGCGGATCCCCTGCTCGGCCGGCTGCGCGCGGCGTGCGAGGCGAAGCGCCGCCTCGGTGCCGGGGTTGACCTCCAGCAGCGCCGAGTTGCGCGCGGCGACCTCGTCGAGGCCCGCGAGCGCCCGGTCGCCTGCACCTTCGCGCAACGCAGGGTCGAAGGATGCCCGGGTGACGGCGACCGGCCCGACGATGCGGGCGAGGAGGAACGTGCGGTCCTCGCGGACGTCGAGGTCGATGCCGAACACGTGCCACCGGCCCTCGTACTCGACGAGGGCGAGCGGCTGCACCCGCCGGGTGCGCGGTGCGGCCTCCCCCGGCTTGAGATAGGGGAAGGTGACGACCCGGCTCGACTCGATCGCCTGCTGCAGCGCCGGGAACGCGGGGTCGCGCAGGCTCAGGCGCGGCGAGAACCCGATGATCGGCTCGTCGACCAGGTCGCCGAGGGCGCGGATCTTGCGCAGGCCGCTGCGGGCGTCGTCCGACAGGGAGCTCTCGCTCCACACCCCGCCGGCGAGGGTCAGCAGCGCCAGCTCGGCCGGGGTGAACTCGATGTCCTCCGGCAGCTCGTACTCGGCGCTCGGCACGCGGTACCGCGCCTCGCGGAGGTCGTCGGGGTCTGCCCAGTCGCCGATCGTCTCGATCGGAACCCCGAGGCCCCGCAGCGACTCCTTGTCGCGCTCGAACATCTTCTCGAGCGCATCCTTCGACGCGCCGGCCTCGCTCTGCTCGCGGTAGCCCGCGACCGAGGTCAGGATGGTGTCCTTCGTGAGACCCTGATCGGTCGCGATGAGCGCCACCACGAGGTTCACGAGACGCTCCTCGGGCGGGATCTTCGCGGCGGCAGTGGCAGGCACCCGCCTATCCTATGGCCGCCCGCGTCGGGGTCGTCGAACCCCGCTACTGCGCCGGCACCGCGTCGAGGCCGAGGATGTCGATCACGAAGACCAGCGTCGAGCCGGCCGGGATGCCGCCCTGCGCCTGGTCGCGGTAGCCCTGGTCGGGCGGCACGACGACCATGACCTGCGAGCCGACGGTCTGCCCCTCGAGCGCCTGCGCGAACCCGGGCACGACGCCGTCGAGGGTGAGCGATGCCGGCTCGCCGTCCCACGTCGTGTCGAAGGGCTCGTTCTCGCCCCACACCACGCCGGTGTAGTGGACGCGCACCGGCTGGTCCCCGGTGACCTTCTCACCGTCGCCCTTCTTGAGCGTCTGGATCGTCACGTCGTCCGGCGCGGCGCCGTCGGGGATGATGAGGCCCGGGCGCCCATCGGGCGCACGAACGACGCTGGGCAGCCCGAATCCGCTGTTGAACTGGTTCTGGCCGTCGGCGGCCGCGAGGTACACCTTGCGGAGGTCGATGACCGCGACGAGGGCGTCTCCGTCGTCGAGGCCGGCCTGTTCGGCGACGCCGTCGGCGAGGTCGTCGGACGACAGCGCGACAGCGACGCGGGACCCCTCGGTGGCGCAGTGCAGCGCGTCCTCGAAGCCCGGGAAGTTGGCGAACTGCGCGACCGAGCCCACCCGCGACATGTCGCCGTCGTACGGGGTCGCGGCGAGCTTCTCGCCGGTCGTGCCGCTGAACAGCGCGACATCGAGCACGAGCGGCTGGTTGACGGAGGTGACGGCGGTGCCCTCACCCGTCACCACGTCCTCGTAGGCGAGCTCCGGAGCCTTCACCGGCGTGTACAGGTCGACCGTCGGCTCGTCCTCGGTGTCGCCCGTGACGGTGATGAGGTCCATCACGTCGGGGTTCGACACCTCGGGACGCGAGCAGTCTGACGCGGACGCGCCGGGCAGCGAGCATCCGGCCAGGCCGACGGTCACGAGTCCCAGGACAACCAGGGCAACGGGGATCTTGCGCACCGGGCTAGTTTAGGCGGACTCGTCGGGCGCGTCGGACCGTCCGGCCGCCTGGCGCGCGCCCTCGGCGGCGCGCTCGGCCTCCCGGACGCGCTTGCGCAGGTTCTTGTCGGTGATCTGACGGTCGCCGACGGCGCCGGGTGTCCACAGCTCCACGTCCTCGTCGCCGTAGCTCGACTTCGACGCCCGGCGCTTCACCTCGGGCGGTACGGCTCCGGGCGCGAGCCGTCGCGCCCACACGAGGAAGCCGGTGTGCGCGATCATGCGGTGGTCGGGGCGCACAGCGAGGCCCTCGACGTGCCAACCGCGCACCATGGTCTCGTTCGCATCGGGCTCGGTGAACAGCCCGGTCCCGCGGATGTACTCCGCGACGCGGCTGAGCTGGGTCGCCGTCGCGACGTAGCAGACCACGACGCCGCCCGGCGTGAGCGCCTCGGCCACGGCATCGATGCACTCCCAGGGCGCGAGCATGTCGAGCACGACACGATCGACGGATGCCTCGGCCACCGTGTCGTTGAGCTCCTCGGCGAGGTCGCCCACGACCACGTCCCAGTTCGCCGGCACGTGCCCGGTGAAGGTCTCGACATTCGCCCGCGCGACCGCGGCGAAGTCATCGCGGCGCTCGAAGGAGACGAGCCGCCCCTCGCTGCCGATCGCGCGGAGGAGCCAGAGCGACAGCGCTCCCGAGCCCACACCGGCCTCGACGACCGTGGCACCGGGGAAGATGTCGGCCTCGGCGAGGATCTGCGCGGCGTCCTTCGGGTACACGATGGCCGCGCCACGCGGCATCGACATCACGAAGTCCCGCAGCAGCGG
The DNA here is from genome assembly GCF_031844125.1 of Microbacterium sp. PRC9. Taxonomy (NCBI): domain Bacteria; kingdom Bacillati; phylum Actinomycetota; class Actinomycetes; order Micrococcales; family Microbacteriaceae; genus Microbacterium; species Microbacterium sp. PRC9. The sequence continues at coordinate 149,848 of NZ_JAUZUR010000006.1, forward strand.
GCGCAGCGCCAGGTATTCGTGCCCGCCGCTGTTCGCGACGACGGACCCGTCGGGCTGCCCCACCAGCTGCGAGTGGCGCAGCACTCCGTGGTGGGTGTGCAGCTCGCCGCCCTCGCGCAGCGTGATGGTGTGCAGGCGGCCCTTGGGCCCCGTGAGCTGCACGCGGTCGCCGAGGCGGAAGGGGCCGCTCGGGCGCCCGCCGGCGAGTTCCTGGTCGTCGGTCATCGGGAGGTCTCCTCGGCGGGGTGCGGGGCGTGGACGCGGGCGCGGTGCGCGGCATGGAACTCGGCGACGTCGACGGCCGTGCGTCCTTCGAGGCTCTCCCAGAGCGTGTGCGCGCCGGCGCCGGTGAGCGACACCATGAGCGGCACGCCGATGACCGATGCGCCCGAGGCGACGGCGGAGCGAAGCCCGTTGGGCGAGTCCTCGATGGCGACGACCTCGTCGGGCGTGACGCCGAGCGCCTCGCACGCCTGCAGATAGGGGTCGGGGAAGGGCTTCGGCCTCGTGGCGTCGTCGCCCGCGACGACGACGTCGAACGCGTCGAAGTCGATGAGGTCGACGACCGTCTGCGCCATGCGGCGCATCGACATCGTCACGAGTCCCGTCTTGACGCCGGCCTCGCGCAGGCTCGCGAGCAGCTCGCGGGCGCCGGGGCGGAAGGGGACGCCCGTGGCGGACAGCTGACGCATGACGTCCTCGGTGAGGTGGTCGATGATCGCGTCGGTGCTCATGCGCACGCCGGTGCCCTGCAGGATCCGGGCGGAGTCCTCGAGGCCGAGGCCGACCAGTCCGAGCGCCTGCTCGTGGGACCACGTCCCGCCGTAGCTCTCGATGAGGGGCGTCTCCGCCGCCATCCAGTAGGGCTCGGTGTCGACGAGGGTGCCGTCCATGTCCCACAGGACGGCGGCGAGTCGGGGCGCATTCACCGTGCAATCCTACCGAGGGGTCTCCGGCCCTCCGTGGGGGCGGGGGCATATCCTGGAAGGAACCCGCAGCGGATGCGGGTGAAGGGGGTCTCGTGGACGGACTGGGTCGTCGTGTTCTCGTCGCAGCGTTCGACGGCTGGAACGACGCGGGCGAAGCCGCGTCTTCCGCGATCACGCAGCTGCGCGAGGGCGGCTCCTACGAGACGGTGTTCTCGGTCGATCCCGAGCTCTACTTCGACTACCAGTACACGCGTCCGCACATCGCCGCGGACGGCGACGGCCGTCGCACGCTCCGCTGGCCCGAGGCCACGCTGCTGCGCCCGGCGCAGGCGACGCGCGGCACCCAGCTGTGGCTGCTGACCGGCGTGGAGCCCGCCCGCGCGTGGCAGGCGTTCTCGTCGGAGTTCATCGACATCGCCCTCCGCGAGGACATCACCGGGTTCGTCGCGATCGGCTCGATGATGTCGGACGTGCCGCACACCCGGCCCATCTCGGTCTTCTCCGGCAGCGACAACGAGAACCTGCGCACTGCGCTCGAGCTCGAGCGCAGCACCTACGAGGGTCCCGTCGGCATCCTCAGCGTCCTCGGCGACGCCGCCGAGCGCGCCGGGATCCCGACCGCGAGCCTGTGGGCGAGCGTGCCGCACTACGTCGCCGGGCACACGCCGTCGCCGAAGGCGACCCTGGCGCTCCTCGACCGGCTCGAGGACCTCACCGGGGCTGCTGTCCCCCGCGGCGATCTCGCCACGGAGGCAGCGGCATGGGAGGCCTCCATCGACGCGGCCGCGGCCGACGACGAGGAGATGACCGAGTACATCCACCAGCTCGAGCGCACGCGCGACACGTGGGACTCCCCCGAGGCCTCGGGCGACGCGATCGCGCAGGAGTTCGAGCGGTACCTGCGCCGCACCGACGGCAAGCCGGGCGACGGGCCGAGCAAGCCCGGCCGCGACGACCCGCGCCGCTGAGCGGCATCCGTCCCCCGCGTCAAGGGTTGATGACGCCCATGCTCAGCAGCACCAGCAGGAGTGAGCCGACCGCGACGCGGTAGACCACGAACGGCAGGAAGCTGTGCTTGGAGATCCAGTTCATGAAGAACGCGATCACGCCGAGCGCGACGACGAATGCGACGGCCGTCGCCACCGCGGTCTCGCCGAGGGTGAACACGCCCGGCTCGTCGAGGCTCTTGACCAGCTGGAAGAAGCCGCTGCCGAAGACTGCCGGGATCGCGAGCAGGAACGCGTAGCGCGCCGCGGCGGCCCGCTCGTAGCCCATGAAGAGGCCGGCGGTGATGGTTCCGCCGGACCGCGAAACGCCCGGGATCAGGGCGAGCGACTGCGCGAAACCGTAGATCACGCCGTGGCCGACCGTGATGTCCTGCAGCTTGCGCTTCTTGGCGCCGACGTGGTCGGCGATGCCGAGCAGAACGCCGAAGAAGATCAGCATGCCGGCCGTGATCCAGAGCGATCGCAGCACGGTCTCGATCTGGTCCTGGAACAGCAGGCCGAGCACCACGATCGGGATCGAGCCGACGATGATGAGCCAGCCGAGCTTCGCGTCGGGGTCGTTGCGCGGGATGCGGCCGAACAGCGCCCGGAACCAGTGCCCGATGATCCGCACGATGTCGCGCCAGAAGAAGACCACGACGGCCGCCTCGGTGCCGATCTGCGTGATCGCGGTGAACGCGGCGCCCGGGTCCTCTGCCGACGGCAGGAACTCGCCGAGGATGCGCAGGTGAGCGCTCGACGAGATCGGCAGGAATTCGGTCAGTCCCTGGACGAACCCGAGGATGATCGCTTCGAGAAGCATGGGCGCCTTTCAGCCGTGCGGTGACGGATGCCGGGGGGGGCGAGGCATCCGCCGACGAATCAGTAGGTGCGGAGCAGATCGGTGAGGACAGCCTGGCCGAAGACCAGGGCGTCGATGGGCACGCGCTCGTCGACGCCGTGGAACATGCCCGTGAAGTCGAGGTCCGACGGCAGGCGCAGCGGCGCGAAGCCGTAGCCGGCGATGCCGAGCGCCGCGAGCGCCTTGTTGTCGGTCCCGCCGCCCATCAGGTACGGCACGACAGGTGCGCCAGGATCGTGACGGCCGAGCGCCGCGACCATGGCGTCGACGAGGTCGCCCGAGAACGGGACCTCGAGTCCGATGTCCTGGTGGACGATCTCGACCTCCACGCCGTCGCCGACGATGCGGCGGATGTCGGCGAGAGTCGCGTCCTCGGTGCCGGGAAGCGTCCGGACGTCGATGAGCGCCTCGGCCCGGTCGGGGATCACGTTGTGCTTGTAGCCGGCCACGAGACCGGTCGGGTTGGTGGTGGTGCGCAGCGTCGAGCGGAGGAATCCGGATGCTGCGCCGGTGGCTGCCGCGACGGCGTCGGGGTCGCCCGCGGACTGGCCGGTGAGCTCCGCGAGTCGCTCGCTCATCTCGCGCGAGGTGTCGGTGAGCGTCACGGGCCACGCGGTGCGCCCGAGCGCCGCGACGGCCTCGGCGAGCCTCGTCACGGCGTTCTCGTCGTGCAGCTTGGACCCGTGCGCGGCGCGGCCGCGTGCGACGAGGCGGATCCAGATGAGGGCCTTCTCCCCCACCTGCAGGAGGTACGCATGGCGGTCGCCGATCGGGATCGAGTAGCCGCCGACCTCGCTGATCGCCTCGGTGGCGCCGGCGAACCACTCGGGGCGATCGCGGACCACGAGAGCGGACCCCTCGACGCCGCCGTTCTCCTCGTCGGCGAAGAACGCCAGGACGAGGTCGCGCTCAGGCTGCTCGCCGGCGCGGAGGATGTCGGCGACCGACGTCAGGATCATGGCGTCCATGTCCTTCATGTCGACGGCGCCGCGGCCCCACAGCATCCCGTCCTTCACGATGCCCGCGAAGGGGTCGACGCTCCAGTCGTCGGCGATCGCCGGAACCACGTCCAGGTGGCCGTGCAGCACGAGCGCGGGCTTGTCGCGGTTGCGGCCGGGAACCCTCGCCATCACGTTGGTGCGGCGCGGGAGGGGCTCGTAGAACTCCGGCTCCAGGCCCAGCGTCTCGAGGTAGGCGCCGACGTACTCCGCGGCCTCCCGCTCGCCGGCGGCGCGGCCGCCGCCGTGATTCGTGGTGTCGAAGCGGATCAGATCCCGCGCGAGCGCGGCGACCTCCGGAAGTCCGGGATCGGATGAAGGCATGGGCTCAAACCTACCGGTCACTCGTTTCCCGTCCGTTTCCGCGAGGAGCGCGCGACACCGAAGGACTCAGGGTCCGCAACGACGAAAGAAGGCCCCCTTTCGGGGGCCTTCTTCACTGTGCGCGAGGGGGGACTTGAACCCCCACGCCCTATACGGGCACTAGCACCTCAAGCTAGCGCGTCTACCTATTCCGCCACCCGCGCAGGTGGTTTTCGGTTTCGCAACCGAGGAATGACATTACCACGTCACCGGAGGTTCAACGAATCGGCGGACGCCCGGGCGCGTCATCCCATCGAAACGCCGAACAGCAGGCCGAGGACGTACGTCACCGCGGCGGCGCCGAAGCCGATCGCGAGCTGACGGAGCGCGCGCTTGAGCGGCGGTGCGCCCGACAGCAGGCCCACCGCGGCACCGGTCGACATCAGCGCGATCCCGACCAGCACGAGCGCCACGACGACGGCGGTGAGGCCGGACAGGCCGAAGATCCACGGCAGTACCGGGATGATCGCGCCGGACGCGAAGAACAGGAAGCTCGACAGCGCGGCGGCCCAGGCGCTTCCCACGACCTCTTCGTGGTCGGCGACCGAGATCGGGCCGGTGTCGGTGCGTCCCTGACCCAGCGCGTGCGCGGCCTCGACGACGCGGCGGGCGCGCGCGGACGCCTCGGCCTCCGGCATCCCGCGGGTCCGATAGACGAGCGCCAGCTCGTTGGCGTCGATGTCGAGGTGCGGGATCGCGCCGTCGGCGTAGTCGCTCGGCTCCGTGGCCGCCAGCAGCTCCCGCTGGGAGCGGACCGACACGAACTCCCCCGCACCCATCGACAGCGCGCCGGCGAGCAGGCCCGCGATGCCGCTGAAGAGCACGAACTGGCTCGACACCCCGGTGGCGCCGATGCCCATGACGAGCGCGAGGTTCGAGACGAGGCCGTCGTTCGCGCCGAAGACCGCCGCGCGGAACGTGCCCGACAGGCGACGGCGTCCGCGAGCGGCGAGCCCGCGCACGACCTCGTGGTGGATCCGCTCGTCCGCCGCCATCGTCGGGGTCGCGAACGGCTCGTCGTCGTAGGGCGAGCGGGCCTCGGCGTTCTGAGCGAGAGCCAGCACGAAGATCGAGCCGAACCGCTTGGCCATCCAGCCGAGCATGCGGGTGCGGACGTCGGCCTGCGGCAGTCGTGCCGGCTCGCTGCCCAGCAGCTGCAGCCAGTGCGCCTCATGGCGCCCCTCGGCCTCGGCGAGCGCGAGCAGGATCTCGCGCTCCTCCCCCGTGCGGCGCCCCGCGAGCTCGCGGTAGACGTGCGCCTCCGCCCGCTCGTTGACGAGGTACCGCGCCCAGCGGCGTCGATCGCGGTCGGTCGGTGCGGCGGGCGTGCTCACTCGGTCCTCCAGTCAGGGGTGCGGGACCCGTCAACGCTAGCCACCGCCCGGGGCACCGCCGGCCCAGAACCGAGGATTGCCAGCATTTCGGGGTTCCGAACCTCACCGGCCCTCGAGGGCGCCGCGCAGCCCGAGCTCGAGCGCCGGGAGTCAGGAGCGGACGCGCTTGCGCAGCACGTCGATGCGCGACTGCAGCTGGGTCACCGTGGCATGCGACACGGCGGGGCCTCCGCAGATCCGGCGCAGCTCGGCGTGCACGAGGCCGTGGGCCTCCCCCGTCTGGCGGGCGTAGAGGCCGACGAGGCTGTTGAGGAGCTGGCGCTGCTCCTTGAGCGTGCGGTGCAGCGCCTGGGGCAGCGCGGGCTCCTCCGCAGGCTCCGTCGCCTCCTGCGCCTCGCGCGCGGTGCGGTGCCGCGACTGGCGTGAGACCCGCGACATCAGGACGTCGTGCACCTGGTCGGGTTCGAGCAGGCCCGGGATGCCCAGGAACTCCTCCTCCTCGGGGGTGCCCGGAACGGCGAGCTGGCCGAACTCCTGGCCGTCGAAGAGCACCCGGTCGAAGTGCGCGAGCGAACCCAGGGCCTGATATGAGAACTCCTCCTCGAGCGCGTCGGAAGCCTTGTCCTCGCGCTCGGCGGCGTTCATCAGGTCTTCTTCGGCGTTCCACTCGTCCTCGCCGTCGGAGTCGCGGTCCAGCGCGTGGTCGCGCTGCCGCTCCATCTCGTTCGCGAGGGCGAGCAGCTGCGGCACGTTGGGCAGGAACACGCTCGCGGTCTCACCGCGACGGCGCGCGCGCACGAAGCGCCCGATGGCCTGCGCGAAGAACAGCGGCGTCGAGGCGCTCGTCGCGTACACGCCGACGGCGAGGCGCGGCACGTCGACGCCCTCCGACACCATGCGCACGGCGACCATCCAGCGGCTCGTCGAGGTCGAGAACTCCTCGATGCGGCTCGACGCCTCGGCCTCGTCCGACAGCACGACGGTCGGCGCCTCGCCGCTGATGTCGTGCAGGATCGCGGCGTAGGCGCGCGCGGCCGTCTGATCCGTCGCGATCACCAGGCCGCCGGCATCCGGAACGTGCTCGCGCACTTCGGTGAGCCGGCGGTCGGCCGACCGCAGCACGGCGGGGATCCAGTCGCCTTCGGGGTCGAGCGCGGTGCGCCAGGCCTGCGAGGTGATGTCCTTGGTGTTGTCCTGGCCGAGCTGCGCCTCCATCTCCTCGCCGGTCTTGGTGCGCCAGCGCATCTGCCCGGCGTAGACCATGAAGAGAACGGGACGCACGACGCCGTCTTCGAGCGCACGGCGGTAGCCGTAGGCGTAGTCGGTGCGCGAGACCCGGATGCCCTTGGCGTCGGGGTGGTACTCGACGAACGGGATGGGCGCGGTGTCGCTGCGGAACGGGGTTCCGCTGAGCAGCAGCCGGCGGGTCGCCCGCGCGTAGGCCTCGCGCAGGGCGTCGCCCCAACTCAGCGCGTCGCCGCCGTGGTGCACCTCGTCGAGGATCACGAGCGTCTTCGCGTCCATCGTGAGCCGCTGATGGACGGATGCCTTGACCGCGACCTGCGCGTACGTCACGGCGACGCCGTGGTACTGGCGGGCGGGCGCGAAATGGCGGTTGCTGAAGGCGGGGTCGAGGCGGATGCCCACCCGCGCGGCCGCGTCTGCCCACTGCGTCTTGAGGTGCTCCGTGGGAGCGACGACGACGATGCGGTCGACGACACGCCGCCGCAGCAGCTCGCTCGCGAGACGGAGGGCGAACGTCGTCTTGCCGGCGCCCGGGGTGGCCGCCGCGAGGAAGTCGCGGGGTCCGCCGCCTGGGCCGTCGGGGCCATCCAGTCCGAAGTAGAGGTCGAGCGCCTCTGCCTGCCACGCCCGCAGCCGCTGCGCGGTTCCCCAGGGGGCGCGCTGCGGGTACGTCGGTGAGAGGTGCTCCGCGGCGAAGCTGCCGATGTGCGCTTCGGCGCCGTGCGGGCCGGTGGTGAGACGGCCGTCGGATGCCGATTCCGTGAGGGGGTGCTCGGGGAGGGCGGGCGGCGATTCGATCGTCGTTTCGTCCGTCACCGATCACACCTCCCCCGTAGACAACGAGTCACCACGATAGACGACCCGCACGACATCGCGGGCCGGTGCGTCACCCCGCCGCGATAGCCTGACTGTCGGTCACAAGCCGAGGAACGGAAGAGCGATGTCCACGAGAGAAGATCCCCGAAGCCCGTACGTCGCGAACGTCCAGCCGCACCCGTGGCGCCGCTACGTCGCGATCGGCGACTCGTTCACAGAGGGCGTGGGCGACCCCGAGCCGTCGGCCCCGAACGGGTTCCGCGGCTGGGCGGACCGCGTCGCCGAGGTGCTCTCGGAGCAGGTCGACGACTTCGCCTACGCCAATCTCGCGATCCGCGGGCGCCTCATCGGCCAGATCGTCGACGAACAGGTGGCGCCGGCGATCGCCCTCAAGCCCGACCTCGTGACCTTCTCGGCCGGCGGCAACGACGTCATCCGGCCCAATGGCGACCCCGACCGTGTCGCACAGCGCTTCGAGGACGCCGTCGTGCGCCTCTCCCGCGACGGTGCGACCGTCGTGGTCTTCACCGGCATCGACACGGCGTTCACGCCCGTGTTCCGGGGCATCCGCGGCAAGGTCGCCATCTACAACGAGAACATCCGCGCGATCGCCGACAAGTACGACTGCATCGTCGCCGACCAGTGGGCGCTCAAAGAGGTGCAGGACATGCGCTTCTTCGACGATGACCGCCTGCATTACAACGCGCTCGGCCACCACGAGGTCGCGCGCATGGTGCTGCGCGCTCTGAACGTGCCGAACGACCTCCAGCCGATGCAGCCCGATCCGCTGCCGCTGCGCACGTGGCGCGAAGCGCGGGCGGTCGACGTCATGTGGGCGCGCGAATACCTCGTGCCGTGGGTGCTGCGGCGCCTTCGCCACCAGTCTTCCGGCGACGAGGTCACGGCGAAGCGACCCGACCCGCTGCCGGTGATCACGATCGTCCCGGGGCCGGACCCCGCGGCGCCGCGCGGCGAGGAGGCCTGACGTGGCGACGCACCTCGTCACCGGTGCCGGTTCGGGCATCGGAGCCGCGCTGACGGAGCGCCTCGCCGCCCGCGGCGACGACCTGTGGCTGCTCGCACGGGACGCGGGCCGTGCGGCGCAGCTGCGACAGCGCTTCCCGGGCGCGCAGACCCTCGTCGGCGACCTCGCCGACCCCGCTCGCATGTCGTGGGCGTTCAGCCACCAGAGCGTGCCGCCGCAGCTCGACTCGCTCATCCATGTGGCCGGCGTCGTGGAGCTCGGGGCGATCGGCGAGACGCCGGTCGCGACGTGGCAGCACCAGCTCAACGTCAACGCCGTGGCCCCTGCGGAGCTCACCCGCCTCATGCTCCCCGCCCTCCGCACGGCCCGCGGACGCGTCGTGTTCGTGAACTCCGGCGCCGGCCTGCGCGTCAGCCCCGAGTGGGGTTCTTACGGCGCGAGCAAGTTCGCGGTGCGCGCCGTCGCGGATGCCCTCCGCGAGGAGGAGCGCGCGAACGGCGTGCGCGTGACCACCGTGTACCCCGGGCGCACGGCGACGCCCATGCAGGAGAAGGTCCACCAGCAGGAGGGCGCCGACTACGACGCGTCGCAGTGGATCGACCCGGCATCCGTCGCGACGGCGATCCTGGCGGCCCTCGACCTGCCCCGCGACGCCGACCTCACCGAGCTGATGGTGCGACCGGGCGCCTGACCTCGGCGACGCTGCCCGCCGCAGGTCAGTGCGCCCGCAGCTCCCACAGCGCCACCGCGCTCGCCGCGGCGACATTGAGGGAGTCGACGCCACCGGCCATCGGGATCGTGACGACGGTGTCGGCCGCCTCCAGCGCCCGGCGCGACAGCCCGTCACCCTCCGCGCCGAGCATGAGCGCGACCCGTTCCGGCCGGCGCGCGCGGAAGGCGTCGAGCGAGACAGCGGCGTCCGACAAGGCGAGCGCGGCGAGCTCGAAGCCCGAATCGTGCAGCACCGCGCGTGCTTCATCCCACTCGGGCAGCCGCGTCCACGGCACCTGGAAGACGGTGCCCATGCTCACCCGGACGCTCCGCCGATAGAGCGGGTCGGCGCATCTCGGACTCACGAGCACCGCGTCGGCGCCGAGGCCGGCGGCCGCGCGGAAGATCGCGCCCACATTGGTGTGGTCGACGATGTCCTCGAGCACGACGACGAGCCGCGCGCCCGCGACGACGTCGGCCACCGACGGGAGCTCGGGCCGGTGCATCGACGCCAGCGCGCCGCGGTGCACCGCATACCCGGTCAGGGACTCGGCGATCTCGGGGGCGACGACGTACACCGGGGTCGAGGCATCCGTCACCAGCTCCTCCACGTCGGGGAGCCACTTCTCCTGCACGAGCACCGAGCGCGGCCGATGGCCGGCCGCGATCGCGCGACCGATCACCTTCGCCGACTCGGCGATGTACAGGCCGCCCTCGGGCTCGATCACGCGCCTCAGCGCGACATCGGTGAGATCGCGGTAGTCCGCGAGGCGCTCGTCGGAGGCGTCGGTGATCTGGATCGCGTGCATCGCGTCCCATCGTCGCACGGCGCTCAGGCCGGGGTGCCGACCGCCGTCCAGGCTCGCGCCGTCACCGTGAACCCGCCGTCGCCGAGCTCGTCGCGCAGCGCCTGCTCCAGTCGCGCGACCTCGCCCCGGCCGAGGGTGGCGACGTACCGGCCGGCCGGCCCGACACCGAGGAGGAACGGATCCCACCAGTCAGCGAAGTCCGGGAACGACACCGTGCACTCGACCACCGTCTGGGTGACGTCGGCGAGGCCCGCGCGCCGGAAGATGTCGACGAGCTGCCCAGGGGCGGCGCCGCTGAGACCGGCCTCCCCGCGGACGCCGTCGTCGAGTCGGCGCGCCACACGCCAGAACGTCGAGAGCGGTCCGCCGTCGCCCGCGTGGTCCCACACGCAGGCCGAGACCCGGCCGCCCGGCGCCGTCACGCGGCCCATCTGCGTCACACCGCGCACCGGGTCCGACATGAAGTGGACGACGAGCTGAGCCAGGGTCGCCCCGAACTCTCCGTCGGCGAACGGCAGATGCTCCGCTTCGGCGACACGGACGTCCACGCCGGGGCACAGTTCCTCGGTCGCGTCGACGAACGCCGGTTCTGGGTCGGCGGCGCTGACCGCCTCAGGACCGCGACGCTTCACGAGCTCGAGGGTCAGCATCCCCGGCCCGCAGCCGACGTCCAGCAGCCGGGCGTCCGCGTCGACGCCTTCGAGCCCGACGGTCGCGAACTCGACCGCCAGCGGGGTCGAGAAACGGCCCATGAAACGCGCGTACTCCTCGGCGCTGACGCCCCCGAAGCTGCCCACGCGCTCATCCTGGCACGCGGTGCCGCTGCGTAACATCCCCGAAAACCGCGGGGCCTACACTCGACGCGAAGGGGGTGCGCCGTGACGACGATCGCGAGCGGAATGGACGCCCGGACGACGGATGCCGTGGCTCAGGCCATCGCCACGCTCTCGGGCCGGCGGATCGCCGTGCTGACCGGGGCAGGCGTCTCGACGGACTCCGGCATCCCGGACTACCGCGGGGCAGGAGCTCCGGTGCGGACCCCGATGACCGTCGAGCAGTTCCTCTCCAGCGATGCGTCGCGACGTCGCTACTGGGTCGGCAGCCACCTCGGCTGGCAGGCGTTCGCGTCCGCCGAGCCGAACCCCGGGCACCGCGCGCTCGCCGACCTCGAAGCTCGAGGACTCGCGACCGGCGTCGTCACCCAGAACGTGGACGGACTCCACGTGCGCGCCGGCAGCCGCCGCGTCGTGGAGCTCCACGGCACGATGCGCCGCATCTTCTGCACCCACTGCGGCCAGGTCTTCGACCGGCGCGACCTCGCCCGCCGCGTCGAGGACGACAACCCGTGGATCCGCGTGCCCGAGAACGTCGCACTCGGGCCCGACGGCGACGTGCTCCCCGAGAGCACCGAGGGCTTCCGCATCCCGGAATGCAGTGTGTGCGGCGGGATGCTGAAGCCCGATGTCGTCTTCTTCGGCGAGTTCATCCCCGCCGAGAAGTTCCGCGAGGCGGAGCAGCTCGTGCACACGAGCGAGGCGCTCATCGTGGCGGGGTCCTCACTCGTCGTGAACTCCGGCATCCGGCTGCTCGAGCGCGCGAGACGCCGCCGCCTGCCCGTCGTCATCGTGAACCGCGGCGCGACGCGCGCGGATGCCCGCGCGACGGTCAAGATCGACGCCGGCACCAGCGAGGTGCTGCGCGCGCTCGCCGACGGGCTGCCCTCGCTCGCCTGAGCGGCTGATGCCCAGGCGGCCCGGGTAGGGTCGACAGCATGACCGCGCTCACCCTGATCCGCCACGGCGAGACCGATTGGAACCGCGACCGGCGCATCCAGGGATCGACGGACATCCCCCTCAACGACACCGGTCGCGCACAGGCCCGCGCGACCGCGCAGGTGCTGCGCGAACGCCTCGACGGCGCTGTTCCCGTGACCGTCGTGTCGAGCGACCTGGCCCGCGCCCGCGAGACCGCGGAGATCATCGCGGCCGAGCTGGGCCTTGCGGCACCGCGGACGTATGCCGGCCTGCGCGAGCGCGCCTACGGCGAGGCGGAGGGCGTCGGCATCGACGAGTTCCGCACCCGCTGGGGCGACTGGTACACCGCAGAGGTGCCCGGCGCGGAGCCGTGGGCCGATCTGCGCGCGCGCGCCATCACGGCGCTCGGCGGTGTCGTGCGGGATCACCGCCGCGCCACCGCCCCCGCCGCGGCCTCGCTCATCGTCGTGAGCCACGGCGCGCTCATCCGCGAGGTGATGCGCCACGCGACCGCCGGCGAACTGCCGCTGGAGGGCGAGCGCCTCGCCAACGGCGCCACCCACGACTTCGTCTACGAGCGCGACCACCTCCGGCTCGTGACGTACGCGGGACTGGTGGCCTAGGCTCGGCGCCATGGCCGCGCCTGCCACCGTCGACGAGTACATCGCGGGATTCTCTCCCGAGGTCGCCGAGCGACTCACGCGCGTCCGCGCCGAGATCGTGGATGCCGTCACGGCCGCATCCGGGACGCCGCCCGAGCAGAAGGTGCGATACGGCATCGCGGCCGTCATGCTCGGCGGGCGCTACGCACTCCACTTCGCCGGCTGGAAGAAGCACATCGGCCTCTACCCGGTGCCGACTCTTCCCGAGCCGCTGGAGTCCGAGATCGGGCCCTATCGCGCCGAGAAGGACTCGGTCGTCTTCCCGCACTCGAAGGACGTGCCGTACGAGCTCGTCGGACGCGTCGCGCGCGAGATCGCGGACGAGCGCGTCCGTCAATCGCCGAACGCCTGACCTCGAGCGGCGAGCTCTTCGTCGAGGATGCGGACCGCCTTCGGCCCGACGCCGTGGATCGCCAGCAGATCGCCGCGCGTGCGCTCGGTCAGCTGGTCGTAGCGGGTGATGCCGTGCACCGCGAGTTCGCGCCGCGCGACGGTGCCGATCCGCGTGGTGAGCTCCGACTGCGTACTCATGCGTCCGCGCGAGCCAGCACGCCGCGCGCGTGGCGCAGCACCGGTTCGTCGACCATGCGCCCGTCGTACGAGAACACACCGCGCTCGCTCTCCGCGGCGGTGAGGACGGCGCGCGCCCACGCCACGGTCTTCTCATCAGGGCGGTAGGCGGCGCGGATGACGGCCACCTGGCTCGGGTGGATGCAGGCGGTGGCGCGGAAACCGGATGCCGCAGCATCCGCCGCCTCGATGGCCAGGCGCTTCGCGTCCTCGATGTCCAGGTGCACGGCGTCGATCGCCGCCTTGCCGCGCGCGGCGGCCGCGAGCAGCACGCGGGAGCGTGCGTAGCGCGCGATGTCGCGGTAGCGGCCGTTGGGTTTGCGGCTGGAGGTGCCGCAGATGCTCGCGACGAGGTCTTCGGCGCCCCACATCATGGCCACGACGTTGTCGAGCGCGGCGATGCGGTCGGCCTGGGCGACGCCCTTCGCCGTCTCGCACAGCGCGATCACCTCGAAGCGCGCGTCGATGCGCCCGATGCGCTTGGGCGACTCGGACTTCGCGACCATGATGCGCCGGTAGTCCGTCTGCGACAGCGTCGCGAGATCGGCGACGAACGCGTCGGTCTCGGGCGGGTTCACGCGCACGATCACCCGTGCCGGGTCGAGTTCGGATTCGATGAGGTGTCCGCGCGCCGCGGTCTTGTCGGCGGGCGCAACCGCGTCCTCGAGGTCGAGGATCACGGCATCGGCACGGTCGAACGCCTTTTCGTACCGCTCGGGGCGGTCGGCGGGGCAGAACAGCAGCGCGGGGCCGAGGTCGAAGCTCATCGGGTCTCCTCCGGGGTCTCGGGTGCGCACCACATCAGCGCGGTCCGGGTGGCGAGGGCGACGACCTCGCCCCGCTGGTTGCGGCCGGTGTGCCGCAGCGTCACGATCCCCTGTCCCGGTCGCGACGCCGACAGCCGCTTGTCGAGCACGTCGGTCTCGGTGTACAGGGTGTCGCCGTGGAACAGCGGCGCCGGGAACGACACGTCGGTGAGGCCGAGCTGGGCGACGAGCGTGCCCTGCGTGATCTGCGAGACGGATGCCCCGACCATCGTCGCGAGCGTCCACATCGAGTTCATGAGGCGCCGGCCGAACGGCTGCGTCTCGGAGAACGCGGCGTCCAGGTGCAGCGCCTGCGTGTTCATCGTGATCGACGAGAACACCACGTTGTCGGCCTCGGTCGCCGTGCGGCCGGGGCGATGCAGATACCGCGCCCCGACCTCGAGCTCGTCGTAGTAGAGCCCGCGCTGGATGATCTCCCGCGCTGCCCCGGCCGGGGCGTCGTCGTCGGAAGCGTCGGGGGTCACGTCTGTCACGCTACCCTCACGCCACGCCCAGCGCCCGCGCGATCACCAGCAGCTGCACCTCGTTCGTGCCTTCGCCGATCTCGAGGATCTTCGAGTCGCGGTAGTGCCGCGCGACCGGATACTCGTTCATGAAGCCGTTGCCGCCGAAGATCTGGGTCGCGTCGCGGGCGTTGTCCATGGCGGCGTCGCTCGCGGTGAGCTTCGCCATGGCCGCCTGCGTCTTGAAGGGCTTGCCGGCGTCCCGCAGTCGCGCCGCGTGGTGCCACGCGAGCCGCGCGACGTGCACGCGCTGCTGCATGCGGGCCAGGAGGAACTGGATCCCCTGCCGCGTCGAGAGCGCGTCGCCGAACACGGTCCGCTTCTTGGCGTAGTCGACGGCCGCGTCGAGGCATCCCTCCGCCGCTCCCGTGGCGAGCGCGGCGATCGCGATGCGTCCCTCGTCGAGGATGTGGAGGAAGTTCGCGAAGCCGCGCCCCTCGGTGCCGAGCAGGTTCGCCACGGGCACGCGCACGTCCTGGAAGGTCAGCGGGTGCGTGTCGGACGCGCGCCAGCCGACCTTGTCGTAGCCGGGTTCGACGGTGAACCCCGGCGTGCCGTGGGGCACGACGATGGTCGAGATCTCCTTGCGGCCGTCGGTCTCGCCCGTCACCGCGGTGACCGTGACGAACCGTGTGATGTCGGTGCCCGAGTTGGTGATGAACTGCTTCGAGCCGTTGATGACCCACTCGTCGCCGTCGCGGCGCGCCGTGGTGCGGGTGGCCCCGGCGTCCGATCCCGCCTCCGGCTCGGTGAGCCCGAACGCGGCGAGCGCGCGGCCGGCGAGCAGATCGGGCAGGAGCTGCTGCTTCTGCTGCTCGCTGCCGAAGCGGAACACCGGCATGGCACCGAGGCTCACGCCCGCCTCGAGCGTGATCGCGAGCGACTGGTCGACGCGGCCGAGCGCCTCGATCGCGAGGCACAGCGCGAAGTAGTCGCCGCCCTGACCGCCGTACTCCTCGGGGAACGGCAGGCCGAAGAGCCCCAGCTCCCCCATCTGCGCGACGACGTCCATCGGCAGGGTGTGCGTGCGGTCGGCCTCGTACGAGACGGGCGCGACGACCTCGTCGGCGAACTGCCGCACCAGCGCGGCGAGCTCGCGCTCGTCCTCCGAGAGGTCGTAGGTGTCGTAGCTGTCCATTGCTGCTCCTCGGGTGTCAGGAGGTCGGCGCGGGCGCCTCGTGGGCGTCCGCGGTGGGGTCGTCGGGAGAATCGGATGCTGCGGCCGCCGCATCCGCGAGTGAGACGTGTGCGAGCACCTGGTCGCGGCGCACCTGTTCGCCGACGGCGACGTCGACGCGCACGACGCCGTCGTGCGGGGCGAGGACGGGGTGCTCCATCTTCATCGCCTCGATCGTGACGATCCGGTCGCCGGTGGCGACGGTCGCGCCGTCGGCCACGTGCACGGCGACGACCGCGCCCGGCATGGGGGCGCGCAGTTGCGGATCGGATGCCGCGGCCGCACGCTCGCGGGCCGCCAGTCGTCGCTCCATGGCGGCGCGGCGGCTGAGCGGGCGGAGGCGATGCGTCGCGCCGTCTGCGTGCACCCAGACCCACCCGTCGGCGTCGCGGGCGTCGATCGCACCGTCGCCGAGGCCCGGCGCAGCGGGGACGGGGACCGCGAGCACGTCGCCTCCCGCGGTCTCCACCGAGACCGTGCGCGCGGCAGGCGTCTCGCCCGAGCGCCAGCCCGATCCCGCGCGCCACAGCGGGCTCGCCCGCCGCTGCACTCCGGAGTCCGTCCTGCCCGTGGGTTCGGCCGCGGCGGCCGCGACATCCAGCGCTGCAGCGCCCGGCGCACCCGCCGTGTACGTCGGCATGCGGTCGATGAGGCCCGTGTCCATGTCGCCGGTCTGCACGCCCTCCTCGGCGAGCAGGGCGCGGAGGAAGCCGATGTTGGTGTCGAGCCCGAGCACGATCGTCTCGGCGAGCGCGGCGTCCAGACGCGCGAGCGCCTCCGCGCGGTCGGCGCCGTGCGCGATGACCTTCGCGATCATCGGGTCGTAGTCCGCCGTCACGGTGCTCGCGGTCTCGACCGCCGAATCGGTGCGGACGCCCTCGGCGGGCCGCCACACCAGCACATCGCCGGTGGCCGGGAGGAAGCCGCGCTCCGGCGTCTCCGCGTACACACGGGCCTCGATCGCATGGCCGTCGAGGCGCACGTCGTCCCGCGAGAGCGCGAGCGGCTCCCCCGCGGCGATCCGCAGCTGCTGCTCGACCAGGTCGAAGCCGGTCACAAGCTCGGTGACGGGGTGCTCGACCTGCAGGCGCGTGTTCATCTCGATGAAGAAGAACTCGTCGGGCCGGGAGGCTGCGACCAGGAACTCGACCGTGCCTGCCCCGCGATAGTCGACGGATGCCGCGGCCGCGCAGGCCGCCGCGCCCAGGCGGGCGCGGGTGTCGGCGTCGACCGCCGGGGACGGCGCCTCCTCGATCACCTTCTGGTGGCGGCGCTGCAGCGTGCACTCGCGCTCGCCGAGGTGGACGACGCTCCCGTGCGCATCGGCGAGCACCTGCACCTCGATGTGCCGCGGGCGTTCGATGAGCCGTTCGAGGAGGAGCGTGTCGTCGCCGAACGCGGCGGCCGCGACGCGGCGCGCGGTCGCGAGCGCGTCCGGCAGCTCCGCGGCCGAGCGCACCACCTGCATCCCCTTGCCGCCGCCGCCCGCCGACGGCTTCACCAGGAGGGGGAAGCCCGCACGCTCGGCGGACGCCGTGATCTCAGCATCCGTCATCCCCGCCGCACTGAACCCGGGCACCGTCGGCACGCCGTACGACGACACGTGCTCCTTCGCACGGATCTTG
The DNA here is from genome assembly GCF_031844125.1 of Microbacterium sp. PRC9. Lineage (NCBI taxonomy): Bacteria > Bacillati > Actinomycetota > Actinomycetes > Micrococcales > Microbacteriaceae > Microbacterium > Microbacterium sp. PRC9. The sequence continues at coordinate 167,004 of NZ_JAUZUR010000006.1, forward strand.
TCGCCCATCACCTCGAGCGCACGCTCGCCGGGCCCGATGAAGACGATTCCCGCCTCGGCGCAGGCGCGTGCAAAAGCGACGTTCTCCGACAGGAAGCCGTAGCCCGGGTGGACGGCCTGCGCGCCGCTCGCGACCGCCGCGGCGACCACGGCGCCGATGTCGAGGTACGACTGCGCGGCCGCGGCGGGCCCGATGCGGACGGCCTCGTCGGCCTCGCTCACGTGCGGCGCGTCGGCGTCGGCATCGCTGTAGACGGCGACCGAGCGGATGCCGAGGCGCCGGAGCGTGCGGATCACCCGGCGGGCGATCTCACCGCGGTTGGCCACCAGGACGGTGTCGAACAGGGCATCGGATGCCGCAGACTCGCGCACGGCGGTCCGCGAAGGGTCAGAAGTGTTCATGATTCACATCCGGAAGACGCCGAAGCGCGGCTCGGGGAGCGGGGTGCGCGCGACGACGTCGAGCGCGAGGCCCAGGAGGTCCCGGGTGTCGAGCGGGTCGACCACGCCGTCGTCCCACAGCCGGGCGGTCGCGTAATACGGGTCGCCCTGCTCCTCGTATCGGGCGCGGATCGGGGCCTCGAAGTCCGCCTGCTCCGCCGTGGACCACTCTTCGCCGCGCGCCTCGAGCTGGTCGCGCTTGACCGTCGAGAGGACGGAGGCGGCCTGGGGGCCGCCCATGACGGAGATCCGGCTCGCCGGCCACGTCCAGAGGAACCGGGGGGAGTACGCGCGTCCGCACATCGAGTAGTTGCCGGCGCCGAACGACCCGCCGATGACGACCGTGAGCTTCGGCACCCGTGTGGTCGCGACGGCAGTGACCATCTTGGCGCCGTCCTTCGCGATGCCGCCCGCCTCGGCGTCGCGTCCCACCATGAAGCCCGAGATGTTCTGCAGGAACAGCAGCGGCACCCCGCGCTGATCGCACAGCTCGATGAAGTGGGCGCCCTTCTGAGCGGACTCGCTGAACAGCACGCCGTTGTTGGCGACGATGCCGACGGGGTGCCCGTGGATGCGCGCGAAGCCGGTGACGAGCGTGTCGCCGTACTCGCGCTTGAACTCGTGCAGCTCACTGCCGTCGACGAGCCGCGCGATCACCTCGCGCACGTCGTAGGGCTGGTTCACGTCGACCGGCACGACTCCGTACAGATCGGATGCCTCGGCCACCGGCTCGACCGCCGGAACGACCTCCCACGCGGGTTCCGCCGGCGCCGGCAGGGTCGCGACGATGTCGCGCACGATCTCGAGCGCGTGCTCGTCGTCCTCGGCGAGGTGGTCGACGACCCCGGAGCGGCGGGCGTGCAGCTCTCCCCCGCCGAGCTCCTCAGCGGTCACGATCTCGCCGATCGCGGCCTTCACCAGGGGCGGGCCACCGAGGAAGATCGTGCCCTGGCCGCGCACGATCACCGTCTCGTCGCTCATCGCGGGCACGTAGGCGCCGCCGGCGGTGCACGAGCCGAGCACGGCGGCGATCTGCGGGATGCCCGCCGCCGACAGCCGTGCCTGGTTGAAGAAGATGCGGCCGAAATGATCGCGGTCGGGGAACACCTCGTCCTGCATCGGCAGGAAAGCGCCGCCGGAATCGACGAGGTAGACGCAGGGCAGGCGGTTCTCGAGGGCGATCTCCTGCGCCCGCAGGTGCTTCTTGACGGTGAGCGGGTAGTACGTCCCGCCCTTGACCGTCGCGTCGTTGCACACCACCATCAAATGCCGCCCGTGCACCAGCCCGATCCCCGCGATCACGCCCGCGGCGGGGGCTTCGCCGTCGTAGAGGCCCTCCGCGGCGAGCGGCGCGACCTCGATGAACGGGCTCCCCTCGTCGAGCAGGCGTGTCACACGGTCGCGCGGCAGCAGCTTGCCGCGCGCGACATGCCGCTCGCGCGACGCGGCGGGTCCGCCGACGGATGCTGCTGCCAGCCGCTCCCGCAGCTTCTGGGCCAGGTCCCGCTGGGCGTCGCGCGTGCGCGCGAAGGCCTCGTCGTGCACCGCGGTGGTGCTCAGCACGCTCATCCGGATCTCCCGCGCATCTTCCTCGACGTCACGATCGGATCACGTCCGTTGTCGAGACGCGATCGGATTGGTTAGTGTTCACTAACTGAGGTTCAGGTTAGCGAGCCTTAACTGGATTTACAAGCGGAGCAGCAGATGACGAACGGTGTGACCGATCGCGATCGCGCGAAGGCCGACCGCCACGCGGCGATCCTCCACGAGGCGGCGGCCCTCTTCGCCGAACGCGGCTTCAGCGGCGTCAGTCTCGAAGACATCGGCGGAGCCGTCGGCGTCAGCGGTCCCGCCCTCTACCGCCACTTCGCCAACAAGCAGGCGCTGCTCGGCGCCATCCTCGTCGAGGTGAGCGAGCGGCTGCTGGCGGGCGGGCGCACGGTGATCTCGGCTCATCACGAGGCCGCCGACCAGCTGGACGCGATCATCGCCTTCCACGTGGAGTTCGCGCTGCGCGACGCCGACGTCATCCGCGTGCAGGACCGCGATCTCGCGAGCCTCAGCGACGACGACCGCCACACCGTGCGCCGTCTGCAGCGGGAGTACGTGGAGGTGTGGATCGGCATCCTCTCCACCGTCCACCCGGACCGGGACGAGGACGACCTGCGCGTGCGCGCACACGCCTGCTTCGGCCTCATCAACTCGACGCCCCACACGGTTCGCGCGTCGCGGTCGCGCCCCGGCGAACGCGATATACGCGGCATCCTGCGCACGATGGCGCACGCCTCACTGACCGCCTGAGGCCGCCGAGGGGCATAGTCTGGACGGACCATGACGGGGCATGGCCAGCACGACGACGCCGGGGCGAGGCACGTCGACGCCACCGACACGCCCGCGGAGTCGCGTGCGCCGGCGTCGGGCGACGCCAGCTCGCGGCGGGACTTCCTGAAGCTCGGCGGTGTCGCCGCGGCGGGCCTGGTCGTGGGCGGCGCCGTGGGCGCCGCGGCCGGCGCCTCCATCGGCCACACGATCGGGTATCGCGAGGGGTCGGTCGACTTCGGCGCCGTGCCGCCGCGATCAGAGCCGGGCTTCGATCACGTCGTCGTCCTGATGGGCGAGAACCGGTCGTTCGACAACCTCCTGGGATGGCTCTACACGCCCGAGAACCTGCCAGAGGGCGCCACCTTCGACGGGCTCGCGTTCGGCGACTACGCCAACACCGCGCCCTCCGGCGAGCGCGTCGCCGTGCACGCCTATTCGGGACCCACCGACGACGTGATGGCTCGGCCCGACCCGGATCCCGGCGAGGAGTTCCCGCACGTCAACACGCAGCTGTTCGGCGTGGTCGACCCGCGGGACAACGCCGCGAGCCAGGTGGGCGACATGGCCGCCCCGTTCAACGCGCCGCCGTCCGGCACCGCGCCGACGATGGAGGGCTTCCTCCACGACTACTGGAACAACCTGACGCGGCTGCGCCACGGCAAGGAGCCCACGATCGACGATGCGTCGCACATCATGGGCGGCTTCTCCCCCGAGCAGCTCCCGGTGCTGTCGACCCTCGCGAAGGGTTTCGCGGTCTTCGACGCGTGGTTCGCGGCGGTGCCGTCGCAGACGTACTGCAACCGCTCGTTCTTCCACGCGTCGACGTCGCACGGCTTCGTCACCAACAAGCACGGCGGAGGCTACGACAAGTGGCTCGACGCCGCCACGACGCCGACGATCTTCAACCGGCTCGAGGAAGCCGGAATCCCCTGGAAGGTGTACTTCGACGAGATGCAGCTCGTCTCGCTCACCGGCATCCTGCACGCCCCGGTGCTGGAGAAGCACTGGCGCACCGGGCGATTCGGCCACATGTCGGAGTTCTTCGACGACGCGAAGGCGGGCAAGCTGCCGGCGTACGCGTTCATCGAGCCGCGGCTCGTCTACAACCACAACGACTTCCATCCGCCGTTCGGCGCCCTCCGCGAGAGCGATGTCGACGGCTCCACGGTCGTCGACTCCGCCGTGTCCGACGTGCGCGCGGGCGAGAAGCTCGTGGCCGACGTCTACGACGCGATCAAGGCGAGCGCGACGGCGGACGGATCGAACGCGATGAACACGATGCTGCTGATCACCTTCGACGAGCACGGCGGGACGTACGACCACGTGCCGCCTCCCGCGGCGACGCCCCCCGTCGCCGACGACGAACCTGGCGAGATGGGCTTCGCGTTCGACCGTCTCGGGGTGCGCGTGCCGGCGATCGCGGTGTCGGCCTACACGCGGGCCGGCACGATCGTGCACGACGAGATGCATCACGCGGCGGTGGTCGCCACGCTGGCCCGGCTGCACGGGCTGCGTCCGCTGACGAGGCGCGACGCTGAGGCGCGCGACCTGTTCTCGATCGTGAACCTCGACACTCCCCGCGACCCCGCCACCTGGCCGGTGGTGCACCCGATGTACGTGCCGCCGAATCCGGCCGAGGACGAGGTGAGCGACCTCGAGCACGGCCCCCACAGGCACAAGCCGCTCAGCCCGCCCGGACGCGGCCTGCTGGGTCTGCTGCTCGCGCGCTATGCGGCTCCCGGCTCCGCGGAGCCGGAGACCTACGCCGAGGTATATGACGTGCTGCACAAGCACGGGCTCGGACTCTTCTACCCGAAGATGGACTGACCGGCCGGCCCCCAAGGTGCCGGCCGGTCAGCGGCTCGTCAGCGCAACAGCATCGCACGCCCGGGCTCGCGGAGGATGCCCGCGACATCGACCAGGAACCGCGACCCCTGCTCGCCGTCGACCAGCCGGTGATCGAACGACAGAGCGAGCGTCATGACATCGCGCAGCGCGATCTCGCCGCGATGCTCCCAGGGCTGGCGGCGCACCGCGCCGAGCGCGAGGATGCCCGCCTCTCCGGGGTTGATGATCGGCGTCCCGGCGTCGACGCCGAACACACCGACGTTCGTGATCGAGAACGTGCCGCCCATCATGTCGGCCGGCAACGTCTTGCCCGCGCGCGCGGTCTCCGCGAGCCCGCGGATGGCGTCGGCCAGTTCGGCCAGCGTCAGCTCCTGGGCATCGCGGATGTTCGGCACCACGAGCCCGCGCCCGGTCGCGGCGGCGATGCCGAGGTTCACATAGTGGTGTTCGACGATCTCGCCCGCCTCGTCGTCCCACTTCGAGTTGAGGCCGGGGTGGCGGCCCAGCGCGAGGCACACGGCCTTCGCCGCCACAGCCATGATCCCGATCCGATGCTCCTGCAGGTCGCGGTCGCCCTTCAGCGAGGCGATGAGCTCGCTCGTCGCCGTCACGTCGACCGTCAGGAACGTCGTGACGTGCGGAGCGGTGAAGGCGCTGCGCACCATCGCGTCCGCGGTCATGCGCCGCACCCCGCGGATCGGCGTGCGCGTCGTGCGCTCCCCCGCGGCGGCCGGCATCGGCATCTCGAAGGTCTCGACGGGCTCGGCCGCAGCCGGCGCCGTCGCCGTGGCGCCCACGCGGGTCGCGTAGGCCTCGACGTCGGCACGCGTGATGACGCCGGACGCGCCGCTCGCCTCGACGAGGGCCAGGTCGATGCCCAGCTGCTTGGCGAGCTGCCGCACCGGCGGTGTCGAACGCGGGCGCTCGACCGGGCGTTCCACGACGTCGGCGAACTGGATCGCGTCGTGCGGAGCCGCCTCGAGGACGGCGGTGTCGGATGCCGCGGCCACCGAGCCCGCGACACGCGCGCGGCGCTGCGGGCGCCCGGCCCCCTGGGGCGTGGCGCCGTAGCCCACGAGGTTGGGCTCGGATTTCGCCGCCTCGGCCGGAGCGCTCGCCGCGAGCTCCGGGGCGGAGGCTTGTGTTTCCGAGGCAGGCGCCGGCGACGCAGCATCCGTTCCGCCGAGGTCGAAGGAGATCAGCACCGAGCCGACCGCGACGACATCGCCCGCTTCGGCGTGCAGTGCCGTGATGGTGCCGGCGTACGGGGACGGCAATTCGACGACGGCCTTCGCGGTCTCGACCTCGGCGATGGTCTGGTTGAGGGTGACCGTGTCGCCGACGGCGACGAGCCACTGCACGAGCTCGGCTTCGGGGAGTCCTTCCCCGAGGTCGGGGAGCGTGAAGTCCTGCATCGCCATCAGTCCAGCACCCCGCTCAGGCTGTTCGGCCGGTCCATGACGCGGTCGACGGCGTCGAGGATCCGGTCGAGGTCCGGCAGGTGGTGCTTCTCGAGCTTCGCGGGCGGGTAAGGGATGTCATGCCCGGTGACGCGCTGCGGCGCCGCCTCGAGATAGTTGAAGCAGCGCTCGGTGACGCTCGCGACCAGTTCGGCGCCGACGCCCGCCTCGCGGGCGGCCTCGTGGGTGACCACGACGCGCCCGGTCTTGCGGACGGAGGCGGTCACCGTGCGGTAGTCCACCGGCGAGATCGAGCGCAGATCGATGACCTCGATCGAGACGCCGTCGTCCTCGGCCGCCGTGGCGGCGTCCAGGGCTGTGAGCACCTGTGAGCCGTAGGTCAGCAGCGTGACGTCGCTGCCCTCGCGGGCCACGCGGGCCAGGCCCATCGGCGGGGCGTCCGCGAGCTGGACGTCGAGGTCGACCTCGCCCTTGGTGTGATACAGCCGCTTGGGCTCGAAGTAGACCACCGGGTCGTCGGACGCGATCGCCTGCCGCAGCATGACGTAGGCGTCCTGCGGGTTCGACACCGCGATCACACGCAGGCCCGACGTGTGCACGAAGTAGGCCTCGGGCGACTCCGAGTGGTGTTCCGCGGCACCCACGCCACCTGCCCACGGGATGCGGATCGTGATCGGCATCTTCACATTGCCGCGCGTGCGGTAGTGCAGCTTCGCGACCTGGCACACGATCTGGTCGAACGCCGGGTACACGAAGCCGTCGAACTGGATCTCGACGACGGGCCGGTAGCCGCGGAACGCGAGCCCCACGGCGGTGCCCATGATGCCGGCCTCGGCGAGCGGCGTGTCGACCACGCGCTGCGCCCCGAACTGGTCGAGGAGGCCGTCGGTGATGCGGAAGACGCCGCCGAGCTTTCCGATGTCCTCGCCCATGACGAGGACCTTGTCGTCCTCCGCCATCGCGCGGCGGAGTCCTTCGTTGATGGCCTTCGCCATCGTCAGCTGCGTCATCGTCGCACCCCCTCGGCTGCCGGGGCGAACCCGTCGAGGTACGCGCCGAACCATTCGCGCTGCTCCGCGAGGCCCGAGTGGGGCTCCGCGTAGACGTTGTCGAGCACGGTCAGCGGGTCGCGGGTCTTCGCGGTCGTCGCCGCCTCGCGCACGGCCGCGGCGAGGGCATCGGCATCGTGCTCGACGCTCGTCACGAACGCCTCGTCGAACTCGCCGCGCGACCGCAGGAGTGCCTCGACGCGCGCGATCGGGTCGCGGCGGCGCCACTTCTCGACCTCTTCCTTGTCGCGGTACCGGGTCGGGTCGTCCGACGTGGTGTGCGGACCCATGCGGTAGGTGACCGCCTCGATGAAGGCGGGGCCGTTGCCGCGGCGCGCGTTGTCGAGCGCCCAGCGCATCGCCGCGAAGCACGCCAGCACGTCGTTGCCGTCGACGCGCATGCTGGGGATGCCGAAGCCCGGGGCACGCCCGGCGATCGGGAACTTCGCCTGCACCGTGACGGGCTCCGAGATCGCCCACTGGTTGTTGGTGCACACGAACACCACGGGCGCACGGAAGGAGGAGGCGAACACCATCGCCTCGTTGACGTCGCCCTGGCTCGACGCGCCGTCGCCGAAGTAGGCGACCGACACCTGGTCGGTGCCGTCGCGCTGCACGCCCATCGCGTAACCGACCGCGTGCAGCGCCTGCGCGCCGATGATGATCTGCTGCGTGGCGGTGTTGATGTCGTAGGGGTTGTAGGTGGAGTGCTCCTCGCCACGCCAGGCGAGCACGAAGTCCGCGGGCTTGCCGCCACGGGCGTAGACGACGCCGGTCTCGCGGTAGCTCGGGAAGGCGAAGTCATCGGCGCGGAGGGCGCGTGCGGTGCCGATCTGGGTGGCCTCCTGGCCCTGACAAGGCGGCCACAGGCCCAGCTGGCCCTGCCGCTGCAGAGCGACGCCCTCGGTGTCGATGCGCCGCAGGAGAACCATGTCGCGGTAGAGGCCGCGCAGTGTCGCGGCGTCGACGTCGGCCACCCAGCGATCGAGCTCGGGGTCGGCGATGCGCTCGCCGTCAGGGGTCAGCAGTCGCGCGACATCCTCGATATCGGTGGCGAGATCCGCTGTGGGTGTCAGGGTGTGCGTCATCGTCATCACTCCTCGTTGCGGGCCCCCTCGTGAGGAGCCGCTTCGCGTGCGCCGGCCACTTCGCCGGCTGCTTCAACGGTACGTCCGCATCGCACCTCGCTCAAGCATTCGAGGACTTCTTGAGCATGTTGACAACTCACGCCTATAAAAGGCGTGCTAACGTTTCGCACTATGAGTGCCCTCGATCACGTCGACCTGGAGCTGCTGGCAGCGCTCTCCGCCGACCCGCGCGCGACCGTCGTCGCACTCGCCGAACGACTCGGCCTCTCGCGCAACACCGTCCAGGCGCGCATGTCGCGCCTGGAGAAGGCGGGGGTCTTCCTGTCGTACGAGCGAGCCATCTCGTCCGCCTCTCTCGGGTTCCCGATCGAGGCGTTCATCAGCGTCATCGTGCGTCAGGCCGATCTGCCCCGCATCGCCGTCGAACTCGCCCGCGTCCCGGAGGTCGTGCAGGCGCACGGGTTGTCCGGTCAGGTGGATCTGCTGGTGCGTGTCGCGTGCCGCGACACCCAGCACCTCTTCGACACCGACGCCCGCATCCTCGCGATCGAGGGTGTCGAGCGCACCGAGACGTCGCTCGTGATGGGCGAGGTGATCGCCCATCGCGTGACGCCGCTCATGGAGCTGGCACGACGGGAGTCGTAGCCGCGGCGCCCTTCGGGTTTCCGGTCGACGACGCGTCGGCGCGCACGAGAACCACGCCGACGAGGATCAGCGCCCCACCGACGAACTGGATGGGCGCGGGCACCTCGGCGAGGAAGACCCACGCGAACATGAGGGCGAACAGCACCTCCGAGAGCCCGACGAACGAGGCGACCCGCGAGCCGATGCGCGGGACGGCCATCACGCCCAGCGCGTAGCCCAGCGTCGTCGCGATCGCGGCCACCCAGAACAGCGGCATCCACCACGGCACCGCTACGCCTGCGAGCACCACATCGACCGCCGGCGCCTGGAAGGGCATGATGCCGGTGAGGCACAGCACGCCCATGACGATCGCACCGGTGAGCAGGCCGCTGGCGGCCAACGCGAGCGGCGGCAGGTCGTCGCCGGCCCGCTCCGAGATCACGAAGTACGCGCACACGCACACCGCGGCGGCGAGGGCGAGCAGCGTTCCGATCAGGTCGAACGAGGCGCCCGAGATGTCGACGACGAGCACCAGGCCGACCATCGCGACCGCGGAGCCCCACAGCACGAGCGCCGACGGCGCTGTGCGCGTGCGCACCCAGATCGCGACGACGAGCATGACCGGCGCGAGGTACTGGATCAGCAGCGCCACGGCCACCGGCATCCGCTGCATCGCCGAGAAGAAGAAGAGCTGACAGCCCAGCACCGGCATCAGGCCGAAGCCGACGATGAGCCGCCAGTGCCGCTTGAGGAAGCCGCGCTGCCGCATGATCGCGAGGAACAGCGCCGGCGAGAGCACGAGGCCGGCGACTCCCATGCGAACCAGCAGCGCCGCCCCGAGCGACCAGCCGGCCTCGAGCAGGGGCTTCACGAAGGGACCGCTCGACGAGAACGCCAGCGCCGAGGCGACGCCCATCACGAGCCCGCTGGTGCGCATTCGCGCGTGCGCGCGAAAGGCCGCGCTCGGGGCGATGACGGGAAGGGACGCGGTCGAGACGGTCATGGGCGGCATCCGGCTGTCAGGGGTGAACACTGCTTACACTGGTGACAGTAGTGGAACTGTATGTCAGGAGTCAACGTGGTTTTCATTCGTGACACGGAGCTGAGCCTCCGCGCGGCCGCCTACCTGGTCAACACGCTGCCCGGCTACGACGACGAGGACACGCTCACCACCCTCGAAGAGTTCGACGAGTACCTGGTGGTGAACCCGTACACGGGGCTCATCCGGCGCGAGGAGCAGGAGCTCGCGGCGATCCGTGCGATCCGCCCGCGTCTGCGGCAGCTGTGGGAGGTCGACCGCGACGGCGCCGTCCCGCTGGTCAACGAGATGCTCGCAGACGGCAGCGCACTGCCCCGCCTCGTCCGCCATGACGGCTTCGACTGGCACGTGCACGCCACGAGCGACGATGCACCGCTCGCGACCCGCATCCTCGTCGAGGCGGCGATGGCCTTCGTGGACGTCATCCGCTCCGACGAGTACGACCGGGTGCGCATCTGCTCCGCGGACGACTGCGACTCCGTCTACATCGACTACTCGAAGAACGGCTCCAAGCGCTACTGCGACACCGGCAACTGCGGCAACCGCATGAACGTCAACGCGTACCGGCGTCGGAAGGCGCGAGAAACTGCGTGATCGCGTCGGCGGCTGCCGCCGGCGTCTCGTAGTGGATGAGGTGCCCGACGTCGGGGATCTCCACCAGCTCCGCGTCCGGGAACATCCTCGCGAGCATGCGTTCGGCTTCGATGGGCGTGATGTCGTCCCTCACGGCGGCGACCAGCAGCGTCGGCTGGGCGATGCGCGGTGCGAACGCGCGCACGTCGTTCGACACCGACGCCACGAAGGCGTCGTGCAGCACGTCGCGGTCGGCGAAGCGTGAGAAGTAGGTGTCGTGCTGATCGTGCACGAATCGACGGATGCCGGAGTCCTTGGTCTTCGCCATCGACACGCTCATCACCCGCACGATGAGCCCGTTGCGCAGCAGGGCCTCGCCGAGCCGCTTCGGCAGCTTCGCGCCTGCCCAGTAGTAGAAGACCGCCAGCCTCGTGAGGATGCCTCTCGGGCCCTCCAGCGCCGGAGCGCCGATCGGGTTCACGAGGATCACCCGCGGCGTCCCGAGGCCGCCGGCGACGGCCGCCGCGACGACGATCGAGCCGAACGAGTGCCCGAGGATCACGGATCCCGGTGCGACCGCCGCGGCGAACTCACGGAGCCACTCGGCGTAGAGGTCGAGGTCGTGGGTGCGGCCCGGGACGGGCGCCGTCTCGCCGAAGCCGGGAAGGTCGGGTGAGATCACGCGGACGCTCGGGAGGTGCGCGACGACCGGCTCGAGACCGTGGTGTTCGCCGCGGAATCCGTGCACCGCGACGATGGTCGCTTCGGCGTCGGCGGGACCGTAGACCCAATACGCCGTCGTGCCGCCGAGAACGGCGGCCTCGCGCCGCTCGACCGGGATCACGTCGAGGAGCGGGGCGTACGGGTTGGGCGCTGTCACCCGTCGAGTCTACGAGGACTCCCCCGGGTCCCGGCTGTGCGCGGAGTGCCTGCCCCCGGATGTCGGAGGCGACGCATACCGTGAACGGCATGAGCCGCCCGCATCCCGAACAGCTGCCGCTGTGGGATGCGCCGGACTGGGTGCGCATGGTCGGGGTGTTCGATCTCGAGACCACCGGCATCGATGTCGCCGCCGATCGCATCGTCACGGCCCACGTGGGTCTGCTGGATGCATCGGGCTGCGTCATCCGCGCCCGCGACTGGCTGGCCGATCCCGGCGTCGAGATCCCCGACGGCGCGAGCGCGATCCACGGCATCTCCACGGAGCACGCCCGCGCGAACGGCCGACCGGCCGCCGAGGTGGTCGACGAAGTGGTCACGGCCGTCCGCGCCCTGCTCGATGCCGGAATCCCCGTCGTCGCCTACAACGCGCCGTTCGACTTCTCACTGCTGAAGCACGAGTCGCTGCGGCACGACATCGCGCCGATCGAGGATCCGTCGCCCGTGATCGATCCCCTCGTCGTCGACAAGGCGTACGACCGGTGGCGCAAAGGCAAGCGCACGCTGGAGGTCGTCGCCGCACACTACGCCGTGCGACTGGACGCCGCGCACGAGGCATCGGCCGACGCGGTCGCTGCCGGCCGCGTCGCGCAGGCGCTCGCGGAGCGATTCGCGCCGTGGCTGCCCGACACGGCGCACGAACTGCACACCCGCCAGATCGGCTGGGCCCGTGCCCAGGCGGAGAGCCTCACCGAGTACTTCATCCGCATCGGGAGGATCGATCCCGACGACCGTCTCGACGGTCGCTGGCCGATCCGCTGACCGGCGTCGCCCGCCCGTCCCGGAAACGCAGAAGACCCCGCCGAAGCGGGGTCTTCCGGAAGAGCTGAGGCTTACTTGGAGCCGCCGAAGTTCTTGAAGCGCTGGTTGAACTTCTCGACACGGCCGGCCGAGTCCATGATGCGCTGCTTGCCCGTGTAGAACGGGTGCGAGGCCGACGAGATCTCGACGTCGATGACGGGGTACTCGACACCGTCGAGCTCGATCGTCTTGTCGCTGGTCACCGTCGAGCGGGTGAGGAAGGTCTCGCCCGAGCCGAGGTCACGGAACACGACGGCCTGGTAGTCCGGGTGGAGGTCAGTCTTCATGATGGTCCTTTGAGGATGGTGCCCTGGATTTTGCCAGGGCGGTCAAAGTCTGGGGTGCGAATGCACCAAAGAGAGATTCTACCAGTCTCCCGCGCGGACGCCGAACCGGCAGTCTCTCGGGGCTCAGTGCGCGGCGCGTGCCGCGAAGCGGCCGCCCTCCTCGCTGAGGCGGATCGGCACGCCGAACGTGTCGGTGAGCGCCTCGGCGGTGAGGGTCTCGCGGATCGGACCGGATGCCACGGCCTGGCCGTCGCGCAGCAGCAGCACGTGGGTGAATCCGATGGGGATCTCCTCGACGTGGTGCGTGACCATGATCATCGCCGGCGTCGTCGGCGCCTGGGCGTAGCCGCCGAGCAGGATCAGCAGCTCTTCGCGCGCGCCCAGGTCGAGGCTGGCGGTCGGCTCGTCGAGGAGCAGCAGCTCGGGGTCGGTCATGACGGCACGGGCGATCTGCACGCGCTTCTGCTCGCCGTCGCTGAGGGTGCCGAAGGTGCGGTCGGCGAGGTGGTCGAGCTTCCACTCCGCGAGCACGCGCAGCGCGCGGCGCTCGTCGATGTCCTCGTAGTCCTCGCGCCAGCGGCCGAGCACGGAGTACGCCGCCGTCAGGACGACGTTGAGCACGGTCTCCTCCGGCGGCACGCGACGCGCCATCGCGGAGGACGCGAACCCGATCCGGGGCCGCAGTTCGAAGACGTCGGTGCGGCCGAGACGCTCGCCGAGGATGGTCACGACGCCCGACGTGGGGTGCAGCAGCGTGTCGGCCATCTGGAGCACGGTGGTCTTGCCGGCGCCGTTGGGTCCGAGGACCACCCAGCGCTCGTCGTCGTTGATCGTCCAGTTCAGGTGGTCGACGATGTTCCGGGCGTTTCGGCGGACGACGACGTCGGAGAACTCGAGCACCTGGGGCATGCTGACAGCCTATCGGCCGCCGGAGACCACCTCCGCGTACAGCGCGGCCGTCTGGTCGGCGATGCGCTGCCAGCTGAAATCCTCGGTCGCGCGCTTCCGTCCGGCGGCGCCGTACTCGCGCGCGCGCTCCGGATCGCTCACGACCTCGGTGAGCACACGCGCGAGGTCCGACACGTACTGCTCGGGGTCCGTCGGGGTGCCTGTGCCGTCCTGCACCTGCTCGATGGGCACGAGGCGCCCTGTGACACCGTCGACGACGACCTCGGGGATGCCGCCGGTCGCCGTCCCGACGACGGCGGCGCCGCAGGCCATCGCCTCGAGGTTCACGATGCCGAGCGGCTCGTAGACCGACGGGCAGACGAAGGTGGTCGCCGCGCTCAGGATCGTGCACAGCTCGTGGCGCGAGAGCATCCGATCGAGCCACACCACGCCCTCGCGGGTCTCCTGGAGCCCGCGGACGAGCTCTTCGACCTCCGCCATGATCTGCGGGGTGTCGGGCGCGCCGGCGGCGAGGATCACCTGCACGTCGGCGGGCAGGCGCTCGGCGGCGCGGAGGAAGTACGGCAGGCCCTTCTGGCGCGTGATGCGGCCGACGAAGACCACCGACGGCTTCGCCGGGTCGATCCCCAGCTCGGCCAGCAGCGCGGGGTCCTCGACGGGGTGCCACGCCTCGACGTCGATGCCGTTGTAGATCACGCGGACGCGCCCGGGGTCGAGCGCCGGGTAGCTGCGCAGGATGTCTTCGCGCATGCCGTTGCTCACCGCGACGATGGCCGCGGCGCCCTCGTACGCCGACTTCTCGATCCAGCTCGAGACGGCGTAGCCGCCGCCGAGCTGCTCGGCCTTCCACGGGCGCAGCGGCTCGAGGCTGTGGGCGGTCACGATGTGCGGGATGCCGTGCAGCAGCGACGCGAGGTGCCCGGCGAAGTTCGCGTACCAGGTATGGCTGTGCACGACGTCGGCGCCCGCGACATCCGTCACGATCTCGAGATCCGTGCCGAGCGTCTGCACCGCGGCGTTGGCGGCGCCCAGCTCCGCCGGAACGCCGTACGACGTGGTGCCCTCCTCGTCGCGGGCGGCGCCGAACGCGCGCACCCGGACATCGATGCTCGAGCGGAGCGCCTTGACGAGCTCCGTCACGTGCACACCGGCGCCGCCGTAGATCTCCGGCGGGTACTCCTTGGTGACGATGTCGACTCGCATGTGTCGAACGCTAGTACACGGGCCGGAACGCGTCATAGTGTGGGTCGCATGCCAGCTGCACCCAAGGTCTTCGGAATCATCCTCGCCGGCGGCGAAGGGAAGCGGCTGATGCCGTTGACCGCGGATCGCGCCAAGCCCGCCGTCCCGTTCGGAGGCCAGTACCGGCTCATCGACTTCGCGATCTCGAACCTGATCAACTCGGGCCTGAGGCAGATCGTGGTGCTGACGCAGTACAAGTCCCACAGCCTCGACCGCCACATCTCGCAGACGTGGCGCATGTCGGCGCTCCTGGACTCCTACGTCACGTCGGTGCCCGCGCAGCAGCGCCTGGGCAAGCGCTGGTTCTCGGGATCGGCGGACGCCATCCTGCAGAGCCTCAACCTCATCAACGACGAGCAGCCCGACATCGTGGTCGTCATCGGCGCGGACCACGTCTACCGCATGGACTTCCGGCAGATGCTCGCCGCCCACATCGAATCGGGCGCGCGGGCAACGGTCGCCGGCATCCGTCAGCCGATCTCGCTGGCGAACCAGTTCGGCGTGATCGACGTCGACCCCGAGGATCCGATGCGCATCCGCGAGTTCCTCGAGAAGCCGCAGAACGCCGTGGGCCTGGCCGACGCGCCCAACCAGGTGCTCGCCTCGATGGGCAACTACATCTTCGACACCGACGCGCTCATCGAGGCCGTCGAGTCCGACGGGGAGCTGCCCACGTCGAACCACGACATGGGCGGCGACATCATCCCTTACTTCGTGGACCGCGGCGAGGCCGGCGTGTACGACATGAACCGCAACGACGTGCCGGGTTCGACCGATCGCGACCGGTACTACTGGCGTGACGTGGGAACCATCGACTCGTTCTTCGACGCGCACCGCGATCTCATCTCGACGCTGCCGGTGTTCAACCTGTACAACATGGACTGGCCGATCCACTCGCAGGCGGTCAACTCCCCGCCCGCGAAGTTCGTGCGCGATTCGGTCGGCCGCATCGGCAACGCGATCGACTCGATCGTGTCGCTCGGGTCGGTGCTGTCGGGCACGCACCTCGAGCGCAGCGTGGTGGGTCCGTGGACGCTCGCCGGCGGCGGGTCGACGATCACCGACTCGGTGCTTTTCGATCACGTGCACGTCGGTGCGGGCGCCCGGGTGCACCGCGCGATCCTCGACAAGAACGTGGTGCTCGAGGACGGCGCCACGGTCGGCGTCGACCGCGACAAGGACCTCGCGCGCGGCTTCACGATCACCGACAGCGGCATCACCGTCGTCGGCAAGGGGTTCCGCGTCGAGCGCTGACACACGGCGAGCGGCGGCATCCGGTCCGGCTAGCGTGGGAGCATGCCTGCCGCGCCCGCCCGCTTCCTCGTCGTGCTCGACGCCGACTCCACGCTCATCCGCAACGAGGTCATCGAGCTGATCGCCGATGAGGCAGGACGCGGCGAGGAGGTCGCGGCGGCGACCGAGGCCGCGATGCGCGGCGAGGTCGATTTCGCGACCAGCCTGCGCTCCCGCGTCGAGGCCCTCGAGGGCGTGCCCGTCGCGGCGTTCGCGCGCGTGCTCGCGCGCATCGAGCCCACGCCGGGCGTCCGCGAGCTGATCGCGGCGGTGCACGAGCGCGGCGGCGCCGTGGGCGTGGTGTCGGGCGGGTTCCACGAGATCCTCGACACGGTCGCCCCCGACCTCGGGGTGGACGTGTGGCGCGCCAACCGGCTCGCCACGCGGGACGGCGTGCTGAGCGGCGCAGTGGACGGCGGGATCGTGGATGCTGCGGGCAAGGCCGCCGCCCTCCGCGAATGGGCCGACGAGCGCGGCGTGCCCCTCAGCCGCACGCTGGCGATCGGCGACGGCGCGAACGACCTCGAGATGATGGCCGTCGCCGGGCTCGGCGTCGCCTTCAATGCGAAGCCCGCGGTGCGCGAACGCGCCGACCTGGTCGTCGGTCCGGTCGACCTCGCCGAGGTCATCCCGCTGCTGCCGTAATCGCGCTCGTCGCCCCAGGCGGGGCTGTTCCGATGTCGGGCGCCGTCGGTAGCGTCGGAGCATGCACATCATCCTCGTTCCCGGGCTGTGGCTCGACGCGTCGTCGTGGGGCGACGTCGACCCCGCCCTCGAAGCCGCCGGCCACCGCACGCACGCGCTCACCATGCCGGGGGTCGGCGCCTCCGCCACGGAGTCCGCGGGCATCGGCATCGCCGACTGGATCGCCGCGACGGTCGCGCAGATCGATCGGCTCGACGGCCCTGTCGTGCTCGTCGGTCATTCGGGCGGGGGCAACGTCGCCTACGGCGCCGTCGATGCGCGGCCCGACCGGGTCGCCCGGGTCGTTTTCCTCGACACGTTCCCTCCCGGCGACGGCGGCTCCATCTCCGAGTTCCCCGTCGTCGACGGTGTCATCCCCTTCCCCGGCTGGGACTTCTTCGACGAGCCCGACATCGCCGACCTCGACCGGCAGACGCGGGCGGAGGCCGCGGCACGCGCGAAGTCAGTGCCCGAGCGGGTGCCGACCGATCCGATCCGGCTCACCGACGAGCGACGGCGCGCCGTTCCGGCGACGATGATCACCGGCACGGTGGCGGAGGCGCAGATCCGCGAGATCATCGCGGCGGCACCGCCCTGGGCGGCCGAACTCGCCGCCCTCGAGCACCTCGACATCATCGAGCTCGGTTCCCCCGGAGACCCGACCGGCCACTGGCCGCAGTTCTCACGGCCCGGCGCCGTCGCCGAGGCGATCCTGCAGGCGATCGCCTGAGAACGCCGACGTCGCGCGGAGTGCTGCGGTCAGTGCCCCATGCCGAGGCCGCCGTCGACCGGGATCACGGCGCCGGAGATGTAGGCCGCGTCGTCCGAGGCGATCCACGTCACGACGCCGGCCACCTCGTCGGGCGACGCGAAGCGCCCGGCGGGGATGTTCTTCTTGTACTCGGCCTGCGTGTCGTCCGAGAGCTCGGCCGTCATGTCGGTCTCGATGAAGCCGGGGGCCACGACGTTCGCCGTGATGCCGCGGGCTCCGAGCTCACGGGTGAGCGAGCGCGCGAACCCGACGAGCGCGCTCTTCGAGGCGGCGTAGTTGATCTGACCGGCCGAGCCGTACAGCCCGACGACGCTCGAGATCAGCACGACGCGGCCCCAGCGGGCGCGCAGCATCCCCTTGGAGGCGCGCTTGACGACGCGGAATGCGCCGCCGAGGTTGGTCGAGACGACACTGTCGAAGTCGTCCTCGGTCATGCGCAGCAGGAGGGTGTCCTTCGTGATGCCGGCGTTCGCGACGACGATCTCGACCGGGCCCAGCGTGTTCTCGACCTCGGTGAAGGCGGCGTCGACGGCTGCGGCATCCGTCACATCCGCCCGCACGGTGAGGGTGCCCTCGGGTCCCTCGCCGGAGCGCGCGGTGACGGCGACCTTGTAGCCCTCGGCGACGAAGCGCTCCGCGATGGCGCGGCCGATGCCGCGGTTTCCGCCGGTGACGAGGACGACGCGATCGGTGGACATGGTGGCACTCCCGGGGGTTGTGGCGGATCCGCACCAGCCTACCGGCGGCGCCCCGATCGGCCGGCGTGTTTGACACCCCCGCCGCGGCGCTGGGACTCTGGTCCCAGACATCGAAGAAAGGCCGCCCCGTGAGCGACAACACCCCGCAGAACCCCGCACCGGAGCCGGGCTCGTACCCGCCGGTTCCGCCCGCTCAGGGGGCCTATCCCCCGCCCGCCTACGGCTCGCCCGCGGGCAGCGCGCCCGCCTACGGTGCCACTCCGGCATACGGCTCCGCTCCCGCGTACGGCGCAGCCCCCGCGTACGGCTACGGCGCGCCCGCGAAGACGAACACGCTGGCGATCGTGTCGCTCATCGCGTCGATCTCGGCCTTCGTCATCCTGCCGTTCATCGGCTCGGTCGTGGGCGTGATCACCGGCCACATGTCGCTCAACCAGCTCAAGACGAACGGCGAGCAGGGGCGCGGAATGGCGCTGGCCGGCACCATCGTCGGCTGGGTGGGACTGGGGCTCGCGATCCTCGGGACCATCGCGGCGATCCTGTTCTTCTCCTTCCTCGTGGGGATGTACGGGCAGTACGGCACGTACTCCTGAAACCGCTCGCCCCGGGACCCGTTCCCGGGGCGATCACGCGGTGCAACCGGCGTACCCTGGAAGTACCGTGAAGAGTTCGAGCCACGCCCCGTCGGCGACATCCCTGCCGCGTTCCCCGCGCGACGACGTCGACGCGCGCTCGACCCGCTACCTGATCACGATGGGCATCCGCGTCGCGTGCTTCATCCTCATGGTGGTCATCACGCCGTACGGCTGGTACACGTGGCTCTTCGGCGCCGCGGCGATCTTCCTGCCGTACATCGCAGTCGTCTCCGCGAACGTCGGTCAGGAGGCGCGGCGCAACCGCCGCGAGGATCCCGAGCCCGCGCTGCCCGCCGCACCCACGACGGCTGCGACCGGAACCCCGGTGATCCGCATCGAGGAGACCCGGGCGATCCCGGCGGACGACGAGCGCACGGACGACAAGCCCACCGACGAGGCGGACCCGACCGCATGAGCGACGCCGGACCCGACCAGGTCGCCGACGCGGTCTGCTCGCGCGCAGGTTGCCGCGCCGCGGCGCGCTGGCGCATCGACTGGCGCAATCCCCGCATCCACGCGGAGGACCGCCGCAAGACCTGGGTGGCGTGCGACGAGCACGTAGGGTACCTCCGCGAGTTCCTCGCCGCACGCGACTTCCCGGTGGGGGTCGCGCCTCTCGCTCCGACGGAGGCCGCCCGATGAGCCCGCGCTCCGTGAGCATGCAGAGCCTGCCCCGCGCGGGCCGCTGGGCGATCTACATCGCCCTCGCGGTCGTGTTCGCGATCGCGTGCGCCTTCCTGTCGAACTGGCAGTTCACGCGCAACCAGGAGCGCTCCGGGCAGCTCGCGCTCGTCGCCGAGAACTACGACGCCGTCCCGGTGCCGTTGGCCGAGCTCCTCCCTGCCGGCGGCGATTTCTCGCCCGGTGACGAATGGCACCCGGTGACCCTCACCGGGACGTACCTGACCGACGAACAGCTCCTGGTGCGCAACCGCCCGCACGGCGGAACCTCGGCCTTCGAGGTGCTCGTGCCCTTCCGCCTCGACGACGGCCGCGTGCTGCTGGTCGACCGCGGCTGGGTGCCGCCGGGCCAGGACCAGCCCGTCCCCGACGCGATCCCGGCTCCCCCGTCCGGCGAGGCGACCGTGGTCGTGCGCCTGCGCCCGGGCGAGCCCCTGCCCTCGTCGGGTCGCTCGGCGCCCGAGGGACAGGTCCCCACGATCAACCTCGGCCTCATCGCCGACACGATCTCGCCTACCGCGCGCGAGGCCTTCGAGCGGAGCGCCTACGGCGTCATGGTGTCGGAGGACCCGGCCCCGGCGACCGCGCCGAGCGCCCTCGAGCCCCCGTCCGAGGACCCCGGGCCCCATCTCTCGTACGCGATCCAGTGGATCCTGTTCGCGGTGATGGGATTCGTCTTCATCGGCTATGTCATCCGCACCGAGCGCCGCCACCGTCGCGAGGATGCGGAGGACGCCCCGTCGGAGGCAGGCGGAACGGATGCCCCGGCCACCGCGCCGCCGGCACCGCGCCGTCGCCGCGACCGCGACGCCGAGGACGAGGACGCGCTGCTCGACGCCGCCGGCCGCTGACCCCGAGCACAGAATCGGAGTTCTTCGGCGACACGCCGGGTCGAGGCATCCGTTTGCCGCGTGTCGCGCAAGGCCTCCGCCGCTGTGCGCGTTGCCGACGCGCTACGCGAGCGACACGAGGTCCGCGTAGTCGCGACCCCAGATGTCTTCGACGCCGTCGGGGAGGATGAGCACGCGCTCGGGGTTGAGCGCCTCGACGGCACCTTCGTCGTGCGACACGAGCACCACCGCGCCCTCGTAGTGGGCGAGCGCGCCGAGGATCTCCTCGCGCGACGCGGGGTCGAGGTTGTTCGTGGGCTCGTCGAGCAGCAGCATGTTCGCCGACGACACGACGAGGGTCGCAAGCGACAGCCGCGTCTTCTCGCCGCCGGAGAGCACGCCGGCGGGCTTCAGCACGTCATCCCCGGTGAACAGGAAGGACCCCAGCACCTTGCGCGCGTCGGTGGCGGTGATGTCGGGCGCCGCCGACATCATGTTCTCGAGCACCGAGCGCGACACGTCGAGGTTCTCGTGCTCCTGCGCGTAGTAGCCGATCTTGAGACCGTGACCGGGCTCGAGCTGTCCGGTGTCGGGCTGGTCGACGCCCGCGAGGATGCGCAGCAGCGTCGTCTTTCCGGCACCGTTGAGGCCGAGGATCACGACCTTCGAGCCGCGGTCGATCGCGAGGTCCACATCCGTGAAGATCTCGAGCGAGCCGTAGGACTTCGACAGGCCCGAGGCCATGAGCGGCGTCTTGCCGCAGGGAGCGGGCTTCGGGAAGCGCAGCTTCGCCACCCGCTCCTCCTGGCGCACCTCGTCGAGGCCCGCGAGCATCTTCTCGGCGCGCGCCACCATCTGGTGGGCCGCGGCGGCCTTCGACGCCTTGGCGCCGAACCGGGCCGCCTGCTGCTGCAGGACGGTGGCCTTCTTCTCGACGTTGGCGCGCTCCTTCTTGCGGCGCTCCTCATCGGCCACCCGCTGGCGCAGGTAGTTCTTCCAGTTCATGTTGTAGACGTCGATGACCTGGCGGTTCGCGTCGAGGTAGAAGACGCGGTTGACCGTCTCGCCGACGAGCTCCACGTCGTGCGAGATCACGATGAGCCCGCCCTTGTAGCCCTTGAGGAACTCGCGCAGCCACACGACGCTGTCGGCGTCGAGGTGGTTCGTCGGCTCGTCGAGGATCATCGTCTGCGCGTCCGAGAACAGGATGCGCGCAAGCTCGATGCGGCGGCGCTGACCACCCGACAGGGTCTTCAGCGGCTGGTCGAGGATGCGGTCGGGCAGCGAGAGGTTGTGGGCGATGGACGCCGCCTCGGCCTCTGCCGCGTAGCCGCCGAGCGCCTCGAAGCGCTCGGTGAGATTCGCGTACTTGCGCATCGCCTTCGCGGCGACCGCCTCGTCGTCGTCACCCATCGCAAGGGATGCCTCGTGCATGCCGATCGCGAGCGAGCCGAGGCCGCGTGCGTCGAGGATGCGCGTCCGCGCCAGCATCTCGGGGTCGCCCGAGCGCGGATCCTGGGGCAGGTAGCCCAGTTCGCCGGAGCGCTCGACCTTGCCGTCCGCGGGGATGAGATCGCCCGCGAGGACCTTGGTCAGCGTCGTCTTGCCGGCGCCGTTGCGGCCGACGAGACCGATCTTGTCGCCGTCCGAGACGCGGAAGGAGACGTCCGACATGAGCACGCGGGCGCCCACGCGGATCTCGAGGTCGTGCACGGCGAGCACAGCGGAAGTCCGATCCGTCGATGGAGATGGGGAGGTGGCCGAACGGCCAGCCTCCCAGTATACGGGCCCGGTTCGGTCGTCGCCGGAACACCGGCGGACAGCGGATCGGCCGATCATTCGTGGATCCCGTCCAAGAACCCTCTCCGACCTCCCCCTAGGCTGAGTCCCATGTCATCCATCGCCGCCGCTCCGACCGCCTCCGCCGGTACGCGTCGCGTCCTCGCCGACGTCATCGCCCGACCGTCCTCGCGCGCTCGCGCGTTCGCCCTCGATGCCGGACTCGTCATCGCCGGCGCGACCATCGTCGCCCTCCTCGCCCAGGTCGAGATCCCGCTGTGGCCCGTGCCGATCACGGGTCAGACGCTGGGTGTCATCGTCGTCGGCGCCGCGCTCGGCGCGTGGCGCGGTGCGGCCGCCCTCACGACCTACATGCTCGTCGGCCTCGCGGGACTCCCCGTCTTCGCCGGCTTCACCGGCACCGTCGCCGCGATCGGCAAGCCCAGCTTCGGGTTCGTGATCGGCTTCATCTTCTCGGCGTTCGTCGCCGGCTGGTTCGCCGAGCGCGCGTGGGACCGCCGCCCCGGGCTCGCGTTCCTCGGCTTCGCCGCCGCGAGCGTCGTGCCGTTCCTGTTCGGCATCCCGTACATGGCCTTCATCCTCAACGTCGTGATGGGCCTGGACTACTCGTTCGGCGAGCTGCTCGCCGTCGGCCTCCTCCCGTTCATCCTGGGCGGCCTCATCAAGGCGGCCCTCGCCGCCGCGATCATCCCCGGCGCGTGGGCGCTCGTCCGCAAGGCGGACCAGAGCAAGAACTGAGACGGATGCCTCGACCCCGAGGCATCCGTCTCTCGAAAGCCCCCGGCTGCACGGCCGGGGGCTTTCGCGTTCGCGGGAGCGTGACGCGACGGATTCGCAATCTGGGAAACGGCTGGGTAAGGTTGGCCTTACCGCGCCCTCGCTAAGGGCATCCTTACCTAACAACTCATCGGAGGATTCCGTGCGCCTCAACCGCCCTGCCGCCGCCACCGCGATGCTCGCCGCCGCCGCGATCGCCCTCGCCGGGTGCGCGAGCGCGACCGCCGACAGCACCGGCGACACCGCCGACTCCGCTTCCGGAGCCGGATTCCCGGTCACGATCGAGCACGCGTACGGCGAGACGGTCATCGAGTCCCAGCCCGAGCGCGTCGCCACCGTCGCGTGGTCGAACCAGGAGGTGCCGATCGCGCTGGGTGTCGTGCCCGTCGGCATGGCCGAGGTCACGTGGGGCGACGATGACGGCGACGGCGTGCTGCCCTGGGTCGAGGAAAAGCTGGAAGAGCTCGGCGCCGACACGCCGGTCCTCTTCGACGAGACCGACGGCATCGACTTCGAGGCGGTCGCCGACACGCAGCCCGACGTCATCCTCGCCGCGTACTCCGGCCTCACTCAGGAGGAGTACGACACCCTCTCGAAGATCGCGCCCGTGGTCGCGTACCCCGAGGTCGCGTGGGGCACGTCGTACGAGGACATGATCCGTCTCAACTCGCAGGCGCTCGGCCTCGCGGCGGAGGGGGACGCCCTCATCGAGGAGCTGCACGGCGAGGTCGACGCGGCGCTCGCGAACTACCCCGAGCTCGCCGACTCGCGCGTGCTCTTCTCATACATCGACCCGTCGGACTTCAGCCAGATCGGCTTCTACACGAGCCTCGACACGCGCCCCGGCTTCCTCGAGGGCCTCGGCTTCCCGCTGCCGGCCGTCGTCGAGGAGGAGTCGGACGGCGTGCAGTTCTACACCGCCGTGAGCGCCGAGCAGGCCGACCGCTTCGCCGACGTCGACGTGTTCGTCACCTACGGCGACGCGAGCGGCTCGATCATCGCGCAGCTGCAGGCGGACCCGCTGCTGTCGCAGATCCCGGCGATCGCCGAGGGCCGCATCGCGATCCTCGAGGAGGCGACCCCGCTCGCCGCCTCGGCCAACCCGTCTCCGCTGTCGATCGGCTGGGGCGTCGACGAGTACTTCGCGCTGCTCAACGACGCCCTCACGGCCGACTGACAGGCCAGGAGCTCGATCGGGTGACTGTCACCGAGACGCGTACGCCGCTGCCGGATGCCGCAACCCTGCGGCGCCCGGCAGCGGTGCGACTGGCGTGGCTCGCGGTGTCGTTCGCGGTGCTCGCGATGCTCTGCGTCGCGAGCGTGGCATTCGGAGTCCGCGACGTCGCGCTCAGCGACATCCTCGCCGGCCTCGGCGGCGACACCAGCGGGGTTGCACAGGCCGCCGTGGTGGCCCGGGTTCCCCGCACCCTGCTCGCGATCCTCGTCGGCGCGGCGCTGGCGATGTCGGGCGCGGCCATGCAGGCGGTGACCCGCAACCCGCTGGCAGACCCCGGCATCCTCGGGATCTCCGGCGGCGCCGCGCTCGCGGTCGTCATCGGCATCGCGTTCTTCGGCATGTCGGACCCCTACGCCTTCATCGCCGCCTCGATCATCGGCGCCGGCGGCGCCGCCGTGTTCGTCTACACGGTCGGCTCCCTCGGCCGGGGCGGAGCGACGCCGCTCAAGCTCGCGCTCGCGGGTGCCGCGACCTCGGCCGCCTTCATGTCGCTCGTGAGCGCCGTGCTCCTCCCCCGCGTCGACCTGCTCGAGACCTTCCGGTTCTGGCAGATCGGCGGGGTCGGCGGCGCGACCTGGGATCGCATCGGGACGATCCTGCCGATCCTGGCGATCGGCGCGGTGATCACCCTCGTCTGCGCACGCGGCATGAACTCGCTCGCGCTCGGCGACGACGTCGCGACGGGCCTCGGCGAGCACGTCCTTCGCACCCGGCTCATCGCGTCGGCGGGCGCCGTCATCCTGTGCGGCGCGGCCGTGGCGATCGCGGGTCCCATCGCCTTCGTGGGCCTGATCATCCCGCACCTGTGCCGCCTGCTCGTCGGCACCGACCACCGCTGGCTGCTCCCGTTCTCGGCGGTCGCGGGGGCGGTGCTGCTCGTCGCCGCCGACATCGTCGGCCGGGTCATCGCCCGCCCGGACGAGATCGAGGTCGGCATCCTCACGGCGCTCGTCGGCGCCCCGTTCTTCATCTGGATCGTCCGCAGGCAGAAGGTGCGCGAGCTGTGAGCACCGACACGTTCCTCCGTCCCGCGGCACAGGCGGTCGTCATCGGACGACGGCGCCGCAGCCGTCGCCGGGTCATCGTGACCGCCGCCCTCGCCGTCGGCGTCATGCTGGTCTTCGTCGCGTCGCTCATGATCGGGCAGACGTTCTACGGCCTCGACGAGGTCGTCCGTGTCGTCCTCGGGCAGACCGTGCCCGGCGCCTCGTTCACCGTCGGCGAGCTGCGCCTCCCGCGCGCGGTCCTCGCGATCCTCGCGGGATTCGCGTTCGGCATCGCGGGCGTGACGTTCCAGACGATGCTGCGCAACCCGCTCGCGTCGCCCGACATCATCGGCATCACCGCCGGTGCGAGCGCGGCGGCGGTGTTCGGCATCGTCATCCTGTCGCTCAGCGAGACCGCGGTGTCCGTGCTCGCCGTCGTGGGCGGCCTCGCGACCGCCCTCGCCATCTACCTGCTCTCGAACAAGGGCGGATTCGCCGGCACGCGTCTGATCCTCATCGGCATCGGCGTCGCCGCCATGCTCGACGCGGCGGTCACCTACGTGCTCTCGAAAGCCCCGGCCTACGACCTGCAGGCGGCGATGCGCTGGCTCACCGGGAGCCTGAACGGGGCGACGTGGTCGACGCTGCTCCCGCTCGCGATCGCAAGCGTCGTGCTCGTTCCGGCGCTGCTGGCGAAGGGTCGCGACCTGAACGTCTTGCGCCTCGGTGACGACGCAGCCGCGAGCCTCGGCATCCGTCTTCAGGGCACCCGAGTGGTGGTCATCGTCGCGGCCGTCGCGCTGCTGGCGTTCGCGACCGCCGCCACCGGTCCGATCGCGTTCGTCGCGTTCATGGCCGGCCCCATCGCGGCGCGTATCGTCGGCCCCGGCGGCTCGCTGCTGCTGCCGTCCGCGTTCGTCGGCGCGCTGCTCGTGCAGCTGTCAGACCTCTTGGGTCAGTTCGCCTTCGACAGCCGGTACCCCGTCGGGGTCGTCACCGGCGTGCTCGGCGCCCCCTTCCTCATCTCCCTCCTCATCAGGACGAACCGCTCCGGAGGCTCGCTATGACCGATTCCCACAGCCTGTCGGCGGAAGGCCTGACGCTGTCATACGGTGACCGCACGATCGTCGAGGGTCTCGACCTCGTGATCCCGCCCGGTCGCATCACCGCGATCGTCGGCGCGAACGGGTGCGGCAAGTCGACCCTCCTGCGCGCGCTCGCGCGTCTCATCTCGCCGCGTGAGGGTCAGGTGATCCTGGACGGCAAGGCCCTGCACGGCCGCGCGACGAAAGAGATCGCACGCACCCTCGGGCTCCTCCCCCAGAGCCCGATCGCTCCCGAAGGCATCGCCGTCGCCGACCTCGTCGGACGCGGGCGGCACCCGCACCAGAAGCTGCTGGCGCGCTGGAGCTCGCACGACTACGAGGTCGTCGCGCAGGCACTCGCCGCCACCGGCATCGAGGACCTCGCCGACCGGTCGGTCGACGAACTGTCGGGCGGGCAGCGCCAGCGCGCGTGGATCGCGATGGCACTCGCACAGGAGACCGACATCCTGCTGCTCGACGAGCCCACGACCTTCCTCGACGTCGCGCACCAGGTCGAGGTGCTCGACCTCCTCACCGACCTCAACCGCGACCGCGGCACCACGATCGTGATGGTGCTGCACGACATGAACCTCGCCGCCCGGTACGCCGACCACCTCTTCGCGCTGCGCTCCGGCCGCGTGGTCGCGAGCGGAGCGCCTGGTGAGGTCATGACCGGAGAACTCATCCGCGAGGTCTTCGACCTCGACGCGCTCGTCGTGCCCGATCCCGTGTCGGGCGCGCCCATCGTCCTCCCCCGCGGCCGGCACCACGTGTCGCCTCGGGTGCCCGTCGCCGCGGCCCCGCTCGCCGCGGCCCCCACTCCCCTGCCGACAGGAGCCTGAAGATGACCGGCACCGACGCACCCTCCCGCTTCTTCCGCGCCCGCGTGACAGCCATCGCCGACGTGACGCCCAGCTTCCGCCGCTTCACCTTCGGCGGCGACGACCTCGCCGACTACGGCGACCCGGGCCTCGACCAGCGCATCAAGATCGTCTTCCCCACGCGCACGCTCGGCCTCGACGCGATGCCCCTCGGCGACGACTGGTACACGCAGTGGCGCGCGCTGCCCGAGGAGCAGCGCCTGCCGTTCCGCACCTACACGACGCGCTACGTGCGCAACCACCTCTGCGAGGTGGACGTCGACATGGTCTCGCACGACGTGATCGGCCCGGCCTCCGACTGGATCGATCGTGCACAGGTCGGCGACGAGGTGCTCATCTTCGCGCCGACCACTGCCCACAGCGGCGTGAGCTTCGGCATCGACTTCGTGCCGCCGGCCCGCGTCGACTCGATCCTGCTCGCCGGCGACGAGACGGCGGCGCCCGCGATCGCCGCGATCCTCGAGCAGCTGCCCCGCGACGCCAGCGGAGTGGTCGCTGTGGAGCTGCCGCACGCCGACGACGCCGCGTACTTGCCACGGCATCCCGGATTCGAGTACCGCATCGGCGCGCGCGCGGACGGCGAGCGTCACGCGCACCTCGTGGAGTCGGTGACGGATGCGGCGGCCCGCCTGGCGCCCGCGGGCGCCGGTGCGGACGTCGAGGAAGTCGACATCGACACCGACATCCTGTGGGAGGTGCCGCGCACCGCCAAGGGCGGGGCGGCGCTGAAGAGCGCGCGCCTCTATGCGTGGCTCGCCGGCGAGGCCGGCGCGATCAAGGCCCTGCGCCGCCATCTCGTGGCCGAGCGCGGCGTCGACCGGCGCGCCGTCGCGTTCATGGGCTACTGGCGCCTCGGCCGCGCGGAGAATTGAGTCGCGCGGCTCAAGGTTGAGCGAGCGAAGCGAGTCGAAACCCCATCCGTCAACCCCGTCGCAGCGCCTCGTGCGCGTGCCCGAGCCTGAGGCCCGGGATCAGAGCGCCGAGCGCGAGCACCACGGCGATGCCGAACACCGCAGGGAAGCCGGCATCCGTCCCCACGAGCGCGGTGAACACGAGCCCCATGACGGCGATCGAGGACGCCGAGCCGACGGCGTCGGAGATCGACAGCGCCGACGAGTTGAACCCCTGGTTCTGCGGTGTCGAGTACGCGAGCGTCAGCACGGTCAGACGCGGGTACATGAGACCCATGCCGCCGCCCGCCAGCCCCCATCCCGCGATGAGCACCGCGGGGTGCAGTCCGAAGTGCGCGGTCGCCGCCGCGACCAGCAGCGCCGTCACGAGCAGTGCGGTGCCGGTGAGCGTGATGCGTGCGTTGCCGAGCCGGTCGCCGAAGCGCCCCTGCACGTCGGCGGCGACCGCCCACGCCAGCGCTGCAGCAGTGAGCCCGAGCCCCGCCCACGTCGGCGAGAACCCGTAGCCGTCGATCAGCAGGTACGGCACGTAGATCTCCGCGCCGAAGAGCGCACCCGCGATGAGCCCGCGCATCAGCACGACGCTCGGCAGCCCTCGTGCGGCCACGAGCGTGCCGCGCGGCAGCAGTGGCCGTGACGCGAGGCCGATCACGACGACGGATGCTGCCACCGCCGCCCACGCCCATGCTCCGAGTTCGCCCGCCAGGCTGAGCCCGAGCGCCCCCACTGCCACCGCGACCGCGCACGCCAGGCGCGGTGCGATGCGGGCCGTCGACGGCTCATCGGTGTCGAGCGGGAGTCCGTGCAGGCGGGCGACCACCATGGCGAACGCCACCACGGTGAGCGCTGCGACGCCGAGGAACACCCATCGCCAGTGCAGGAACTCCGTCACGGCGCCGGCGAGGAACGGGCCGATGAGCGACGGCACGACCCACGCCGCCGAGAACGCGGCGAAGACCCGGCCGTGCATCGCGCCGGGGTACACGCGGGCGACGACCACGTAGAGGGCCACGGTCTGCCCGCCGGTGCCGAGGCCCTGCACCAGACGTCCGGCGACCAGCGCCGGCATGGTGAAGGCGAATCCGGCGATGAGAAGGCCCACGACGAACAGCGCGACGGCGGTGCTGAGCGGGGCGAGCACGCCGCCGCGGTCGCACCACGCGCCGACCGCGACCATGCCGATCACGCTCGTCGCCAGGGTGCCCGCGAACGCCACGGCATACAGGCGCTCGCCGTCGAGGTCGGCGCTCACCACCGGCATCACTGTGGTGACGGCGAGTGACTGCATCGCCGCCAGGAAGATGAGCGCGACGGCGCCGACGGTCACCCAGAGGAATCGACCCTGCCAGATCCCGGTGGCGGACGCGGACTCCGGCTCAGCCGTCACGATCGCGCCAGGGCGCCGACGCGCTCCACCGCCTCGCGGAGCAGGTCCGGGTCGCAGCCGAAGTTGATGCGGACGTAGCCCTTGCCCTCGGTGCCGAACAGCGGCCCGTGGTGCAGCGCCACCTTCGCATCGCGCAGCACCTTGACAGCCGGGTTCTCCCCCCAGCCGTACGCGGAGAGGTCGACCCACGCCAGGAAGCCGGCATCGGGAGGCAGGTAGCGCGCGTCGGGCAGGTGCTCGGCGAGGAGGTCGGCCAGCAGCATCCGGTTCGCATCGAGGGCCGCAAGCAGGCTCGCCAGCCATTCGTCGCTGTCCGCCGAGTAGGCGGCGACGTTCGACAGCGCCCCGAACAGGCCGGTGCGCCACTCGACCTCCCATGGCAGGGCACGCAGCTCCTTGGCCTGAGGGTCGCCACCCGCCACCATCACGGCGCATTTGAGGCCGGCGAGGTTGAACGTCTTGCTCGCGCTGGTCACCGCGTAGCCGACGCGCGCCGCGGAGTCGGACGCCGAGAGGAACGGCGTGAACGGCTTCTCGGCGTAGGTCAACGGCCCATGGATCTCGTCGCTGACGACAGTCGCTGCGAACCCTTCGGCGATGTCCGCCAGAGCCGCCAGCGTCTCCCGCGTGTGCACGGTGCCGGTGGGGTTGTGCGGGTTGCACAGCAGCACTGCCCGCGCACCGCCGGCCAGGGCGGCCTCCACGCCGAGGAGGTCGATCTCCCACCCGTCAACGCCCGCGACGAGCGGCACGCGCTCGACGACGCCGCCCGCCTCCTCCACGGTGTCGTAGAACGGCGGATACACCGGCGGCATCACGACGACGCGGTCACCGGGCTCGATCACACGCCGGAGGATCTCGACGACGCCCATCATCACGTCGCCGGTCCAGAAGACGTGGGACGGGTCGACGCTCCAGCCCCATCGACGCGCGGCGAACCCCACGAACGCCTCGCGCACGCCGGGCTCCGGCGGGGTGTAGCCGGTATCGCCGAGCTGCACGGCCCGGGTCAGCACCTCGGTGATCGCCGGCGCCAGCGCGTAGTCCGTCTCGGCGACGAAGAACGGCAGCACGTCCTCCCCGTATTTCCGCCACTTCGTGCTCGTGCGCTGACGCAGCTCGTCGATGGGCAGGGCTCGAAGGGGGGTGACGCTCACCCCTCGACCCTACCGAGCCGGCGCGATTGCGCCCCCGAGTGAGTCACCGTGTGAAGGTGCCGAGGTCGTGCTGGTCGAAGTACTCCAGGACGAGGGTGTCGCCGTCGAACGTCGCCTTCGAGATCGACCCCGGCGGGGCGTTCTCGCTGAACGGGCGGAAGACGAACTCGTCGCCCGACCAGTGCTCGAGCGCCCACCGACCGGTGGGCCCGAGCGACAGTTCGAGCTCGTCGCCCACCAGCGCGACGGTGGCCGGACCGAAGTACTCGTTGGCGTACTCCCCCGTGTACGCCTCGGGGGCCCGTGCGGGATCCGGATCCGTCGGCGCCGTCTCGCCGAAGAGCGAGCCGAACGGCTCCGACTCACCCGCGAAGACCTGCATGAACAGCGGCAGCCAGTCGCGGCGCTCCGAGCCGTACTGCGCGATGTCGAGGAAGCGCGCCGCGATGCCCTCCGGCACGCCGTTGGCAGAGGCGTTCGACAGCACGACGATGCCGAGGCCCGCGCCCGGCAGCAGCTTGAACACCGTTCCGGCGCCCAGGAGGAACGCCCCGGAGTGGTTGACGTCGACCAGGCCGCCGGCCGTCGTGCCGACGTTGAACCCGTAGCCGTAGTAGCCGGCCCGCGACCCGAACGAGGACGGCGGCGATCCGACGATCTGCGGCGACATCGCGGGCAGGAGCGAGGACGCCTCGATGAAGGGCTCACCGTCGTGCTCGCCGCTGGCCAGCAGCATCGAGAGCCAGGTCGTGAGGTCGGTGACGCTCGAGCTGACGCCGCCCGCCGGCGACTGCTCGTCGGGCCGGCGCTGGTCCGGCGTGACGACCCACTCGCCGTCGAGCTGGATGTGACCGAGCGCGCGGTTTTCACGCGATTCGAGGTCCGCGTAGCGCGAACTCGTAGACGTCATGCCGAGCGGCTCGTAGAGCAGTCGCTCCGACAGGCCGGCCCAGTCCTCGCCGGCGGCACTTGCGACCGCCTCACCCGCCGCCGTGATGTCGAAGTTGCCGTACGCATAGGTCGCGCGCCACGGCGCGAGCGGAATCAGGCTCAGCCTGTCGAGGATCGTCGCGCGGTCGTAGCCGATCTCCTCGAGCTCGTCGCCTGCGTGCGTGAAGAGCCCGGACCGGTGCGCGTACATGTCGGCGATCGTCACGTGCGAGCCGACGTACGGGTCCGACAGGGTGAAGCCGTCCAGGTGGTCGGCCACCGTGGTGTCCCAGGAGACATAGCCCTCGTCGATGGCCCGGGCGACGACGCTCGCGCCGATCGACTTCGATACCGACGCGAGTGCGAACACCGTGTCGGCGTCGACGGGGTCTTCGCTGTCGAGGTCGCGGACGCCGAACCCCTCGGCGTACAGCACCTCGCCCTGGTAGACGACGCCGACGGCGATGCCCGGCGTGCCCGAGGCATCCATCGCCGTCGCGACCGAGGACGCGAGATCGTCGACCGCCGCATCGACCCGCGCAGGCGTGACCGTCGCCAGCGCGTCAGCTCCCGGGTCGGGATTCACCGTCGCGGTGGGGCTCGGCGTGGCCTCCGACGCGGCGTCGACGAAGGTGCACGCCGTGGCGCCCACCAGGATCAGAGCGGCGACACCGACCGCGGACACGATACGTCTGCTGCTGCCCGACATGTGCCGAGTGTGGCACACGCCCCCGGGGCCGCGTCAACGACCGCCAGGCGTCAGGGAGTGTCAGATCGCGAAGCCGAGCGCGCGCATCATGTCGCGCCCGTCGTCGGTGATGCGCTCGGGGCCCCACGGCGGCATCCACACCCAGTTGATGCGGAACCGCTCGACGATGTCGTCGAGGGCCTGAGCCGTCTGCTCCTCGAGCACGTCGGTGAGCGGGCACCCGGCCGACGTGAGGGTCATGTGGATGACCAGCGCGTCGTTCTCGTCGTCCCAGGCGAGATCGTAGATGAGGCCGAGGTCGACGACGTTGATCCCCAGTTCGGGGTCCATGACGTCCTTGAGAGCCTCGGTCACCTCGTCGTACTTCTCGGGGGTGAGGGTCGCCGTCATAGGTCGATCCTACGCTTCGCTGCCCACGGGGGCTTCGGCCGGCTCCGCTTCGCCCGCAGGCAGGAAGCGGTCGTAGCCCTCGTCCTCGAGGCGGTCGGCGAGCTCGGGTCCGCCCTCCTCGACGATGCGCCCGTTCACCATGACGTGCACGAAGTCGGGAGCGATGTAGCGCAGGATGCGGGTGTAGTGCGTGATGAGCAGCACACCGAGGTCGGTCTCGGCCTTGGCACGGTTCACACCCTCCGACACGATCTTCAGCGCGTCGACGTCCAGGCCCGAGTCGGTCTCGTCGAGGATCGCGATCTGGGGCTTGAGGAGCTCGAGCTGGAGGATCTCGTGGCGCTTCTTCTCGCCGCCGGAGAAGCCCTCGTTGACGTTGCGCGACGCGAACTTCGGGTCCATGCGCAGGTTCTTCATCGACGCCTTGACGTCCTTCGTCCACGTGCGGATCGACGGCGCCTCGCCATCGATCGCGGTCTTCGCGGTGCGCAGGAAGTTGGTGACGGTGACGCCGGGGATCTCCACCGGGTACTGCATCGCGAGGAACAGGCCCGCGCGCGCACGCTCGTCGACCGACATCGCGAGGACGTCCTCGCCGTCGAGCGAGATCGAGCCGCTCGTGACGTTGTACTTGGGGTGTCCGGCGATCGTGTAGGCGAGCGTTGACTTGCCGGAGCCGTTGGGGCCCATGATCGCGTGGGTCTCACCCGTGCGGATCGTGAGCGTCAGACCGTTGAGGATCGGCGTGGTGCCGGCATCCGTCTCGACCGTCACGTGGAGGTCGCGGATCTCGAGAACAGACATTCTTCAGTACCTTCTTCAGTTCACTTCGAGCTTGACGGTCGCGTCGATGAGCACGTCATCGCCGTCGACGGTGACCGCGAAGACCGGGACCGGCTCGTACGCGGGGAGGTTGAGGGGCTTGCCGGTGCGCAGCGAGAACGCCGAGCCGTGGGCCCAGCACTCCAGCGACTCGCCGTCGACGAAGCCTTCCGACAGCGAGATGTCGCCGTGGGTGCAGACGTCGCCGATCGCGTGGACCTCGCCGTTGGAGTCGAGCACGACGGCGATCGCGACGCCGTCCACCTCGACCCGGGTGGCCTCGTCCTGGACGAGGTCGCTGAGGGCGCATACACGCTGAGCGGTCACAGGCCGGCCTCCTTGGCGAGTTCTTCCTCGATGGCGGCGAACAGCTCCGCCTCGAGGTCTTCGACACCGATCTTCTGCACGATCTCGGCGAGGAATCCGAGCACGACGAGACGTCGCGCCTCGTCCTCGGTGATGCCGCGGGCCTGCAGGTAGAACAGCTGCTCATCGTCGAAGCGTCCGGTCGCGCTGGCGTGGCCGGCGCCGCGGATGTCACCCGTCTCGATCTCGAGGTTCGGGATCGACTCGGCGCGCGCGCCCTCCGTGAGGACGAGGTTGCGGTTGGCCTCGTACGAATCGGTGCCGACGGCGTCCGGTCCGATGAGGACGTCGCCGATCCAGACCGTGCGCGCCGCGGCGCCCTGCAGGGCGCTCTTGTACAGGACGTCGCCGGAGGTCTCGGCGCCCTTGTGGTGCAGGTACACCTGGCTCTCGAGGTGCTGCCCCGAGTCGGAGTAGCTGAGTCCGTAGAGCTCGGCGCGCGAGCCGGTGCCCGCGAGCTCGACGCTCGGGTTGATCCGCACGACGTCCCCGCCGAAGCTGACGACGACGTGACGCAGGGTCGCGTCGCGCTCGACGCGGGCCTGGTGCGACGCCAGATGCACGGCGTCGTCGTCCCACCGCTGGACCGTCACAAGTTCGAGGTGGGCGCCCTCGCGGACGATGATCTCGACGTTCTGGGCGTGGTGGGCAGTGCCGGTGTGACGGAAGACCACCGTGGCGTGCGAGTTCGCCTGCGCCTCGACCACGACGTGCGCATGGGCAAGTCCGCCGGTGCCGTTCAGCGACACGACGATCGGCGTGGAGTACTCGGCGCCGGCAGGGATGCGCAGCAGCGGGGCTTCGGTCTCCTGTTTCCACGCGATCGCACTGGGCAGATCCTCGGGGCGGAACACCTCGCCGCGGGGCGCGCTGCCCACGCGGAGGCGCTCCTGAACGAGGCTGTCGGGCGCGTCCACGTCGACCTCGATGACGCCAGGGCGTCCGGTCTCGTCGGACAGCAGCGCCTGGAGCTTCGCGAGAGGCGTGTGCTTCCAGTTGACCTCGCGGCCGGTGGGCGCCTCGAAGGCGGTCGGGTCGAACGACCAGGTTCGCTCGGAGCGGGTCTGAACGGGCACGAATGCACCGGCGCCATCGGTGTGGCCCTTCGCGCCGGGAACGGTGGGGGCCTCGGTGGTGGGGCTCATCTAGCCGACGGATCCTTCCATGCCCATCTCGATGAGCTTGTTGAGTTCGAGCGCGTACTCCATGGGCAGCTCACGCGCGATTGGCTCGATGAAGCCGCGCACGATCATCGCCATGGCCTCGTCTTCGGGCATGCCGCGGCTCATGAGGTAGAACAGCTGCTCTTCGCTGACCTTGGAGACGGTGGCCTCGTGGCCGAGCTGCACGTCGTCGACGCGGATGTCGATCGCCGGGTACGTGTCGGAGCGCGAGATCGTGTCGACCAGCAGGGCATCGCAGCGCACGGTGTTGGCGCTGTGGTGCGCGTTGGCGTCGACGCGGACCTCGCCGCGGTAACCGGCGCGGCCGCCGCCGCGGGCGATCGACTTCGAGACGATCGACGACTGCGTGTACGGCGCCATGTGGATCATCTTCGCGCCGGCGTCCTGGTGCTGGCCCGGACCTGCGAAGGCGACCGACAGGGTCTCGCCCTTGGCGTGCTCGCCCATGAGGAAGATCGACGGGTACTTCATCGTGACCTTCGAGCCGATGTTGCCGTCGATCCACTCCATCGTCGCGCCCTCGTGCGCCACGGCGCGCTTGGTGACGAGGTTGTAGACGTTGTTCGACCAGTTCTGGATCGTCGTGTAACGCACGCGGGCGTTCTTCTTCACGATGATCTCGACGACGGCCGAGTGCAGCGAGTCGCTCTTGTAGATCGGGGCCGTGCAGCCCTCGATGTAGTGGACGTACGAGCCCTCGTCGGCGATGATGAGCGTCCGCTCGAACTGGCCCATGTTCTCGGTGTTGATCCGGAAGTACGCCTGCAGCGGGATCTCGACGTGCACACCCGGGGGCACGTAGACGAACGATCCGCCCGACCAGACGGCGGTGTTGAGCGCCGCGAACTTGTTGTCGCCCGCGGGGATGACCGTGCCGAAGTACTCCTCGAAGAACTCCGGGTGCTCGCGCAGAGCCGTGTCGGTGTCCATGAAGATGACGCCCTGCTGCTCCAGGTCCTCACGGATCTGGTGGTAGACGACCTCTGACTCGTACTGGGCGGCGACGCCCGCGACGAGGCGCTGACGCTCCGCCTCGGGGATGCCGAGCTTCTCGTACGTGTTGCGGATGTCTTCGGGGAGGTCCTCCCACGACTGCGCCTGCTTCTCGGTGGAGCGCACGAAGTACTTGATGTTGTCGAAGTCGATCTCGCTGAGGTCCGCGCCCCAGGTCGGCATCGGCTTGCGGCCGAACAGCTGATAGCCCTTCAGCCGGGTCTTGAGCATCCATTCGGGCTCGCTCTTGAGCGCCGAGATGCCGCGCACGACGGACTCGTCGATGCCCCGCTTCGCCACGGCGCCCGCGGCGTCGGCATCATGCCACCCGAACTCGTAGACACCCAGGCTGTCCAGCTCCGGGCGATCGATCAGCACATCAGACATCGTCACGTTCTCCTCCGGGCCCTGGCGGTGTCATCCGTCCCGGCATCCGTGTTCTCCGGTGGAGATACCGGAGGGGGGATGCCGCTTCTCGGGCCCTCTCAAGCGGCGCCGACCATCGCGCCTAGACTGTCAGTGGTGCGCGGCGCTGTGAAGTGCGTGCGCAACCGACCCCTCGATTCTACAGGTTCCACCCCGCCGCGGACGCGCCCCGTCTGTCACGCGCAGCAGGTGGAGCCTCTGCCAGGAGGCACCCCCCGCATGTCCGCGCCCCAGTCCACGACCACCGCCCCCGGAATCTGGCAGCGCTTCTGGCAGTGGCTCCCCGACCACGTCGACAAGCGGATCCGCGTGTTCGCGTGGCTGTCGTTCATCGCCGAGGTGACGATCATCGGCACGGGCGGCGCGGTGCGCCTCACCGGTTCCGGCCTCGGCTGCCCCACGTGGCCGCTGTGCACCCCGGAGTCGCTCGTTCCGACACCGGGCATCGATGAGGGCATCCACTCGCTCATCGAGTTCGGCAATCGGCTCATGACGGGCGTGGTGGGGCTGATCGCCCTCGCGGTGTGGATCCTCGTACTGAAGCTCCGTCACGAGCGCCGCGACCTCTACGTGCTCGCCGTCGTCGTCCTCGGCGGCGTCGCCGCGCAGGCCATCGTCGGCGGCATCACCGTGCTGACGGGGCTCAACCCCTTCATCGTCGGCTTCCACTACGTCTCGTCGCTCGCGCTGGTGTGCATCACAGCGGCATTCCTGGTGCGGATGTCGCAGCCCGCCGGGCCGCGCACGCTCGTCGTGCCGCGCTGGCACGCGGTGCTGGCGCATGTCACGACGCTCGCGATGGCGCTCACGATCGCGTTCGGCGTGCTGACCACCGGCGCCGGACCGCACTCCGGTGATGCCGACGCGGGTCGCAACGGCTTCAACGCCGAACTGCTGGAGCACGTCCACGCGTGGCCGGGCTACGCCCTCTTCACCCTCACCGTCACGCTCCTGATCGCGGCGTGGCGGTCTCGAGCGGCCGCTCCGTCACTGCTCCGCTGGACCGTGATCCTCCTCGGCGTCGAACTCGTGCAGATCGCGGTCGGGCTGTACCAGGCCCGCAACGGACTGCCCGAGCTCGCGGTCGGCGTCCACATGGTCCTCGCCGCGCTCGCTGCCGCTGCGATGACCACGGTCGTGCTGCACCTGAAGGCGCCCGCGACCCTGGCCGTCCACAGCTGATCCATAGCAACCCGATTGGCGTCGCACGGACTCCTTTGCGAGGGTGGGATGCCGCGACCACCCGGGTCGCGCATCCCGAGGAGTGATCGACACATGCCCACCCGCCCCCGTCTCGTCCGCAGCATCCCCTTCTGGGGCCTCGTCGTCGTCTCCGTCGCGACGATCGCCGGCGGCTGGTACATCACCACCGACAAGATCGCCTCGATGACCGCGACCCTGACCGACGGCACCGCGACCGGCGTCGACGTGTACGTCGGCCAGTCGATCGCCCAGCTCGGCGCGATCCTCATCGGCGCCGGCGTCATCGGCATCCTGCTCGCGCTCGGCGTCGCCGCCGTCTCGACGCTCCGCCCGCACGCGCCGGTCGAGGTCGTCGAGCCCATCGACTGGAACTCGGAGACCGAGACCGCCGCCGAGGAGCCCCGGGCCGTCGAGGCGAAGACCGACGCCGCCCCCGCCGAGACCGCTGAGATGGTCGACGCCGAGGCCGAGGCATCCGTCGCCGCACGCTGATCCATCCAGCAAGAGAAGAGGCCGCCCGGTATGCCGGGCGGCCTCTTCTCGTCTCTCCGATCAGAACGGGAGCAGCGGGTCGACCGCGATCGCGACGAAGAGCAGCGTGAGGTACGTGATCGAGGCGTGGAAGACGCGCATCGGGCGCGGCTCGGTGCCCCGCACGGCGCGGTTGTAGAGCACGTGCGACTCGTAGATGAACCAGCCGCCGAAGACGAGCGACGACACCGTGTACACCAGACCCATGTCGGCGACGGGGATCAGCAGCAGCGAGCACACGACAGTGGCCCACGCGTACAGGATGACCTGCAGGCCCACCTGCGAGCCGGCGCGCGTCGCGCCGAGCATGGGCACGTCGACCTCTTCGTACTGGTCCTTGTACTTCATCGACAGCGGCCAGTAGTGCGGCGGCGTCCACAGGAAGACGAGGGTGAACAGGATGACCGGCGGCCACGCGAGCGAGCCCGTCACCGCGGTCCAGCCGATGAGCACCGGGAAGCAGCCCGCGATGCCGCCCCACACGATGTTCTGCTCGGTGCGGCGCTTGAGGATCATCGTGTAGATCACGACGTAGAAGAAGATGGCGGCGGCCGAGAGTGTCGCGGCCAGCCAGTTCGTGGTGAGCCACAGCCACACGGTAGAGAACACCGCGAGCGACCAGGCGAAGATCAGCGCGCCCCGCGGCGACACCTCGCCGGTGACGAGCGGACGGTTCACCGTGCGCTGCATGTGCGCGTCGATGTCGCGGTCGAGGTACATGTTGAACGCGGCGGCCGACCCGGCGCTCGCGGTGCCGCCGATGACGGTCGCGACGACCAGCCACACATCCGGGAAGCCGCCCTGCGCGAGGATCATGACCGGCACGGTCGTCACCAGCAGCAGTTCGAGCACGCGCGGCTTCATCAGCGCGATGTACGCGCGGACGGTGCGGCCGAAGGTCTGCGGAGGTCGGCTGGATCCGTCGACGGATGCTACGGTCACGGCCGTTCTCGTGCTGTCCATGGCCCCCGCAATCGCTGCCTGCAGATTCGCCCCAAGTCTAGGGCATCGGCGTGTCGCGCCCCGCCCGCGTGGCGCGAGCAGCGGCGCCCGGCTGCTCACATCGACCGAACGGCGGGCGTGAGCAGAACGTGACTCCCACGACACCGGGATGTCACCGACGGCGACCCGGGCTTCGCAAGACTCTGTCACATAGACGGCTTGCATGGCCTGGGCGGTATGCCCCTTCGCTATGCTGAGAAACACGCGCGCCCGTCGCCGATTCCCCCTTCTCCATCCGGACAAGGGCCGCG
This sequence comes from Microbacterium sp. PRC9, assembly GCF_031844125.1. Classification (NCBI taxonomy): domain Bacteria; kingdom Bacillati; phylum Actinomycetota; class Actinomycetes; order Micrococcales; family Microbacteriaceae; genus Microbacterium; species Microbacterium sp. PRC9. Next base: position 206,207 of record NZ_JAUZUR010000006.1, read on the forward strand.
AGCCGGCCACATTCTTGGGCGCACCTCCAACGAAAGGCGGCCCGGTGTCGGAACTGGCTTGGGATGAGATCGATCGGCGCGCGGTGGACACCGCCCGCGTCCTGGCAGCGGACGCGGTGGAGAAGGTGGGCAACGGCCACCCGGGCACGGCGATGAGCCTGGCGCCGGCGGCGTACCTGCTGTACCAGCGCGTGCTGCGCCACGATCCGACGGACACCCACTGGGTCGGACGCGACCGGTTCATCCTGTCGGCCGGCCACTCGTCGCTGACCCAGTACGTGCAGCTGTACCTGGGCGGATTCGGGCTCGAGCTCGACGACCTCAAGGCGCTGCGCACGTGGGGCTCGCTCACGCCGGGTCACCCCGAGTACGGCCACACCAAGGGCGTCGAGATCACCACCGGCCCGCTGGGTCAGGGCCTCGCCTCGGCGGTGGGATTCGCGTACGCGGCCCGCTACGAGCGCGGCCTGTTCGACCCGGAGGCCCCCGCCGGTCAGTCGCCGTTCGACCACAACATCTACGTGATCGCCGGTGACGGTGACCTGCAGGAGGGCGTGACCAGCGAGGCGTCGTCGCTCGCGGGTCACCAGGAGCTCGGCAACCTCATCGCCATCTACGACTCGAACCAGATCTCCATCGAGGACGACACCAACGTCGCCTTCACCGAAGACGTGGCGAAGCGCTACGAGTCGTACGGCTGGCACGTGCAGATCGTGGACTGGAAGAAGACCGGCGAGTACGTCGAGGACGTCGCCGAGCTGCACGGTGCGATCGAGGCCGCCCAGGGCGAGACCGCGAAGCCGTCGCTCATCATCCTCCGCACCATCATCGGCTGGCCGTCGCCCGGCAAGCAGAACACCGGAAAGATCCACGGCTCCGCGCTCGGCGGCGATGAGCTCGCCGCGACGAAGAAGGTCCTCGGCTTCGACCCCGAGCAGTCCTTCGTCGTCGCCGACGACGTCATCGCCCACACGCGGGCGCTGAAGGACCGCGCCGCCACCGAGCGCGCCGCCTGGCAGTCCTCGTTCGACGCGTGGGCCGCCGCCAACCCCGAGCGCAAGGCGCTGTTCGACCGGCTCGAGGCCGGCGACCTGCCCGAGGACGTGGCATCCGCTCTCCCGTCGTTCGAAGCCGGCAAGGACGTCTCCACGCGCGCCGCGTCGGGCACGGTCATCAACGCGCTGGCCGCGGTGCTGCCCGAGCTGTGGGGCGGATCGGCGGATCTCGCCGAGTCGAACCTCACCACCATCAAGGACGCGAAGTCGTTCATCCCCGCCGAGTGGTCGACCCACGAGTGGTCGGGCGACCCGTACGGCCGGGTGCTGCACTTCGGCATCCGCGAGCACGCCATGGGCGCGATCGTCAACGGCATCAAGCTGCACGGCCCGACGCGTCCGTTCGGCGGCACGTTCCTCATCTTCAGCGACTACATGCGCCCGTCGGTGCGTCTGGCCGCACTGATGGACATCCCGTCGATCTTCGTGTGGACGCACGACTCCGTCGCGCTCGGCGAGGACGGCCCGACCCACCAGCCGGTCGAGCAGCTCGCGACGCTGCGCGCCATCCCGAACTTCACGGTGGTGCGCCCGGCCGACGCGAACGAGACCTCGGCGGCGTGGCTCGAGATCGTCCGCCGCCAGGGCGGGCCGTCGGGCATCGCGCTGACCCGCCAGAACATCCCGGTGTTCGCCCGCGGCACCGGCGAGGCATCGGGTGACGTGTTCGCGTCGACCGACGGCGTCGCCAAGGGCGCGTACATCCTCGCCGAGGCGCCGAACGGCACCCCCGACGTGATCCTCATCGCGACCGGCTCCGAGGTCCAGCTGGCGGTCTCCGCCCGCGAGACCCTCGCCGCCGAGGGCATCAACGCCCGCGTCGTGTCGGCGCCGTCGCTCGAGTGGTTCGACGAGCAGGACGCCGCCTACCGCGAGAAGGTCCTCCCCGCCGCCGTCAAGGCGCGCGTGTCGGTCGAGGCCGGCTCCGCGCTCACCTGGCGCGGCATCGTCGGCGACGCCGGCCGCTCCGTCGCGATCGACCACTTCGGTGCGTCGGCCGACTACAAGACCCTGTTCCAGAAGTTCGGCATCACCGCCGAGCACGTCGTCGAGGCCGCCCGCGAGTCCCTCGCGGCCACGGCAGCACTCGAACTCGCGACGGCGAAGTAAGCACGAGGAGAAGGCAGAATGAGCACCCCCACTGAGAAGCTGGTCGCCGAAGGCGTGAGCATCTGGCTCGACGACCTGTCGCGCGAGCGCATCACCTCGGGCAACCTGACCGAACTCATCTCGACGCGCAATGTGTCGGGCGTCACAACGAACCCGACGATCTTCCAGGGCGCGATCGGCGGCGGCGGACACTCGTACGCCGGCCAGATCGCCGAGCTCGCCAAGGCGGGCGCGACGGTCGACGACGCGATCTTCGCTGCCACGACCGACGACGTGCGCGACGCGGCCGACATCTTCCGTCCCGTCTACGACGCCACGAGCGGCGTGGACGGCCGCGTGTCGATCGAGGTCTCCCCCGACCTCGCCCACGACACCGACGCGACCATCGCGCAGGCGAAGGAACTGTGGGCGAAGGTCGACCGGCCCAACGTGCACATCAAGATCCCCGCGACGAAGGCCGGCCTGCCCGCCATCACCGCGGTGCTCGCCGAGGGCATCTCGGTCAACGTGACGCTGATCTTCAGCCTCGAGCGCTACGCCGAGGTCATCGACGCGTACCTCGCGGGCCTCGAGCAGGCGCAGGCGAACGGTCACGACGTCTCGAAGATCCACTCCGTCGCGTCGTTCTTCGTCTCGCGCGTGGACACCGAGGTCGACAAGCGCCTCGCCGCGATCGGCACCGACGAGGCCGCTGGCCTCAAGTCCCTCGCCGGCGTCGCGAACGCGCGCCTCGCGTACGAGCTGTACGAGAAGGAGTTCGCCACCGACCGCGCGAAGGCGCTGACGGATGCCGGGGCCCGCGCCCAGCGTCCGCTGTGGGCCTCGACCGGCGTCAAGGACCCGAACCTCCCCGACACGCTGTACGTCACCGAGCTCGTCGCCCCCGGCACCGTCAACACGATGCCGGAGAAGACCCTCGAGGCGACCTTCGACCACGGCCAGATCGCCGGAGACACCGTGACCGGCACCTACGAGGCCGCGCACCAGGTGTTCGCCGACCTCGCCGCCGTCGGCGTCGACTTCGCCGACGTCACGCAGGTGCTCGAGGACGAGGGCGTCAGCAAGTTCATCGCCTCCTGGCACGACCTGCAGGGCACCGTGAAGGCGGCCCTCGAGGACGCACTCCAGGCCACCCGATGAGCTTCGACATCCACCTGTCGGGGCACGTCAAGTCGGTCGTCGAGCAGACGCTTCCCGGGCTCGTCGCGAGCCTGGTGGCGTCGGGGATCACCGGCGGCGACTCGTCGCTGTGGGGTCCCGAGGCGGAGGACGAGGCATCCCGTCGACTCGGGTGGACCGAGGCCGTCAGCGTCTCGCGTCCGCTCGTCCCCGAGATCCTGGCGCTGCGCGAGCGTCTGCACGCGCGCAACGTCACCCGTATCGTGCTCGCGGGCATGGGCGGCTCGTCGCTCGCGCCCGAGGTCATCGCACAGACCTCAGGCGCGCCGCTGGTCATCCTCGACTCGACCGCGCCCGGCCAGGTGCTCGCCGCGATCGACGGCGACGCAGAGGCCGGCGACCTCACGCGCACCGCGCTCGTGGTGTCGTCGAAGTCGGGTTCGACCGTCGAGACGGACTCCGCCAAGCGCGCGTTCGAGGCCGCCTTCCGCGACCTCGGCATCGACCCGGCCGAGCGGATCATCGTCGTGACCGACCCGGGCTCGCCGCTGGACCAGGAGGCCCGCGCCGACGGGTACACCGTGTTCAACGCAGACCCGACCGTCGGGGGCCGCTACTCGGCGCTCACCGCGTTCGGGCTCGTGCCGGCCGGTCTCGCGGGCGCCGACATCTCGGAGCTCCTCGACGAGGGCGAGGCGTCGCTGCTCGAGGTGTCGATCGACAGCCCCGACAACCCGGCGCTCGTGCTCGCCGCGGCGATCGCCGGTGGCGAGCCGCGCAAGGACAAGCTCGGCCTCATCACCGACGGCACCCACATCGCCGGACTCCCGGACTGGATCGAGCAGCTCGTCGCCGAGTCGACGGGCAAGGAGGGCACCGGGATCCTGCCGGTCGTCCTGCTGCCGGTCTCCCCCGAGGTCGACGCGAAGCCCGCCGATCTGCAGATCGTGCGGCTGGTCGACGAGGCCAAGAAGTTCCACCTGTTCGAGCACCACGAGGGCGAGATCCTCGTGAGCGGCTCGCTCGGCGCGCAATTCGTGGTGTGGGAGTACGCGACGGCGATCGCGGGACGGATGCTGGGCATCAACCCGTTCGACCAGCCCGACGTCGAGTCCGCCAAGGTCGCGGCGCGTGGTCTGCTCGATGCGCGTCCTGAGCCCACCGCCCCGGCGTTCGCCGTGGAGGGCGTCGAGGTGCGCGTCTCGGACCCCGAGCTCGCAGCATCCGGAACCGTCGCAGGTGTGCTCGACGCGCTCTGGGCGCGCCTTCCCGAGGACGGATACGTCGCGATCCAGGCGTACGTCAACCGCCTCGAGCTCGGCCAGCTCTCGGGCCTGCGCGAGCTCGTCGCCGCGGACTCCACTCGTCCGACCACGTTCGGCTGGGGCCCCCGGTTCCTGCACTCGACGGGCCAGTACCACAAGGGCGGCCCGGCGAACGGCGTGTTCGTGCAGATCCTCGAGCGAACCGATGTCGACCTCGAGATCCCCGGCCGGCCGTTCACTTTCGGCCAGCTGATCCAGGCGCAGGCCGCGGGCGACGCGGCCGTGCTCGCCGAAGGCCACGGCCGTCCCGTCGTGACCCTGACCCTCACCGACCCCCAGATCGAAGTGCTCTCGCTCTTCGAAGCGGCACAGTAGGAGTTCGATCCCCACATGACCGTCGAGATCTCGCGCGGGCACAACCCGCTGCGCGACTCCGAAGACCGTCGCCTCAACCGCATCGCCGGCCCGAGCGCGCTCGTCATCTTCGGCGTCACGGGAGACCTCTCCCGCAAGAAGCTCATGCCCGCCGTCTACGACCTCGCCAACCGCGGGCTGCTGCCTCCCGGCTTCGCGCTCGTCGGCTTCGCGCGGCGAGACTGGGAGGACCAGGACTTCGCCAAGGTCGTCTACGACGCCGTGCGCCAGCACGCGCGGACCGAATTCCGCGACGAGACGTGGCAGCAGCTGCTCCAAGGCATCCGCTTCGTCTCGGGCGAGTTCGACGACCCGGAAGCCTTCCGCCGTCTGAAGGACACCGTCGACAAGCTCGACACCGAGCGCGGAACGATGGGCAACCACGCGTACTACCTGTCGATCCCGCCGAAGGCGTTCCCGCTCGTGGCGGAGCAGCTGAAGGCGTCGGGTCTCGTCGACGACACCGCCGACCAGCCCGACCGCTGGCGCCGTGTCGTCATCGAGAAGCCGTTCGGCCACGACCAGGAGTCGGCGCGCGCGCTCAACGACGTGCTCCGCTCGGCGTTCCCGACGGACTCGATCTTCCGCATCGACCACTACCTCGGCAAGGAGACGGTCCAGAACATCCTGGCGCTGCGCTTCGCGAACGAGCTGTACGAGCCGATCTGGAACCGCAACTACGTCGACCACGTGCAGATCACGATGGCGGAGGACATCGGAGTCGGCGGCCGCGCCGGGTATTACGACGGTGTCGGCGCCGCACGCGACGTCATCCAGAACCACCTGCTGCAGCTGATGGCGCTCACCGCGATGGAGGAGCCCATCTCGTTCGACGCGAAGGACCTCCGCGCCGAGAAGGAGAAGGTCCTCGCGGCCGTCACGCTGCCGGCCGACCTCGCGCGCTCGACCGCCCGTGGGCAGTATGCCGGCGGATGGCAGGGCGGCGAGAAGGTGCTCGGCTTCCTCGAGGAAGACGGCATGAACCCGCAGTCCACGACCGAGACCTACGCCGCCGTCACGCTCGAGGTGAACACACGCCGCTGGGCCGGCGTGCCGTTCTACCTGCGCACCGGCAAGCGCCTCGGCCGCCGCGTCACCGAGATCGCCGTGGTGTTCAAGCGCGCGCCCGAGCTGCTGTTCTCGCGCAGCCAGACCTCGGGTCAGGGCCAGAACGCCCTCGTGATCCGCGTGCAGCCCGACGAGGGCGTCACGATCCGCTTCGGCTCGAAGGTGCCCGGTGCCGGCGCCCAGGTGCGCGACGTCACGATGGACTTCGGCTACGGCCACGCGTTCACCGAGGCCAGCCCCGAGGCCTATGAGCGCCTGATCCTCGACGTGCTGCTCGGAGACCCGCCGCTGTTCCCGCGGCACGAAGAGGTCGAGCTGTCGTGGAAGATCCTCGACCCGATCGAGAAGTTCTGGGACGCCCAGGGCGGACCGCTCGAACAGTACTCACCCGGGTCGTGGGGCCCGGAATCCGCGGACGAGATGCTCTCCCGCGATGGCCGCACCTGGAGGCGCCCGTGATCGTCGACCTTCCCGACACCACCGTCAGCAAGATCTCCCGCGCACTGGTCAACGTGCGCGAGGAAGGCGGGGCGGTCGCGCTCGGCCGTGTGCTGACGCTCGTCATCCTGACGCGTGAAGGCGCCGTCGAAGAGGTCATCGAGGCCGCGAACGACGCGTCGCGCGAGCACCCGATGCGCGTCATCGTGCTCATGATCCCGGACTCCGGCGACGGCGAGTCCCGCCTCGACGCGCAGATCCGCGTCGGCGGCGACGCGGGCGCGAGCGAGGTCGTCACGCTGCGCGCGTTCGGAGACGCCGGCCGCTCGAACCTCGAGAGCCTCGTCACCGGTCTTCTGCTCCCCGACGCCCCCGTGGTGGTGTGGTGGCCCAACCGGACCCCCGACCACATCTCCAAGACGTCGATCGGCCGCATCGCGCAGCGCCGGATCACGGATGCCGCGACCAAGTCCGACCCGTCGGCCTGGGTCGCCGACCTCGGCGAGCAGTACGCGCCGGGCGACACCGACCTCGCGTGGACGCGCCTGACGCGCTGGCGCGAGCAGCTGGCGGCGATCCTCGACCAGCCGCCGTACGAGCCCGTCGTGGGCGTGCGCGTGCGCGGGGCGTCCGATTCGCCCTCCACCGCGCTCCTGGCGGCGTGGCTGCGCCTCACCCTCGACGTGCCGGTCGACTGGGCGTACCTCGACGCCGAAGAGTGGCCGCATGGCATCAAGTCGGTCGCCCTCGTCCGCCCCAGCGGCGAGGTGCTCCTCGAGCGCCCGACGCCCGGTGTGGCGATCCTCACGCAGCCCGGCCAGCCGACGCACGACCTCGCGTTCCCCCGCCGGACGCTCCGCGAATGCCTCGCGGAGGAGCTTCGTCGGCTCGACCCGGACGTCCTGTATGGTCGAGTCATCACCGAGGGTTGGGAGCTGCTCGACCCCCCGGCGACGAAGGGGACGCAGGCCTGATGAGCGGTGCGCGGCTGACGAACGGGACGCAGACGGATGCCTGAGGGCTGGGCAGAGAAACGCGTCATCATCAGCTCCGATCCCGCCGCACTGGCCGAATCGGTCGCGCCCCGCTTCCTCAGCCGGGTGATCAAGCGGATCGACGAGGGCAAGCTCGCGCACATCTCGCTCACCGGCGGATCGATGGGTTCGGCCGTGCTCGCCGCCGCCGCGCGCAATCCGCGCGCGGCGCGCATCGACTGGTCGCGGGTGCACTTCTGGTGGAGCGACGAGCGCTTCGTTCCGCTCGGCCACGCCGACCGCAACGATCGACAGGCCCGTGAGGCGTTCCTCGACGATCTCGAGATCCCCGAGGAGAACATCCACGCGACCCTCGGGAGCGACGACGGCGCCGACCTCGACGCCGCCGCCGCGGCGTACGCCGAAGAGCTCGCGCGCTTCCCGGGTGCCGAAGGCGCCTGGCCGTCGTTCGACGTGTGCTTCCTCGGCGTCGGGCCCGACGGGCACATCGCCTCGCTCTTCCCGGACCGCTCCGAGATCCAGATCACGGATCGCGCCGTGGTCGCGGTGCGCGACTCCCCCAAGCCCCCGCCGGAGCGCATCACCATGACGCGCCCGGTCATCAACAGCTCGAAGCGGGTGTGGCTCGTGCTGGCGGGCGCCGACAAGGCGGCGGCCCTGGGCCTCGCCCTCGCGGGCGCCAGCTACGCGAGCGTGCCGGCCGCCGGCGCGAAGGGCCGCAAGCGCACGACGTTCTTCGTCGACCAGGCCGCCGCCGCCCAGGTGCCGCCGGACCTCATCGACCGGGAGTATTGACCCCGGACATACGAGAAGAGCGGATGCCTCGGCATCCGCTCTTCTCGTATGTCTGTACGGTGACTCAGTCCTGGCCGCGGCGCTCGCGCAGCTGCTTCAGCGCGTCGTCGAGGAGGGTCTCGGCCTCTTCCTCGGTGCGGCGCTCCTTCACGTACGCGAGGTGGGTCTTGTACGGCTCGGTCTTCGCGACGGCCGGAGGGTTCTCCTTGTCGCGACCGGCCGGCAGGCCGGAGTGCGGCGAGTCGATCGTGTCGGGGATCTCCTCCTCGGGGATGCCCGCCGCGAAGTAGCGCACGGTCTCGTTGCCGAGGGCGTCCCAGTAGGAGACGGCCACGCGCTCGGCGTGGAAGCCGTGGTCCTGCTCGCCCATCGGTCCGGCACCGACGCGGGTGCCGCGGATCGCGTTGCCTCCGGTCGCCATCAGAGGGCCTGGAACTTCGTGATCAGGCCGAGCGCGACGATCGAGGCGAACCACACCAGGGCGAGCACCACCGTGAACCGGTTGAGATTGCGCTCTGCGAGGCCCGAGGAGCCGAGCGCCGACGTCATGCCGCCGCCGAACATGTCGGACAGGCCGCCGCCGCGCCCCTTGTGGAGCAGGATGAGGAGAGTCAGCAGGAGACTCGTGATGCCGAGAAGCACCTGCAGGACGAACTCGAGGATCTGCACAGTCGTTGAAGCCTTTCGCTGCGATCGTTCGCCGATCGCACAAGGGTCAAGTATACGTGTAGGCCGGCGGGCGGTGAGGAATCCTCACCGCCCGCCGGCCGCGGGGTCAGACCCCGACGTGCTTCTGGTAGCGGATGATCGCGGCGAACTCGTCGACGACGAGGCTCGCACCGCCGACCAGGGCGCCGTCCACGTCGGGTTCGCGCATGAAGCTCGCGATGTTCGCGGACTTCACCGACCCGCCGTAGAGCACGCGCGTGCGCGCTGCAGCGTCTGCACCGAGCTTCTCGCCGATGACCTCGCGGAGCTTGGCGCACACGTCCTGTGCCTGCTCCGGCGTCGCGGCCTGTCCCGAGCCGATGGCCCAGACGGGCTCGTAGGCGACGACGATGTCGGCGTCGGCCTTCAGCCCTTCGAGTGCGACCGACAGCTGGCTGACCGGCACGGCGCTCGCGCCGAACTTCTCCAGGTCCTCGCTGGTCTCGCCGACGCAGATCACGGGCACGAGGCCGTGCTTGAGCGCGGCCTTGACCTTCGAGCCCACGACCTCGTCGGTCTCGTCGTGGTACTGCCGACGCTCGGAGTGGCCGATGATGACGTACTTCGCGTCGAGCTTCGCCAGGAACGCACCCGAGATCTCGCCGGTGTACGCACCCGAGTCGTGCGCCGACAGGTCTTGCGCGCCGAGGGCGAACGGGATCTTGTCGGCATCGAGCAGCGTCTGCACGGTCCGCAGGTCGGTGAAGGGCGGGAACACCGCGACCTCGACCGATCCGTCGTCGTGCTTGGCGTCCTTCAGGGTCCAATGCAGCTTCTGCACGAACGCGACCGCCTGCAGGTGGTCGAGGTTCATCTTCCAGTTGCCCGCGATGAGCGGGGTGCGGCCTGCTACTGCCATCCGAGGACCTCCAGTCCGGGGAGCTTCTTGCCCTCGAGGAACTCGAGGCTGGCGCCGCCGCCGGTCGAGATGTGACCGAAGGCGTCGTCGGCGAATCCGAGCTGGCGGACGGCCGCGGCGGAGTCGCCGCCGCCGACGACCGACAGGCCGTCGACCTCGGTGAGAGCCTGCGCGACCGCCTGGGTGCCCGCCGCGAACGGCGCGAGCTCGAACACGCCCATCGGGCCGTTCCAGAACACCGTCTTCGAGTCGCGCACGAGCGCCGCGAACCGCTCGGCGGTGTCGGGACCGATGTCGAGTCCGAGGCCCGCTGCCCCGAACGCCGTGTCTTCGATGCCGTCGGCGGGCGTCACCACGTGCTCCGCGTCGGCGCCGAACTTCGAGGCGACGACGACGTCGGTCGGCAGCACGAGCTCGACGCCCGACTCCTCGGCGCGCCGCATGTACTCGCGCACGGTGTCGAGCTGGTCGGCCTCGAGGAGGCTCGAGCCGACCTTGTGGCCCTGTGCCGCGAGGAAGGTGAACAGCATGCCGCCGCCGACGAGCAGACGGTCGACGCGCGGCAGCAGGTGGTCGATGACGCCCAGCTTGTCGCTGACCTTCGAGCCGCCGAGCACGACGGTGTACGGCCGCTCGGGGTTCTCGGTCAGGCGGTCGAGGACGTCGACCTCCTTCTCGATGAGGAAGCCGGCCGCCGACGGGAGCAGCTCGGCGAGGTCGTACACCGACGCCTGCTTGCGGTGCACGACGCCGAACCCGTCGGAGACGAGGACGTCGCCGAGCGTGGCGAGCTCCTCCGCGAACGCGCGACGGGTCGCGTCGTCCTTGGCGGTCTCACCCGGGTTGAAGCGGAGGTTCTCGATGATCGCGACGTCGCCGTCCTCGAGGGCGGCGACCGCCTCGCGGGCCGACTCCCCCACCGTGTCGCGCGCGAACGCGACAGGCTTGCCGAGGAGCTCCGAGAGGCGCTGGGCGACCGGCTCGAGGCTGTACTTCGGGTCGGGAGCGCCGTCCGGGCGGCCGAGGTGCGAGCAGACGATGACGCGGGCGCCCTGGTTGATCAGGGAGTTCAGCGTGGGGAGCGTGGCCCGCACACGGCCATCGTCCGTGATGATCCCGTCCTGGAGAGGAACGTTCAGATCAGCACGGACGATGACGCGCTTGCCGGCCAGCGAACCCAGCGAATCGAGGGTGCGCAGAGCCATGGCGGTGGTTACAGGCTCTCGGCGACGTACTCGGTGAGGTCGACGAGGCGGTTGGAGTAGCCCCACTCGTTGTCGTACCAGGCCGACACCTTGACCAGGTTGCCGCTGACGTTCGTGAGCTCCGCATCGAAGATCGACGAGTGCGGGTTGCCCTGGATGTCGCTCGAGACGATCGGGTCCTCGGTGTACTGCAGGTACCCGGCGAGGCGGCCGTCGGCGGCCGCAGCCTTGTAGGCGGCGTTGACCTGCTCGACCGTGAGGCCTTCGGTCGGCGTGACGATGGTGAGGTCGACGATCGAGCCGGTGGGAACCGGGACACGGTACGACGAGCCGCTCAGCTTGCCGTTGAGCTCGGGCAGCACGTGGCCGATCGCCTTGGCGGCACCGGTCGAGGCGGGGACGATGTTGATCGCCGCGCCGCGCGCGCGACGCAGGTCGCTGTGCGGGCCGTCCTGCAGGTTCTGGTCGGCGGTGTAGGCGTGCGCCGTCATCATGAAGCCGCGCTCGATGCCGAAGGCGTCGTTGAAGACCTTCGCGAGGGGTGCGAGGCAGTTCGTGGTGCACGAGGCGTTCGAGATGATGACATGGTTCGCGGGGTCGTAGTCGCCCTCGTTCACGCCCATCACGACGGTGACGTCGTCACCTGTCGCGGGAGCCGAGATGAGGACCTTCTTCGCGCCACCCTCGACGTGCTTCTTGGCGTCAGCCGCCTTGGTGAAACGGCCCGTGGACTCGATGACGATGTCGACGCCGAGCTCGCCCCAGGGCAGGTTCGCGGGGTCGCGCTCTTCGAAGACCTTGATCTTCTTGTCGCCGACGGTGATCGAGTCCGCGTCGTACGAGACCTCGGCGTCGAGCACGCCGCCCACCGAGTCGTACTTGAGCAGGTGCGCCAGCGTCTTGTTGTCGGTGAGGTCGTTCACCGCCACGATGTCGAGGTCCGCGCCCTGCGCGAGAGCCGCGCGGAGGTAGTTGCGTCCGATTCGGCCGAAGCCGTTGATGCCGATCTTGACAGTCACGGAGTTTCTCCTGAGATGTGTCGTGCGCGAATGCGCGGTTGTTGCGATGCGAACGAGGACAACGGCGTCCCGGCGGGCTGCCCCGCCGGGACGGCCGCGCTAACTAGGACAGTACCAGCAGGCCGGAGGTCTTCTGGCGGGCGGCGTCGAGGCGCTGGGCGACGTTCTGCCAGTTCGCGATGTTCCAGACGGCCTTGACGTAGTCGGCCTTCACGTTGAGGTAGTCGAGGTAGAAGGCGTGCTCCCACATGTCGAGCTGGAAGATCGGGATCGTGCCCTGCGCGGTGTTGCTCTGCTGGTCGAACAGCTGCTGGATGATGAGCTGCTCGCCGATCGGGTCCCAGCTGAGGACGGCCCAGCCGGAACCCTGGATCCCGTTGGCCACGGCGGTGAAATGCGCCTGGAACTTGTCGAAGCCGCCGAAGAACTCGTCGATGGCTGCGCGCAGCTCGCCTTCCGGCTCGCCGCCGCCCTCGGGCGACAGGTTGGTCCAGAAGATCGAGTGGTTGACGTGACCGCCGAGGTGGAACGCGAGGTCCTTCTCGAGCTTGTTCACGTTCGCGAGGCTGCCGGTCTCGCGCGCCTCGGCCAGCTGCTCCAGCGCGGTGTTCGCGCCGGTCACATACGCCTGGTGGTGCTTGCTGTGGTGCAGCTCCATGATCTTGCCGCTGATGTGCGGCTCGAGTGCGGCGTAGTCGTAAGGGAGGTCGGGCAAGGTGTACTTCGCCATGTTCTCTTCTTCCTGTCGGCGCGCGCCGAAGTCCCCGGCGCAGCGAGGGTGACGGATTTCATCCTACTGAGCGGCAACACCCGCGAGGCGGGGTTGCTTCCGTCTGTGACGTGTGGAAGACGGGAAGACGGTCCCCACGCCCCCTCCACGCATCGCTTCGCGCTGCGCGGAGCCTCGGGCGCGTGGGCCCAGCCGCGGCCCGCGGCATCCGTGCGGCGCTGTCAGTCCTCGATACCGGCGGGAACGGCTGATTCGGTGCCCGGAAGCCCCTCGGCCTCGGCCTTCTTGTCGGCCATCGCGAGGAGGCGGCGGATGCGGCCTGCGACGGCGTCCTTCGTGAGCGGCGGGTCGGCGTGGTGGCCGAGCTCGTCGAGGCTCGCGTCGCGGTGCGCGAGACGCAGGTCGCCCGCCTGACGGAGATGGTCGGGCACCTCGTCGCCGAGGATCTCGAGTGCGCGCTCGACCCGCGCGCAGGCGGCGACGGCGGCCTGCGCCGAGCGGCGCAGGTTGGCGTCGTCGAAGTTCACGAGCCTGTTGACGCCCGCGCGCACCTCGCGGCGCTGGCGCATCTGGTCCCACTCGCCGGCGGCGCGCACGGCGCCCATGGCGGCCAGGGCGGCGCGGATCGCCTCGCCCTCGCGCACGACGACGCGCGGGATGCCGCGCACCTCGCGCGCCTTGCCGGCGATGCCGAGCCGGTGGGCGGCGCCGACGAGCGCCATCGCGGCCTCAGACGACGGGCAGGTGATCTCCAGCGCAGCCGAGCGGCCCGGGTCGCTGAGCGTTCCGGCGGCGAGGAACGCGCCGCGCCAGATGGCAGCGAGGTCGCCGCGCGACCCGGTGGTGAGCTTGTTGGGAAGGCCGCGGACCGGGCGGCGGCGCTGGTCGAGCAGGCCGGTCTGACGGGCGAGCGTCTCGCCGCCCTCGATCACGCGGACGGCGTAATGACTGCCCGTGCGTGCACCCGATCCCTGCACGTGGACGAGCTCGGGGCGCACGCCGTAGAGCTCCATGAGGTCGCGGGCGGTGCGGCGAGCGAGGATGTCGGAGTCCAGCTCGGCCTCGACCGCGACGCGGTTGGCGATCGAGTGCAGGCCTCCCGAGAATCGCAGCAGTGACGTGAGCTCCGCCACCCGTGCCGTAGGGCGCGGGTCTCGCACGGTGATCAGCTCGGCCTTCACGTCAGCGGTCAGCGACACGGGTCTCCTTCATGGGTCTTGCGGGAACGACCGTCAAGCCTACCCGGCCGCTCCGGCCGGGCGGGCTCGTCACTCGCGTCCGAGATCGCGATGCGTCACGCGGACGGCGACGCCGGGAACGCTCGCGAGGCGCTGCGCGAGCTCGCGCACCATCACGACCGAGCGGTGCTTCCCGCCGGTGCAGCCGATCGCGACGACAGAGTGGCTCTTGTTCTCGCGCTGGTACCCCTCGAGCACGGGACGCAGCGCGGCGCTGTACGCGTCGAGGAACTCCTCCGCGCCCTCCTGGCCGAGGACGTATTCGCGCACCTCCTCGTCCTCCCCCGTGAACGGGCGAAGACGCTCGTCCCAGAACGGGTTCGGGAGGAACCGCATGTCGGCCACGATGTCGGCGTCCGGTGGCAGCCCGTACTTGAAGCCGAAGCTCTGGAGCGTCACCGTGTGCCGGGCCGCGCCCTCTTCGCTGAAGAGGTCGGCGACCTTGGTGGCCAGCTGGTGGATGTTGTACGACGACGTGTCGATGATGACGTCGGCACTCTCACGGACGGCCGCGAGGCGCGCACGCTCGCGACGGATGCCGTCGAGGATCGTGCCGTCGCCCTGCAGCGGATGCGGGCGCCGCACGGCCTCGAAGCGCCGCACGAGCACCTCGTTCGAGGCATCCAGGAACAGCACGCGGATCTGGCGGCGCTCGCGGAGCGCGCGCATCGCGTCGGGAAGGTCCGAGAAGAGGTCCCGTCCGCGCACGTCGACCACGACGGCGACCCGGGGCAGCACTCCCCCGGCGAGCTCGGTGAGGTCGAGCAGCGGCTTGAGCATCTGCGGGGGGAGGTTGTCGACGACGTACCAGTCGAGATCCTCCAGCGCGTTCGCCGCGGTGGACCGCCCGGCGCCCGACATCCCCGTGACGATCAGCACTTCTCCGACGTCCTGACGTGTCGCCTCGCCCATGACCACCCCCGTCCCGACAAGCCTAGTCATACCGGACGGCCGCTCGTCGGCACGACGGGCGCTATGACGCGTCGGAAAGCGCGGCCGGCTGCGCGAGGTGGGTGTGGACGGCCGACGCGAGCTTGGGGCCGACGCCCGGAAGCTCGGCGATCTCCTCCGGCGTCGCCTTCTTCAGCGCCGACACCGACCCGAAGTGACGCAGCAGCGCCTTGATGCGCGCCTCGCCGAGGCCCGGCACCTCCGCGAGCACGCTCTGGATGTCGCGGCGGCGGCGCTTGCGCTGGTGCGTGATCGCGAAGCGGTGGGCCTCGTCGCGCAGCCGCTGCAGCAGGTACAGGGCCTCCGACGTGCGAGGCAGGATGACGGGGTACTCCTCCCCCGGCAGCCACACCTCCTCGAGGCGCTTGGCGATGCCGCACAGCGCGATCTCCTCGTGGCCGGCATCGCGGAGCGCCCGCGCCGCCGCCTCGACCTGCGGCTTGCCGCCGTCGACCACCAGCAGCTGCGGGCGGTAGGCGAAGCGCGGGCGGCGCCGCTCGGTCACGACCTCGCCGTCCGCGGTCGGGTCGGGTGCAGCCTCCGGCTCGTTCTCCTCCGGACGATCGAGGTACGCGAGCCGGCGTGTGAGCACCTGGTAGAGCGAGTCGGTGTCGTCGGTGGTCTCGGCGACGCCGAACGAGCGGTACTGGTCCTTGCGGGGCAGGCCGTCTTCGAAGACGACCATCGATGCGACGACGTTCGTGCCGCTCAGGTGCGACACGTCGAAGCATTCGATGCGCAGCGGCGCCTCGACGAGGTCGAGGGCCTCCTGCAGATCGGTGAGCGCCTGGCTGCGGGCGACGTAGTCGCTGGTGCGGCGGGTCTTGTGGAGCATCAGCGCCTGCTGGGCGTTGAGCGTGGCGGTGCGCATGAGGTCGGCCTTGCGGCCGCGCTGGGCGATCTGGATGGTCACGGCCTTGCCACGGCGCCCACGCAGCCACTCCTCGAGGTCGGCAGCGTCGTCGGGCATCGCCGGCACGAGCACCTGCTTCGGGATGTCGGCGCCTGCGGCGTTGCCGTATGTGCGCTGCAGGACCTGGTCGACGAGTTCGCCGCCGGTGATGTCGAGCTCTTTCTCGATCGTCGTCGCGCGCACACCGCGCACGCGGCCGCCGCGGATCACGAAGTGCTGCACCGTGGCGGCCAGCTCGTCCTCGGCGATGCCGAAGAGGTCGGCGTCGGTGTCCGCGGCGAGCACGAGCGCGCTGCGGTTAAGCACGGCGTCGATCGACTGCAGCCTGTCGCGATAGACGGCGGCCGCCTCGTAGTCCATCGCGGCAGACGCCTCGCGCATGCGCGCGGTGAGCTCCCGGGTGAAGCGCTGATCGCCCCCCGACATGAAGGCGATGAAGTCGTCGACGATCGCCCGGTGCTCCTCGATGGTGACCTTCATCGAGCACGGCCCGCCACAGCGGCCGATCTGCCCGGGGAAGCACGGCCTCCCGGTGGCCATCGCCTTCTTGTACGACGAATCGCTGCAGGTGCGGATCGGGAACACCCTGATCATCAGGTCGATCGTGTCGTGCACGGCCCACACCTTCGGGTACGGGCCGAAGTACTTCGCCCCCGGGATGCGGCGGTTGCGTGTCACGATGACGCGCGGCGCCTCGTCGGCGAGCGTGATCGCCATGAACGGGTACGACTTGTCGTCCTTGTAGCGGACGTTGAACGGCGGATCGAACTCCTTGATCCACTGGTACTCGAGCTGCAGCGAGTCGACGTCGGTCGCGACGACGGTCCATTCGACGGACGCCGCGGTCGTCACCATCCGCCGCGTGCGCTCGTGGAGCGTGTGCAGCGGCGCGAAGTAGTTCGACAGCCGGGCGCGAAGGTTCTTCGCCTTGCCGACGTACAGCACACGTCCGTCGCGGTCGCGGAAGCGGTAGACCCCGGGATTCGTCGGGATCTCGCCCGGCTTCGGCTTATACGGGACGGTGGGAGCGGAGCGCGCCATGCGGCTCAGCCGGCCTTGCGGGCCTCGACGAGCTCGGTGACCGCGTGCGTCGGGGCGCGAAGCCCCAGCACCTCGGCGAGGAACGCGCCGGTGTGGCTGCCCTCGGCGCGCGCGACCTGCTCGGGCGTGCCCGTCGCGATGATCTGCCCGCCACCGGCGCCGCCCTCGGGCCCGAGGTCGATCACCCAGTCCGACGACTTGATGACGTCGAGGTTGTGCTCGATGACGATGACGGTGTTGCCCTTGTCGACGAGGCCGTTGAGCACCTCGAGGAGCTTGCGCACGTCTTCGAAGTGCAGACCCGTCGTGGGCTCGTCGAGCACGTAGATCGACCGGCCGTTCGTGCGCCGCTGCAGCTCGGTCGCGAGCTTCACGCGCTGCGCCTCGCCGCCCGAGAGCGTCGTGGCCGACTGGCCGAGCCGCACGTAGCCGAGACCCACGTCGACGAGCGTCTTCAGGTAGCGGTGGATCGCCTGGATCGGCTCGAAGAACTCCGCCGCCTCGGCGATCGGCATCTCGAGCACCTCGGCGATGTTCTTGCCCTTGTAGTGCACTGCCAGGGTGTCGCGGTTGTACCGCTTGCCGTGGCAGACCTCGCAGTCGACGTACACGTCGGGCAGGAAGTTCATCTCGATCTTGATCGTGCCGTCGCCGGAGCACGCCTCGCAGCGGCCGCCCTTGACGTTGAAGCTGAACCGGCCCGGCTGGTAGCCGCGCACCTTGGCCTCGGGGGTCTCGCTGAACAGCGTGCGGATCCGGTCGAACACCCCGGTGTAGGTCGCCGGGTTCGACCGCGGCGTGCGGCCGATCGGCGCCTGGTCGACGTGCACGACCTTGTCGAGGTTGTCGAGCCCGGTCACGCGCGTGTGCTTGCCGGCGACCCGGCGGGCGCCGTTGAGACGCGTCGCGAGGACCTGGTACAGGATGCCGTTGACCAGCGAGGACTTGCCCGAGCCGCTGACCCCGGTGACCGCGGTGAGCACGCCGAGCGGGAAGTCGACCGTGACGTTCTTGAGGTTGTTCTCGCGCGCGCCGACGACCGTCACCTGACGCTTCTTGTCGATCTTGCGGCGCTTCTTCGGAGTGGGGATGGAGCGGCGGCCCGACAGGTAGTCGCCGGTGATCGAATCGGGGTCGGCGAGGAGCTCGCCGATCGGGCCGGAGTGCACGACCTCACCGCCGTTGACGCCCGCGCCGGGGCCGATGTCGACCACCCAGTCGGCGGCGTGGATCGTCTCCTCGTCGTGCTCGACGACGATGAGCGTGTTGCCGAGGTCGCGCAGCGCCACGAGCGTCTCGATGAGGCGGCGGTTGTCGCGCTGGTGCAGGCCGATCGACGGTTCGTCGAGCACGTACAGCACGCCGGTGAGGCCCGAGCCGATCTGGGTCGCGAGCCGGATGCGCTGCGCCTCGCCACCCGAGAGCGTCGCCGCGGCACGGCTCAGGCTCAGGTAGTCGAGGCCGACGCGGATGAGGAAGTCCAGCCGGAGGCGGATCTCGCGCAGCACCTGCGCGGCGATCGTCGCCTCGCGCTCGGTGAGCGTCAGCTGGGCGAAGTACTCACGCGCCTCGCCGAGGCTCAGGCGCGAGGCATCCGCGATGGAATGCCCGTGCACCTGCACGGCCAGCACCTCGGGCTTGAGCCGGGCACCGTCGCACACGGGGCACGGCACCTCGCGGAGGTACTCCGACCAGCGCTGGCGCTGCGTGTCGGACTCTGCCTGCGTGTACTGCCGCTCGATGTAGGGCACGACGCCCTCGAAGCCCGACGAGTACCGCATCTCGCGGCCGTAGCGGTTCTTCCACTTGACCGTGACCTTGTAGTTCTCACCGCGCAGCACCGCCTCGCGCACCTCGGACGGGAGGCGCTTCCACGGCGTGTCGAGCGAGAAGGCGAGGTCAGCTGCGAGTCCCTCGAGCAGGCGCTCGTAGTACTGGAAGAGTCCCTTGCCCTGCGTCGTCCACGGGATGAGGACGCCCTCGCGGATCGACAGATCCTCGTCACCGAGCATGAGCTCGACGTCGACCGACATGCGTGTCCCGAGGCCCGAGCACGCGGGGCACGCGCCGAACGGCGCGTTGAAGGAGAACGTGCGCGGCTCGATCTCGGTGAGCTGCAGCGGGTGGCCGTTCGGGCACGCCAGCTTCTCGGAGAAGGACTGCCACGCGGCATCCCCCTCTTCATCGACGAAGTTGACCTGCACGACGCCGCCCGCGAGCGACAGCGCGGTCTCGACGGAGTCGGTGACGCGGTCCAGGATGCCGGGAGCCGCGACGAGACGGTCGACCACGACCGCGATGTCGTGCTTGTAGCTCTTCTTGAGCGCGGGCGGCTCGGCGAGCTGGATGAGCTCGCCGTCGACGATGGCCCGGGCATACCCCTTCGCGCCGAGCTCCTTGAAGAGGTCGACGAACTCGCCCTTCTTCTGGGTGACGACGGGGGCGACGATCTGGTAGCGCGTGCGCTCGGGCAGCTCCATGAGCTGGTCGGCGATCTGCTGCACCGTCTGGCGTTGGATGACGGCGCCGCACTCGGGACAGTGGGGCACGCCGATGCGCGCCCACAGCAGACGCATGTAGTCGTGGATCTCGGTGATCGTGCCGACCGTCGACCGCGGGTTGCGGTTCGTGGACTTCTGGTCGATCGACACGGCGGGACTCAGGCCCTCGATGAAGTCGACGTCGGGGCGATCGACCTGGCCCAGGAACTGCCGCGCGTACGCGCTCAGCGACTCGACGTAGCGGCGCTGGCCCTCGGCGAAGATCGTGTCGAACGCCAGGCTCGATTTGCCCGAGCCCGAAAGGCCGGTGAAGACGACGAGCGAATCGCGCGGGATGTCGAGGTCGACATCCTTGAGGTTGTGCACGCGGGCACCGCGGACGCTGAGCTTTCCGCTGGTACCGCCGACGGAGTTCCCGGGCATGTTTGCGGGCAGGGCGACAGGGACGATGGGCACCCGACAAGTCTAGGTGGGGCCTCCGACACGGGGGCTGGGAGCCGTTCGCCGTGGGCGAAGACGCGGTACCGAGTGGCCCGGATCAGCGGGCGCCGGCGAAGGGCTGCAGCGCGTCTCGGAGCGCCAGGAGCGCCGCGGCATCCGTCCCCACGCTCGCCATCACCTTGCCGGGAACCTCCAGCGCCTGCCCGCGCAGACGCCGGCCGGCCTCCGTCAGGCGGACGTCGAGCACGCGCTCATCGTCGTCGCGACGCGACCGGGTGACGAGGTCCTGCGCCTCGAGGCGCTTCACCAGGGGCGAGAGCGTCGCCGGCTCCAGGGCGAGCTCGGCGGCGAGCTCGCGCAGCGAGCGGGGCGACCGCTCCCACAGCGAGAGCATCACGAGGTACTGCGGGTGCGTGAGGCCGAGCGGCTCGAGGATCGGCCGGTAGAGCCCGACGACGTTGCGCGCCGCGGTCACCAGCGCGAAGCACACCTGGTTGTCGAGCTTGAGCAGGTCGTCGGGGCTGAGTTCGGCATCCGTCACGAAGTGATCCTATCGTCCACTAATCGTTAGTACACTAAGGAACATGCCAGACACGGATGCCCCGACCCCCGCCCGTCGCCCGCTCCGCGAGCGCGTGCGCGAAGCCGGCGGCTGGTACGCGTTCCTCAATGCGAACCTCATCCGCGTCGCCGGTCCGGCCGCCGTCGGCCCCTACGAGACGACTCCCCCGCCGAGCCAGGCGGAACGGGCCGAGCGCGCGTGCCCGCTCTGCGGCGCGCCCATCTCGCAGCACACGTTCGACCGCTCGGGGCCGAAGCCCCTCATGCACTGCCCGTAGCGACGTCGCAGGGTCAGGCGTGGCCCGCGCGCTCCATGGCGCGCAGCTCCTTCTTGAGGTCCTGCACCTCGTCGCGCAGCCGCGCGGCGAGCTCGAACTTCAGTTCCCCCGCCGCTGCCAGCATCTGCTGGCTGAGGTCGGCGATGGTCGCCTCGAGCTGCTCCGCCCCCTCGGCCGCGATGCCCTCGCGTCGCAGCTGCGGGGTCGGGCTCTTGCCGACACCGGACTTGGTCTTCGCCGCCGCCTTGCCCCGCAGCATGCGATCCGTGTCGGACGCCTCGCGCGCGAGCACCTCGGTGATGTCGGCGATGCGCTTGCGCAGCGCCTGCGGTTCGATGCCGTTCGCGGTGTTGTACGCGATCTGCTTCTCGCGACGCCGATCGGTCTCTTCGATGGCCTTGGCCATCGAGTCGGTCACCGTGTCGGCGTACATGTGCACCTGACCCGAGACGTTGCGGGCCGCGCGACCGATCGTCTGAATGAGCGAGGTGCCGCTGCGGAGGAATCCCTCCTTGTCGGCGTCGAGGATCGACACCAGCGAGACCTCCGGCAGGTCGAGGCCCTCCCGCAGCAGATTGATGCCGACCAGCACGTCGTAGACGCCCGCTCTGAGCTCGCTGAGCAGCTCCACACGGCGCAGCGTGTCGACGTCGGAGTGCAGGTAGCGCACGCGCACGCCGTGCTCGCCGAGGAAGTCGGTGAGCTCTTCGGCCATCTTCTTCGTGAGCGTCGTGACGAGGACGCGCTCGTCGCGCTCGACGCGGAGGCGGATCTCTTCGAGCAGGTCGTCGATCTGCCCCTTCGACGGCTTCACGACGATCTGGGGGTCGACGAGACCCGTCGGGCGGATGATCTGCTCGACCACGCCGTCGGCGATGCCCATCTCGTACCGGCCCGGAGTCGCCGACAGGTACACCGTCTGCCCGACGCGGTCTTTGAACTCGTCCCACCGCAGCGGCCGGTTGTCGAGCGCGCTCGGCAGCCGGAAACCGTGCTCGACGAGGGTGCGCTTGCGCGACGCGTCGCCCTCGTACATCGCCCCGATCTGCGGGACGGTGACGTGGGACTCGTCGATCACCATGAGGAAGTCGTCGGGGAAGAAGTCGAGCAGCGTGTGCGGCGGCTCGCCCGGCGCGCGCCCGTCCATGTGGCGCGAGTAGTTCTCGATGCCCGAGCAGAACCCGAGCTGCTGCAGCATCTCGAGGTCGAAGGTCGTGCGCATGCGCAGGCGCTGCGCCTCGAGCAGCTTGTTCTGCGACTCGAGCTCCTTCAGCCGATCGGCGAGCTCGTCCTCGATCGTGCCGATCGCCCGCTGCACCGTCTCGGTGCCGGCGACGTAGTGCGACGCCGGGAAGATCGGCACGCTGTCGAGCCGCTGCACCACATCGCCCGTGAGCGGGTGGAGCATGAACAGCGCCTCGATCTCGTCGCCGAACATCTCGATGCGGATCGCGTACTCCTCGTAGACCGGGATGATCTCGATGGTGTCGCCGCGCACACGGAAGTTGCCGCGCGAGAAGTCCACGTCGTTGCGGTTGTACTGCATCGCGATGAACTTGCGGATGAGCGCGTCGCGGTCGTAGACCTCCCCCACCTGCAGCGCCACCATGGCGCGCAGGTACTCGTCGGGCGCACCGAGGCCGTAGATGCACGAGACGGTGCTCACCACGATGACGTCGCGGCGGCTGAGCAGCGAGTTGGTCGTCGAGTGGCGCAGCCGCTCGACCTCGGCGTTGACCGACGAGTCCTTCTCGATGAAGGTGTCGGTCTGCGGGACGTACGCCTCGGGCTGGTAGTAGTCGTAGTAGCTGACGAAGTACTCCACCGCGTTGTGCGGCATGAGCTCGCGGAACTCGTTCGCCAGCTGCGCGGCCAGGGTCTTGTTGTGGGCGAGCACGAGGGTGGGCCGCTGGACGGCCTCGACGAGCCACGCCGTCGTCGCCGACTTACCGGTGCCCGTCGCGCCGAGCAGCACGACATCGGTCTCGCCGGCGTTGATGCGCGCCGCCAGCTCGGCGATCGCCTGGGGCTGGTCGCCCGACGGCGCGAATTCGCTCACGACCTCGAAGGGCCGCACGGATCGAGTGGTCTGCACCAATCCAGCGTAGGCGCGACCCCCGACATCGGGGCGGCGTTCGCGACGAGCGGATGCCTCGGCCCCCGGTGCGTGCGGGACTCAGCCGCCGAAGCCCCCGCCGCCGTCGAATCCTCCGCCGAAGCCGCCGGCGTCGAATCCGCCGCCGGAACCGCCCCCGTCGAACCCGCCGCCGCCGTCGAAACCGCCACCACCGCCGTCGTAGCCGCCCGAGCCGGGGTCGTACGTGTCGCCGATCCAGGCGGGGCCGTCGCCCAGCTGCAGGGATCCGGCGCCGACGGTGTAGTACGCGGCCACCGAGCTCGACAGCAGGAACTGGTTCGCCACGATCGCCAGCGCGCCGGCGTTCACGAGCATCGAGCGCACGTCGACGTCGTCGCGCGGGTCGCGGTCGAGGGCCCCGACCGCCGTGCGGGCCGGGTCGGTCGCGGCCTGGGTCGCGGCATCCGCCCCCCGGCTCTCGGCCCGGCGCGCCTTGTGCTCCTCGGCACGGCGGACGAGCCGGGCGATCACGGTGGGGTCCTCCGCGGCCGCGTCGCGTTCGGAGTCCGCGAGGAACGGCCGCAGCTGCTCGAACATCTCGCGCCGGCGCTCGGGCGGCACGTCGGCGAAGGCCGACGCGTGGGCGCTCTCGATCACGGACGCGGGCAGGGTGTTGAGGAGATAGACGTAGCGCGCGATGCGCTCCTCCTCGGTCGTCGCACCGTACGGCGTCTTGCGACGACGGCGGAACCTCGAGAACACGGCCATCGGAACCTCCTCGATCCGTCTCCAGACTACGAGCGCCCGGCGCGCTGCGCGACGTGCGCGTCGAGCGACTCCCACAGTTCGTCGACCTGGCGCCGAGTGCTCTCGAGCGAGCCCGCGGTGTCGATGACGACATCGGCGATCCGCAGGCGGGCCTCGTCGGGCACCTGCGACGCGAGGCGGGCCGTCGCGTCGGCCTCGGTCATGCCGCGCAGCTCGACGAGGCGCCGGAGGCGGACGTCCTCGGGCGCGTGCGCGACGACGATGAGCTGCCAGGGGTCGTCGACGCGCGCCTCGACGAGGAGCGGGACGTCGTAGACGACGACCGCGTCCGGATCCGCGGCGAACGCCTTCTCGAAGCGACGCGCGGACTCGGCGCGGACGGCGGGGTGGACGATCCGGTTGAGCTGTGCGATCGCCGCGTCGTCGCCGAACACCCGGCCGCCGAGGGCGGCGCGGTCCAGGGTTCCGTCGGGGCGCAGCATCCGTTCCCCGAAGGTCTCGGCGATCGCGGCCAGCACGGGCGAGCCGGCCTGCTGCACCTCGCGGACCAGCTGATCCGCGTCGACGACGACCGCGCCGTGCTCGGCCAGGCGACGGGCGATCGTGGACTTTCCGGAGGCGATGCCTCCGGTGAGGGCGACGAGCGGCATGGTTCGAGCATGCCACGCCGCGCCGGAACGGAGTGTCGACGGCGCCCGCAAGCCTGCGCGGTTCCTGAGGCGGGCCTGAGCAGGCGTTGAGGCACCGGAGGTAGCCTCGGGGCACCCGAAGGACAGATCAACCCGTGTGGCACTGGGGAGGGCGGGAGATGAGCGCCGGACGCGACATCGTGGCGACCGACGTGACTCCGCCCCGCTGCACCAGCCCGATCATCCTGAGGTACGGACGGGCCGCACGCGTGGGGACGACAGCGGCCCGAGTCCGTGCACGGAGGACGCGCGCAGGGCGGGATATGGGGATATCTCCCGCCCTACGCGCGGTCCGCCTGACCGGCGGGGCGACGGGCGCACGCGAGCAGAGCTCCACGGCCTGCCCCGCCTACGGTCGCGTCCTGTGATCGACGGCCTGCCGCACCCGTTCCGCGTCGCGTTCTGGGATATCATGACCGACGTCCAGGGTCCGTCGACAGCACCGGACCCGGAGGGTGCATCGGTGGAAGAAGCGCGCGTCGCGGTCGTGATCGAGGATGAAGCGGACATCCGTTCTCTCCTGTCGACCGTGCTCGCCCAGGCGGGCTTCGAGGTGCACGGCGCGGCCAACGGCGCGGACGGCGTCGAACTCGTGCGCGAGCACCGGCCGCTCGTGACCACGCTCGACGTCAACATGCCGGGCATGGACGGCTTCGAGACCGCCAAGCGCATCCGGGCGATCAGCTCCACGTACATCGTCATGCTCAGCGCCCGCACCGAGGAGATCGACGCGCTCCAGGGCCTCGAGGCGGGGGCCGACGACTACGTCGCCAAGCCCTTCCGCCCTCGTGAGCTGCGTGCCCGGATCGACGCCATGCTGCGCCGGCCGCGGCATGTCGCCCCCGCCGACCTCGACGCCGTGAGCGAGAACGGGCCGCCCGACGGCGTGTGGCTCGAGCACCACGGGCTGCGCCTGAACGCCTCGACGCACCTCGTCACCGTCGACGATCAGGACGTCGAGCTGACGCGCAGCGAGTTCGACATCCTCGCCGACCTGCTCGTGGCGGGCCGGCGCGTGCGTGCGAAGTCCGATCTCGCCCTGATGCTCCGCGGCGACCAGTACGCGGTGAGCGACTTCGTGTCCGACAGCGACGCCCGCGCGATCGAGGTGCACATGGCGAACCTCCGGCGCAAGCTCGGCGAGTCGCCCGCACAGCCGCGGTGGATCGAGACCGTGCGCGGCGTCGGCTATCGACTCACCGCCTGACGCACGCGACGCGACGGCGGGCGGATGCCGCTACTCGCCCTCGTCGACGAGCACAGACGTCTCGACGTTCGCGGCTGCGCGGCTCGCCGCCTCGCGGGCGACACGGATGAGCTCGGCGGGTTCGTACCCGGCTGTCTCGCTGAGCGCGACGCCGACGCCGACCACCGGGATCACTCCCCCGCCGACCTTGCCGAGGTCGTCGAAGAGACCTCGGTAGATCGCGCCCGCCTGCCGGCGCGCCTCCTGCGCGGACGAGACCGCCAGACCGACCACCAGCCCGGTATGGCCGTCCTGCCCCACGACGGCGTTCGTCGGCGCGTGGTGGCGCACGCCGGTGCGCCACGTCGCCGCCAGCGCCCCGGCGACGTCGCTGCCGAACGCGGTGGAGATCTGGTCGAGGTCGTCCAGGCGCACAGCGGTCACCGCGATCGGCTCGAAGCGGCGCTCGGCACGCCGGCACATGCCCTCGAGCACGACGGCGAAGGAGCCCTCGGTGAGGATGCCCTGCTCCTCGTCCACAGCCTGGGTCTCGCGCAGGTAGCCGCGCATCGGGGCACGGCTCGCCCGGAGCACCGAGGTCACGACGACGGCCACGATCGTGAGTGTCACGGTGAGGTAGCTGGTGCTGATCGTGCCGAACGCGGTCTGGAACAGCGCGCTGTCGGGGCCGGAGGTCACGAAGGCCGTGGTGCGCGACACGTAGTACAGCGACTGGAACCCGAGGACCGCCCCGAGCACCCACGCCGTGCGCGACTCCCGCATGTCGCCGCGGAGGCACTCGACAGCCCCCGCACCGGCGAAGGCGAGCAGCGGCACGAACATCCACAGCGCGCCCGCCCAATCGCCGCCGCCCTCCCCCTCGATCGCGACCGCCGCAGCCGACGCGGCCACCGCTGCGGCGACGAGGATCGCCGACCATCGCATGTCGCGCCCGTTGAAGCGGCGGCATCCCAGCCACATGCAGCCGGTGCCCGCGACGAACGCCGCGTTGCCGACGGCGATGGCCCACCACGCGCCTTCCGACTGCACCCAGATCGTGTACGCGAGGGTGGTGAGCATCGCCGCGAGGAACGCGATCGACCAGATGCGCCCCGCGCCCTCGTCCCGTCGCAGCAGCGTCTCGAGGATGAACAGCACGCCGCTGACGTTGACGACCAGCGCGGTCATGAGGAGCACGCTCGCCAGATCGAGGGTCATCCTTCTTCTCCTTCCGGGCCGATCGCGGGCAGCTTCACGATGAAGGTCGACCCGACGCCGGGCGCGCTGTGCAGCGCAAGCTCGCCACCATGCGCGCGCACGATGTCGCGGGTGATGGCCAGGCCGAGGCCGGTGCCCGACCTGCGCTCGCCGCCCGCCTTGTAGTAGCGCTGGAACAGCCGCGAGCGGTCGGCGTCAGAGATGCCGACGCCGGTGTCCCGCACCAGGATCCAGCTCGACGTGCCGTCCGTCGTCGTGCCGACGAACACGGTGCCGCCGTCCTTGTTGTAGGCGATGGCGTTCGACACGAGGTTGTCGACGACCTGCCGCAGCCGCAGCGGGTCGGCCCATGCGGTCGCCGGTTCGAGGCCCGTCTCGTCGATCGTGATCGCCCGTGCGGCGGCCCGCGGGAGGGCATCGGCCGCCGCGCCGCGCACGAGGTCTCGCGCATCGAGGAGCTGAGGGGCGAGGGATGCCTCGACCGACGACGGCGACGAACTCGATGCCGCGAGGATGTCGGCGACGATGCGCAGCAGCCGCTCGGCGTTGCGCTCGGCCACGTCGAGGCTGGCGCGCACCGCGTCGGGGGTGTCGGGATCCTCGATGGCCAGGTCGAGGTAGCCGAGGATCGAGGTGAGCGGGGTCCGCAGTTCGTGCGACACCGAGGCCACGAGGTCGTCGCGCGCGCGGAGGGCGCTGAGCTCGGCGGTCACGTCGCGCGAGACGACCACCGCACCCGCGTCGCCGCCGTCGGGGTCGATGAGGCGTCGCGCCGTGATCGTGAGCGCGCGACGCGGTCCGGGCTCCGCCCCGAACCACACCACCTGGTCGTCGAACGCCTCCCCGCGGCGCGCGCGCTCGAGGGGGAACTCGTCGGGCGGCAGCGGCGAGGTGCCGTCGTCACGGAATGCCGGCACCTCGATGCCGTCGGGGTCGAGCTCGAATCCCTGCAGGAGCTTGCCGTGGGCCTCGTTCGTGACCGCGACCCGGCCGCTCGCTCCCATGCGGACCACGCCGAAGTCGACGGCGTCCAGCACCTCCGTGACGACCTGCTCCTGGCGCCGGGTGCGCGCGAGCACGCTCGCCAGCAGCGCAGACTGCTTGGCCAGCAGCATCCGTTGCGCATCCGACCTGCGCGCGTTGAGGTGGCTGGTGGCGGCGACGGCGACGATCACCAGCGGCAGCAGGAACGTCCGGTACGTGACCTCGGTGGCGCTGAGCGCCGTGAGCACGCTGACGATGCCCGCGATGGCCACGATCACGCCGAAGAGGCCGAGCAGCCCGAATCCGCCGGCGAGCCACGTCGCGGGGAAGATCCACAGCAGACCCAGCACCGTGTCGGGCGCGGCGACCTGCATGAGGGTGATGGCGACGATGTCGACGGCGGGGACCACCGCGACCCACCCGTACCGCAGTCGGCCCCAGGGCACCACGAGCGTGGCAGCCGTCACCGCGACGACGAGGACGACCCCGAGGAAGAACAGCACCGGCTCGCCGCCGAACGGCCCGATCGCCACGAGCACACCCAGCACGAACACCACCGCGGTCAGCAGCAGCTGGTTGAGCATCGCGGTGCGGCCACGCGTGCGGTCGGCTCCCTCCGGCGCGGTCCCGCCCGTGCGGGAGGGAGCCGCGGGCGCACCCGGCTCGCCCGGCGTCGCGGCGGTCATACCGCGACGGTAACGGATGCCGCGCCCCTGTGCCCGAACGGCGCGCTCGCCGCCGCCCACCGGGCGCGTGAACGCGGGGCCGGATCCGCGGGTGCGGGATCAGAATCCGAAGTCGCCGAAGTCCCCGAATCCGCCCATGTCGCCGGCCGCGGCGTCGCCGCCCCAGCCCGAGCCCGGGTCGCCGCCCCACCCGGCCCCGGAGTCCGCGCCGGCGTCCGCGGCACCGGTCTCGCCGGAGCCGCCGTCTGCACTGGAGCCGCCGTCGGCGCTGGAGCCGTCCTCGTAGCCCTGGTCGGCGGCGAAGCCGGGCGCGAGGAACGAGCTCACGAGGGCCGAGCCGATGACGTAGCCGACCACCGTGCCGAGGATCGAGGAGCCGAGCATCGAGCCGATGGAGGGGCCCTGGCGCTGGGGGCCCAGCGTGCGCTCCATGAACCCGGGGTTGGTGTACTCGGCGCGGGTCGCCGCGCGAGCCATCGCCTGCGGATCGGTCGAGCGCGGCTGCTCCTGCGGAGGCAGTCCCGCCGAGAGCTCGGCGAGCACCTGCTGGCGCTGGGGCTCCGTGAGCCTCGCGAAGGCCTCGGCGTGCACCTGCTCGATCGTCTCGGGTGGCGCGGTCTTGAGCAGGTAGCGGTAACGCTCGATCGCGATCTCGTCCTCACTCCGGGGCGGCTGCACGCCCGGCCCCTGGGCGCCGTAGCGGTTCTGCGGGACGGGCGGCGGCTGGCGCGCGTCATCCGTGCTTCCGAACAGTCGGTCGAGGAATCCCATGTGCTGCTCCGTCGTCTGCGAGTGCGAATGGATCCTCACGCTAGGCGCGTTTCCTCGGAAGGCGCTGGAGGATCCGCCGCGGTTCTCGCAGAGCGTACAGCGTCACCCGCGCGCCGCGAGCGTCTCGCTCAGCCACCGCGCGTGGAGCTGCCACGGATCGTCGACGCCGGCGGCGAGCACGGCGATGTGCGCGGTGAGCGCGTCGGAGCGGCGGAACCACTCCGTGCCCGGGAACCGGTCGGCCGCGAACTGCACGTGCCGACGCTGCTCGAGCGCGCGACCGCCGCGCTCGAACGCCAGCAGCTCGTCATGCCAGATGGCGCCGAAGCGCTGCCGCGGGTTTCCGCTCGTCCCGATCTTCACGCGGTCGTCGTAGCGCAGGTAGTACACGACGTCGACGCGCGGTGGCGCGATGTCGTCGTCGGGCAGGTCGCCGTAGCGCCACTCGCACACCGCGCACAGCCAGCCCGAGGGGTAGCGGACCCCCAGCCGCGAGCCGCACAGGCGGCACGGCGAGGGCAGCGCGTCGGTGACGCCGTACTGGGCGTCCGCCCACTCCCCTGCCGCCGCGAGGTGCACCTCGCACAGCGCGACCGGCGCATCGGCAGGCACGGGGCCGCGGCATCCGTCGTCGTCCACAAGACATCGAGAGGCGGGAGGAATCACGGGCACACGGCGACCGTACCTGCGACCTCCGACGCCCGCGATACGCGAAAGGCCGCCACCCCGCCGAAGCGGTGGTGACGGCCTTTCGAACCAGACGGTTCAGCGAACCAAGCGGCTCAGCTCAGGATCAACGACCCGAGAGCTTCTCGCGCAGAGCGGCGAGTGCCTCGTCGTCGGCCAGCGTGCCCACGGGGCTGCTGTCGGACGAGAAGCTGGACGAGCCGGTCTCGACGGGAGCGTTCGCCTCGGCCTCGAGGGCCTTGATGACGGCAGCCTTGTGGGCCTCCCAGCGAGCGTGGGCTGCAGCGTACTCCTGCTCCCACTTCTCGCGCTGCTCGTCGAAGCCTTCGAGCCACGCGTTGGTCTCGGGGTCGAAGCCCTCCGGGTACTTGTACTCGCCGTGCTCGTCGTACTCGGTGACCATGCCGTAGAGGGCCGGGTCGAACTCGGTGCCGTTGGGGTCGACCGACTCGTTCGCCTGCTTGAGCGAGAGCGAGATGCGGCGACGCTCGAGATCGATGTCGATGATCTTGACGAAGACCTCTTCGCCGACCGACACGACCTGCTCGGCGAGCTCGACGTGCTTGCCCGACAGCTCCGAGATGTGCACGAGGCCCTCGATGCCGTCCGCGACGCGCACGAACGCACCGAACGGAACGAGCTTGGTGACCTTGCCCGGCGCGACCTGACCGATCGCGTGGGTGCGGGCGAAGACCTGCCAGGGGTCCTCCTGCGTCGCCTTGAGCGACAGCGAGACGCGCTCGCGGTCGAGGTCCACCTCGAGGATCTCGACGGTGACCTCCTGGCCGACCTCGACGACCTCGGACGCGTGCTCGATGTGCTTCCACGAGAGCTCCGAGACGTGGACGAGACCGTCGACGCCACCGAGGTCGACGAACGCACCGAAGTTGACGATCGACGAGACCGTGCCCTTGCGGACCTGGCCCTTGTGGAGGTTGTTGAGGAACGTGGTGCGCGACTCGGACTGCGTCTGCTCGAGCAGGGCGCGGCGCGACAGCACGACGTTGTTGCGGTTCTTGTCGAGCTCGAGGATCTTCGCCTCGATCTCCTGGCCGAGGTACGGCGTGAGGTCGCGGACGCGGCGGAGCTCGATGAGCGATGCGGGGAGGAAGCCACGCAGGCCGATGTCGACGATCAGACCACCCTTGACGACCTCGATCACGGAGCCGGTGACCACACCGTCGTTCTCCTTGATCTTCTCGACGTCGCCCCACGCACGCTCGTACTGCGCGCGCTTCTTCGAGAGGATGAGGCGGCCTTCCTTGTCCTCCTTCTGGAGAACGAGGGCTTCGACCTCGTCGCCGACCTTGACGACCTCGTTGGGGTCGACGTCGTGCTTGATGGAAAGCTCACGCGAGGGGATGACGCCCTCGGTCTTGTAACCGACGTCGAGGAGCACCTCGTCGCGGTCGATCTTCACCACGGTGCCCTCGATGAGGTCGCCGTCGTTGAAGAACTTCAGGGTCTTCTCGACCGCGGCCAGGAAGTCCTCGGCAGATCCGATGTCGTTGATCGCGACCTGCTTGGTGGCCGGGGCGGTCGTTGCGGTAGTCATGTAGTGGGTTGTCCTTGTTGGGGTTGGGTGTCGGGCCCCGGCTTTCAGCGGCTCCCCCGCGCGAGCGCGAACGGATGCCTCGAACCGAGGCGAAGCGGATTTTCTTGCGATGCCACTCAGACCCTTGCGGATCCGGGCACCGGCGCAAACCGGCACTCAGGCGTGGCGAAACAGCCACACGAGTGACGCTCCAGGGTATCAGAACGACCGGGTCGCGCGCGATGTTCCCGATCGTCCTGAAATGCCCGGCCACGCGGGCTGCAGCATCCCGATCGGATCAGCGGGGAAGCTCGATCGGGGCGGTGTTCGTGCGGTCGGGGTCGAAGGGCGTCGGCGACGCAGTGCCCTCCCCGCGCAGCTGAGCCAGCCGCTCGTCCTCGCGGCGCTGCGCGTCGGCGAGCCAGTCCCACCCCGACGTCGTCGAGCCGCGCCGCACCTCGGGGACCGGAGCAGTCGGGTTGCGGTCGTCGGAGACCGGCACGACGGTGAGGGATGCCGCGGGCTCCGGCTGCGGCGGGGCGGGCGCCGCGAACGGCGCTCCGGCGAACTGGTCGCCTCTCCCGGCGGCGCCGCGAAGGCCCGCCTGCTGGATCACCCGCTGGATCGTGAGCCCGCGCTGGTCGGGGTCTCCGACGTATTTGATCTCGCGAAGGCCCTGTTCCTGCGCGGCCGACTCGAAGACGAAGTGGCCGTAGCCGAAGATGCGGCCGATGAGGGGCTTGTAGACGGAGATGTCGAGGATGCGCGCAAGCGGCATGGTCGCGATGCGCTGCGACAGGATGCCGTGCACGCGGAAGACCCGCATGTTGGTGATGACGAAGCGGTCGGTGTGCTGCTCGAAGACCCGCCAGATCGCGTGCACGGTCACCGCACCGCCCAGCAGCGCCGGCACCCACCAGGCCTGCGCCGGCACGAAGAACGTGAGCAGGAGCACGATGATGCCGCCGAACAGCTCAAGCACCGCCGAGACCGTGGCGGCCCAGTGCTTGCGAACCTCGTCGACGACGTGCTCTCCCTGATCCGAGATCAGGTGCTTCTCGATCCGCGGATCGAACATGCTCAGCCCTGTGCGAGAGCCGTCAGGAAGTCGACCACGGCGACACCGGCACCCCAGACGGCACCGACCGCGCCCTGCACCGCGTTCGCCGCGTCCTGCGGGCGCGTGATGAGGTAGAACGCCGCGAACGCGATGACGAGCACCACGACGATGCGCTTGATCAGCTTCACGGTCCGGGTTCCCTTCGACTTCCTGCTGTTCTACCGCACGAACACCCTCGCACACGCAGGCGCGCGGGCGCGTCGCGAATCGCGGCTCGGTGTTCCGGCATGCCGCGCGACACGCTCAGGGCCGCAGCAGCACCTTCGTCGCGCGGCGCTCGTCCATCGCAGCATAGGCCTCGGCGGCGTCCTCGAGCGGCAGCTCGAGGTCGAACACGCGGCCCGGCTCGATCGCGCCCGACCGGACGTCGGGGAGCAGCTCTTCGATGTAGCCGCGTACCGGCGCGACGCCGCCGTTGACGCCCACGTTGCGGCTGAACATCTGCCGCACCGGCAGCTCGGGTCCACCGTTGGGCACGCCCACGTAGCCGACCATCCCGCCGGGGCGCGTCGAGCGCAGCGCCTGGTCCATCGACTCCTTGGTGCCGACGCATTCGAGCACGCGGTCGGCGCCGATGCCGCCGGTGAGCGCGCGCACCGCCTCGATGCCGGCGTCACCCCGCTCCTCGACGACGTGCGTCGCGCCGAACTCGCGCGCCAGCGCCTGACGCTGCGGGTGGCGCGACATCGCGATGATCGTGGTCGCGCCGAGGCGCTTGGCCGCGATGATCGCGCAGAGGCCGACCGCGCCGTCGCCCACGACGGCGACGGAATCGCCCGGACCGACACCGGCGGAGACCGCGGCGTGATGGCCGGTGCCCATGACGTCGCTGAGGGTCAACAGGCCAGGGATCTCGTCATCCGCCACCGGCCCGGGGACGACGGCGAGGGTGCCGTCGGCGAGCGGGACGCGCACGCGCTCGCCCTGGCCGCCGTCGGCGAATCCGCCGAAGCGGTCGTCACTGCCCCACCAGCCGCCGGTGCGGCACGACGTGCTCACGCCGTGGCGGCAGTTCGCACAGGTGCCGTCGCACACGTAGAAGGGGGCGATCACGAAGTCGCCGGGGCGCACGACCACGACCTCGGCGCCCACCTCCTCGACGATGCCGACGAACTCGTGGCCGATGCGGTGCGGCTCGTTCGTGGGCGTCACGCCGCGGTACGGCCAGAGGTCGGAGCCGCACACGCACGCGGCCACGACGCGCACGATCGCGTCGGCGCCCGTGGAAAGCACGGGGTCGGGGACGTTCTCGACACGGATGTCGCGGGCGGCGTGGATGACGGTGGCGCGCATGACACGAGCCTAAGGCGGCGGGCGGCTGCCGGAGGTCGCTGGCACGATGGAGCCATGTGGATCGGGTGGATCGAGTTCGACCTGCTGCTGGGTGACGTCCGCTCCCTCAAAGAGAAGCGCAGCGTGCTGCGGCCCCTCATCGCCGAGTTGAGCCGGCGCACCGAGGCGGCCGCCGCCGAGGTCGGCGAGCACGACCTGCATCGCCGTGCCAGGATCGGCGTCTCCATCGTGGCGTCGGGGTCGTCGCACGTGCGCGACGTGCTCGACCACGCCGAGCGCCTCGTCGCCGATCATCCCGAGGTGACTCTGCTGTCGGCGCGCCGCGGCCTGCACTCCAGCGAGGACTGATTCAGCCCGCGATCGCGTGGCCGATGACCTCGTCGCCTCCGCCGAAGCGGATGGTGCGGCCGATGGTGGTGTCGTCCGCGATGGTCGCGGCGATCACCGCGGCCACGTCGGCGCGCGCGACAGCGCCGCCGTCCTCCGGATCGAGCGCGATGCGCCCGGTGGGCGGGTCCAGCGTGAGCGTGCCCGGCGCGAGGATCGTCCAGTCGAGCGCGCTCCCGGCGAGATGCGCGTCAGCCGCCCACTTGGCGTCGGCGTACGGGAAGAACGACGCGTCGGGCTCGATGCCGTGGTCGGCGCGCGACCCGATCCACGACACCATCACGTAGCGCAGCACGCCGGCGGCGAGTGCGGCCTCCATCGAGCGGATGGCGGCATCGCGATCGACCGCGTACGTGCGCGACGGATCGCCGCCTCCAGCGCCCGCCGACCAGACGACGACGTCGTTGCCCGCGATGACGTTCTCGAGCTGCCCGAGGTCGAGCGTCTCGATGTCGGCGACGAGGGGCTGCGCGCCGGTGGCCGCGACCTCCGCCTCGTGCTCGGCGTTGCGGATGACGGCCGTCACGGTGTGCCCGTGTGCCGCGAGCAGCGGCTCGAGCAGCAGCGCGACCTTGCCGTGGCCGCCGAAGATCAGGATGCGGGCCATGCGTCCCCCTTCGTCGTGCCCCCCACGCTACGCCGGGGCAGGTCCGCCGCGCATCACGCGACGAGCGCGGCGATGCCCGCGATGACGGATGCTGCCGCCAGCGCCAGCGCGATGGCGATGAGCACCGTGTGCACGACCAGGAAGCGGGTCGCCTTGCCCTGCGCATCGTGGGCGCGGGGGTCCTTCGCGACCCGGCGGTAGAACGTCGGCCAGACCAGGACGTTGAAGGCGGCGTTCAGGAACAGCAGTACGGCGAGCAGCGTCACACGTTCGAGCCTAGGCCGCGAGCGCGACGGGGTCGGCGACGATCGCGCGGACGGCATCGCGGCCCGCGCGGTTCGCGCCCACCGTCGACTGCGACGGGCCGTAGCCGATGAGAAAAAGGCGCGGCTCGTCGATCGAGCGGCCGTTGTCGACACGGAACCCGCCCTCGGGCGTGCGCAGGCGCAGCGCGGCGAGATGGTCGAGCGCGGGCCGGAAGCCCGTCGCCCACAGGATGACGTCGGCGCGCTCGAACGTGCCGTCGGGCATGCGGACGCCGTCCTCCTCGATCGAGGCGAACATCGGATGCCGCACCAGCACGCCGCGCGCCTCGGCGGCGCGCGCCCACGGCGTCCAGTGCATGCCCGTCACCGAGATGACGCTGCCCGGCGGAAGGCCGCGGCGGACGCGATCCTCGACGCCGGCGATGGCGGCCACCCTGGCCGGGATGTCGAAGTCCTCCTCGGCCCACTCCGGTTCGCGGCGCGTCACCCAGAAGGTGTCGGCGACGTGGGAGATCTCGTCCAGCAGCTGCACCGCCGAGACGCCCGCGCCGACGATGACGACGCGCTTGCCGCGGAACTGCTCGGCCGAGACGTAATCGCCCACATGCAGCTGGCGTCCGCGGAAGCGCTCCTGGCCCGGGTACCGCGGCCAGAACGGACGCGCCCACGTACCCGTCGCGTTGATCACGAAGCGCGCGGCCCACGCGCCGCGGTCGGTCTCGACCACCAGCCGGCCGCGGGGGTCGTCGTCGGCGCGGCGCACCGCCTTCACCTGCACGGGCCGGAGCACGTCGAGAGCGAAGCGCTCCTCGTACTCGGCGAAGTACGCGGGAAGGATGTCGCTGCTCGCCGCCGCCGGATCCGCCGGTGGCACCGCGAACCCGGGCAGCTCGTGGATCCCGTTCACCGTCGCCATGCGCAGGGACGGCCAGCGGTGCTGCCACGCTCCCCCGGGTTCCGGATTCGCGTCGACCACGAGGAACGTCCGATCCGCGGCGTCCGCACGCTCGAGCGGGACGAATCCGCGGCGCTGCAGGTGATACGCGGCCGAAAGACCGGCCTGCCCGGCACCGATCACGACGACGTCGACGGGTGCGGACTCCATGCCCGGCACAACGACGATCGGCCCGCGAGGATTCCCGCGGGCCGATCGGACGAGGCGCGTCAGTTCAGCGCACGCGTGGAGGCGGGGATGACGCCGTCCGCGTAGAGATCGGCGGCGACGTCCTGCAGCGCCGTCAGGGCGACGCGCTGCGTCGTGGGGCCGTACGAGATGCGGGCGACGCCCAGCGCCTCGTACTCCCCCGCCGACAGTGCGCCGGGCAGGCCGATCACGCTGATCTTGCGCTCGCCGATCCCCTCGACCAGCTGCCGGGTGATGTCGGCGTCGAGGATGCCGGGCACGAACACCAGGTCGGCACCGGCGGCGAGGTAGGCGCGGCCGCGCTCGATCGCGTCGGCGATCGACTCCTCGAGCGGGCGCTTGCCCGCGCGCACGAACGCGTCGGTGCGGGCGTTCAGGACGAAGGGCACGCCCTCCGCCGCACCGGCCGCGACGATCGCCTCGACGTTGGCGACGGCTTCGGCGAGCGGCACGAGGCGGTCCTCGACGTTGGCGCCGACGACGCCCTTGCCGATGACGCGGCGCACGGTCTCGCCGGGATCGCCGTATCCGGCGTCGAGATCGGTGCTCACCGGCAGGTCGCCCACGGCCTCGACGATGCGGCCGACCATGTCGAGCGTCGTCTCGAGGGGGATCTGGCCGTCGGGGTAGCCGAAGGTCGCGGCGATCGAGTGGCCGGCCGTCGCGATGGCGCGGGTCTCGGGGAGGGCGGCGATGGTGCGGGCCGACACGGCGTCCCACACGTTCACCACGCGCAGGATCTCGGGGGCGGCGTGCAGTCGGGCGAGGGTCTGTGCTTTCTCTGCCTGAGTGGTCATGGTTGCCACGCTATCGGCGCTGGGCACCCTCGGGACCGGTCAGGTCGGATCGATCCGGCCGTCGAGGTACCACCAGCGCTCGCCCTGCCGCACGAACCGGCTCCGCTCGTGCAGCACGCCGCGGTCGCGGCCGTGGCGCCAGGCGGCGCGGAACTCGACGACACCGCGCCGGTCGCCTTCGCCCCCATCCGCTGCGTCGACGATCTCGAGCCCCGTCCAGCGCTGTTCCGGGTCGAGCGTCAGCTCCGCGGGACGCGTGCCCGGGTGCCAGGTGTCGTGCAGATACACCGCGTCGCCGACCACGAACGCCGTGTACCGCGAGCGCATCAGGCGCTCGGCGGTCGGCGCCGGTGTTCCGCGCAGCGCGGGGGCGCAGCATCCATCGAAGCGATCGCCGCTGCCGCACGGGCAGGGGTCCGCGTCAGCGACGCTCGGGAAGCCGTCGGGGGCGGCTCGGGATGCCGCGGCGCCGAACGACACGTCAGACGCCGGCCTTCTCGGCGCACGACACGCAGCGGGTCGCGAAGGGACGCACGCGAAGACGCGCGATCGGGATGCCGCGACCGCAGTCGACGCAGATGCCGTAGGTGCCGGCCTCCCAGCGCTTGACGGCCTCGTCGATCTCGGCGATCTCGCGGCGTGCGGCCTCTTCGAGGGCGACGGCGCGCGACCACTCCCCCGACAGCGTCACGCCCTCGGGATCGTGCTCGTCGTCGGCGACGTCGGAGCCCCGATCGGCGCGCAGCTCCTCGAGGGTCTCGTCGATCGCCGCGATGCGCACCATGGCCGCGTCGTGCAGCTCATCCAGGAGCCCACGAAGCTCGGTCCGGCTCGCGGCGGAGGTCATCGCATGAGACTACGCCCGGATGCCGCATCCGGCCGCAGCCGTGCCGGATCAGCCCGCGACCTCCACGGTGAAGGTGACGTCCTGGATGCCGCCGTCCTCGTTCGACAGCACCACCTTCGTCGATCCCTCCGCGAGCCCCTCGACCCCCGGGTTGTATGTCGCGCCACCGTCCTCGCGACCCGCCGTGAACTCGGCGACGGACGGATCGGCGACGACGCCGCTGTAGCTGTCGACGGCGAGGTCGCCGGTGTCGATGTTCAGCACCTGTCCGACCTCGAGCTCGACGGTCTCGCCCTGGAGGTCTCCCACGTCGCGGGTGACCGGCGCGATCACGGGCTCCGACGAGGCGCAGCCGCTCAACGCGGCGAGCGAGGCGACGAGCACGAGCGATACGACCGGTCCGACGATGCGCATGGCGTCATGATGACAGCCCAGCGGCTGCACGGCCAGCGCCCGGCATTCGCCTGGGCAGGCGATAGGGATCTCCCAGGTCGGGCTGACAGCCTGGAGGCATCGCGGTGAGGGGGATTCCCGGTCCCCTCCGCGACCCCTGCAGGCGATGAGTCGCCCGGGACCGCCCCTCGTGCCCGACGCCCGGAGGGCACGAGGGGCGGTCTCACCGACCCGCCCGGAGCCGGCGATCCGCGACACCCCCCGGACGCGATCGCCGGCTTCTTCGCATGCACTGTGGATAACTCGGCCGGAGCGCCGACGCCGGCGGCTACCGTGGGGGCGTGAGGACTCGGGTGACGGCGGCGGTGCTCAGCGGGATGCTCGTCCTCGGGCTCGCGGGGTGCACCCAGCCTGAGCCTGCGGAGCCCACCCCGACGACGGCGTTCTCGAGCGACGAAGAGGCGTTCGCGGCGGCTGAGGAGACGTACCGGGCTTACGTGGACGCGCTGAACCAGGTGGACCTGAGCGACCCGGAGACGTTCGAGGCCGTGTACGGCTGGACGACTGGGGAAGCTAATGCCTCAGACCGGAAGACCCTCTCGGGCTTTCATGCAGACGGAGTCACTCTCAGAGGCTCCTCAGTGATCACGTTGCTAGAGCCTATCGATGCCGCAAGCGGGTCTGAGGAGGTGACGCTCGCCGCCTGCGTCGACGTCGCAACGGTTGACCTACTCGACGCGGAGGGTCGCTCGATCGTCGACTCAGGCCGTCCCGACGTGCAGAGGACGACCATAACGCTCAGTGCGGACTCGAGTGCTCCGGTTGGCTTCCTCATTTCAGACATCGCCGCCCGCGAGGACGGCCCGCGATGCAACTGAGCGTCGCTGCGCTCGCCGCATTACTGGCGGTGGTCCCCTCGCTCTCCGACCCGCCGCCACCGTCCGGCGGCGCCGGAGGCTGGCAATCCGCATATGTCACCGAGGACAAGTCCGCCGTGGATGTGTCGGCCGGATCCAGCAGCCCAGGGTCATCGATCAGAGATCGCCCCCAGCCTGTCGGCTCGCGACCGAACACTCCAACTCCGACGTCTTCCCCGGACTGCGGCCCGCTCAACCGGTGCGAGAACTACGTCGTCGCCGGCCCGCCGGATGTGACCCTCGCTGATCTCGCCTCCTTCCGGCCCGCGCAGCCGACGCTCGGCGGAGAGCCGGCAGGCTTCGGCGTGGTCGGCATGCCGACGAACCTGCTGGCTTCGGCGTCCGAGCAGCGCATCCCGGGCACGGTGCTGGGCTGGGACGTGACCGTGCGCTTCGTCCCGGTCGCCTATGTGTTCGACAACGGCGACGGCACGACCACGCGCGCGAGCACGGGCGGCGCGTCGTGGACGGCGCTCGGGCAGGGGCAGTTCACGCCGACCGCGACCAGCCACGCGTACCGGGCCCGCGGAACGTATCCGGTGACGGTGACGGTCGAGTACGAGGCATCCGTCGATTTCGGAAGCGGCACGTGGCGGACGGTTCCCGGTGTGGTCCGGGCCGAGGCCACCGGCTACGGCGTGCGCGTCGTCGAGGTGCGCACCGCGCTCGTGGACCGCACCTGCGTCGAGGATCCGACCGGCCCCGGCTGCTGAACCGCCCCGACGACCGAGCGGCGTACGCGCTTCGCCAGCCGCACCACCCCGCGCAGCGGCACGCCGACGGCGTAGGCCACGGCACCCGAGGCGGACGTGTCGCTGCGGCCGAGGGCGACCTTGCGCTCCCACGCGTCGCGCAGCGCCCCGCCCCGGCGCACCACCGACGCACGCACCGGAAGCCGCCGCGCCGCCCGCTGCGCGAGCAGCGCGTCGACGTGGGCGGTCCAGTCGTCGGCCTCGGGGGCGTGGAAGTAGTTCTCGTCGAGCCACTCGGGATCCGGATGCCGGAACCGCCGTGCCACGACGTCCTCCTCGCCCGCGAGCAGGTCGGCGTCGGCGAGCGTCTCGTTGATGAGGCGCGGTGAGACGCCGAACGTGTCGAGTGCGATGACCGGGATGCCGCGCGCGATCGCCTCGATCGCCGCCGTGGAGCTCACGGTGACAAGCCCCTCGGCTGTCGCGAGAGCTGATCCCATCGACCCCGTCGAGGTGACGAGGTTCGCCGGCAGCGGCCCGAGCGAGGCGAGCAGCTCGGGGTAGCCGTCGAGTTCGGCGTGCGTCTGGTGCTCACCCGACGCGGCTCGGAGCTTCACCACGACGCGCCGTGACGGATCCGCCTCTGCCGCCCGTACGAGCATGCGCGCGACGCGCAGCCGGTCCTCCCGCTCGGCGGGGACCTTCGCCTGGGTGGCGAACACGAGGTCGGTGCCCTCGGCAGCCGGGCGGGCGCCGCCGCCGGCGGTCACGGCACCGCGCGCGAACGGCAGCGTCGCGAGCGCGTAGCGGTGCGCGTACCCGGTGCGGGCCGACAGCGCGCCGAACTCCCGCACCTCTCGGCGCGAGTGCACGACGAACAGGTCGGACTGCAGCCGGTACACGACGGCCTTGCGCGTCGCGGGGATCGAGATGCCCGGAAGCCCCGTGACCACGACCGGCCGCGGCTCGAGGGCCGCGAGATCGCGCGCCAGCACGCGCACGAGCGGGCCGCGCGCGCCGAGCACGACGGCATCCGCCCGCAGCTCGGCGAGCCGGGCAGCCAGGCGGGCGTACGCGATCCGCTCGACACGGTCCTCCCCCAGCCCGCTCCCGCTGAGGGCGGAGGCGAGCTGAGCGTCGCTGACGACGAGCGGCGTCTCGAGCACCAGGAGCGAGGCATCCCATCGCTCGTCGACTCCGCCGAGGAGGGCCGCCGCCCACTTCACGTAGGAGTCGGTGTCGGCGATCGCGACGACGCGCGGCCGCCCGCCGTCTGACGTGCCTGGACTCACGCGGGGACGCGACGCAGCTTCGCCATGGGCGCGAGCTCGCCGGGGTACACGCGCTTCACACCGTCGCCGAGCGCCGCCTCGATGACGCGGATGTCGCGCACCAGATGCTGCAGGCCTGCGGGCTCGAGCGAGGCGGCGTGGTCGGAGCCCCACATGGTGCGGTCGAGCGTGATGTGCCGCTCCACCGCGACGGCGCCGAGCGCGACGGCCGCGAGCGAGATCTGCAGGCCGCGCTCGTGGCCGGAGTAGCCGACCGGCACGCCGGGGAACCGCTCGCGCAGCGCGGGGATCATGCGGAGGTTGGCCTCCTCCGGGTCCATCGGGTACGTCGAGGTGGCATGCAGGAGCACGAGGCGGTCGGTGCCGAGGATGTCGATCGCCGCGTCGATCTGCTCGATCGTCGACATGCCGGTCGACAGGATGATCGGCTTGCCGGTGTCGCGCAGCGCCTCGAGCAGCTCGACATCGGTGAGCGACGCGGACGCGACCTTGTGCGCGACGACGCCCAGGTCTTCGAGGAAGGCGACGCTCGGCACGTCCCACGGCGACGCGAACCACTCGAGGCCGCGCAGCAGCGCGTGGTCCGAGATCTCGATGTACTGGTCGCGGTCGAACTCGACGCGGCGGCGGTAGTCGAGGTACGTCATGCGACCCCAGGGCGTGTCGCGCGGCATGTCGCGCATGTGCTCGGGCGTGGCGATCTCGGGCGTGCGCTTCTGGAACTTGACCGCGTCCGCGCCGGCGTCGGCCGCCACGTCGATGAGACGCTTCGCGAGGTCGACGTCGCCGTTGTGGTTCAGTCCGATCTCGGCGATGACGTACGCGGGGCGTCCGCCCCCGACGACGCGGGATCCGATGGTGACGGTCATGAGGAGGCCTCCTGAGGTGCTGTGGGGTGATCGGATGCTGAGGCTCGCGCCGAGGCGACGGCCGGCCGGAGCGCGTCGGCGACGGCCGTCGCCGACCTGCCGGTGAGCACGCGCTCGGCGAGGTCGCGCACGGCGCCGGTGCCGCCGGGGCGGTCGAGCACGACGCGCGCGGTGGAGAGGACGAGGGGGTGTGCGTCGGGGACCGCGATGGGCCAGCCGACGAGTTCGAGGCACCCCAGATCGTTGATGTCGTTGCCGAGGTAGGCGATCCGCGACAGCGGGATGCCCTGCTGGTCGGCCCACTCGCGCAAGACCGCCGCCTTGTCGGCCGCGGCCTGTCGCACATCCACACCGAGCTTGCGGGCGCGTGCGGCCACGACCGGGTTCGATTCGGTCGAGAGGATGAGGAACGGGATGCCGGCGGCTCGCAGCATCCCGACCCCCATGCCGTCGGACCGGCTCACGGTGACGGATTCGACGCCGTTCTGGTCGATGTGCACGGTGTCGTCGGTGTGTACGCCGTCGAAGTCGGTCACGACGGCGTCGACGGGGATCGCACCCGCGCGGGCGCCGAACGCGTCGCGGTCGACCAGAGGCGCGAGCGTGCGGGCGAGTTCCAGCTCGTCGAGGGTGTCGATCTCGATGGCGGTCCGCGGCGCGACCTCGGCGATGCCGACGCTGCCGAAGAAGCGGTGGTTCGCCGCGCGGAAGCCCGCTGCCCGCATGACGTAGAAGCCGCCGGTCTCGAGGTAGTGCGGTTCGCGGTCCTGGCGACGCGGGCGCACGTCGATCTCGTGGCCTATCGGCTCGGCCGCGCTGCCGACGCCCTTCTCCCAGAGGAAGCCGTACGTCTCGACGGCCGAGAAGACGCTGTCGCGGCGGCGCGAGCGCACGAGCTGCACGGCCGAGGTGAGAGCGTCGACGTCGATGAACGGCGAGGTCGCCTGCAGGAACGCGAGGACTCCGACGTCGACCTTGCGGGCCTCCAGGGTCTCGAGAGCATGGACGAGCGCGCTCTCGCTGCTCGCGAGGTCGCCGGACAGGTCGGCCGGCCGCTCGACGACCTCCGCACCCCACTCGGCCGCGACGGCCGCGATGTCGGCGTCGTCGGTCGTCACGACGACCCGGTCGATCGCCGGGCAGCGCCGGGCCGCGTCGACCGCGCGTGCGACCAGCGGCACGCCGCCCACACGCTGCAGGTTCTTGCGGGGGACGCCCTTCGAGCCCCCGCGCGCGGGGATGATGGCGACGGCCTCGCTCATGCCGCCGCCGTCCGGGCCGAGCGCCGGGCGCGTCCGGTATGCACCGTCGCTCCTGTGCCCGCGAGAACCAGCGGGAGCGTCGTCGTGGTGCTCGATGGCAGCGTGTGCACGTCGAGCGCGCCACGGGCGCCGGCGAGCACGAGCTCGACGGGCAGTCCGCTCTGGTGGACCCGCAGCCCCGTCACGGTCGAGACGGCGTCCAGCTGCTCGGGCGTCTCGCGACGGTGAGGGAGGTACACCGCGCCTCCGGCCGCGGCATCCCGCACCCACCGCACATAGTCGAGCAGCAGCATCCGTCCGTCCACCGGCAGCGCGCTTCCGAGCACGACCCGACGGCCGAGTTCGGGCGCCGCCGGCGCGCTCCGGCGCGTCCACGAGAAGTCGTGGCGGCGGATGCCGAACCCGTGGTCCGCGAGTGCGTCGACGCGCTCTGCGCCGAGGTCGAACGCGGTGAACATCCCCGCGCGGCGCGCGCCGGCGCGGCGGTGGACGAGCTCGGCCGCGAACGGGGCGGCGACCGTGGTGAGTCCGCGCTCCGCGATGTTCGGGCGGGCGTACGGACGGCGACCGAGCAGCGTGTCGGCGTAGGCGATCGCGTGGGCGCCGTCATCGAGGAAGGTGATGCGGTGCGGGCGCAGTACGGAGGCGGCGAGCCGGAACTGGCCCGAGAAGCCGTCGCCGACGAGCCAGTGGTCATGGCGGGCGAGCAGGCTCCACGGGATGCCGAGGTAGGGCTCGAGCTCGCCGAAGCGCGCGCCGCGCGAGAGCAGCTCGTCGGCGGTGGCCGAGATCTGCGGCGTCAGGCGTCCGGCGACGGGAACCGTCGTGCGGTGGGCAGCCGCCCACTCCGCGGCGCCGACGAGCTGCAGCGGCGATTCGACCCACGCCAGCACTTCCTCGCGACCCATGCGGCGCCTCCTCCCGGCCGGCCCTCACGATCGGGCTCAGCGCTGTCTCCCCACGGTGGGCGCCGGATGTGAACGCGATGGGTCCTGCCGTGCGACGGCGACCGGTCCGGCAGGTGAACGGAGGGTGGCCGGGGGCGGCGCGCGGCACAGAATCGGAGATCGTTCGCGACACGCCGTCTGCCGGACCGAGCACGCGGCGTGTCGCCCGTTCGGTCCGATTCCGTGCACCCACGGGCGTCGGCGGTGCATGCCAGGATGAACGCGTGACCGACCGTCTCATGCTGCTCGACTCCGCGTCCCTGTACTTCCGCGCGTTCTACGGGGTGCCCGACACCGTGCGCGCTCCGGACGGCACCCCCGTCAACGCCGTCCGAGGGTTCCTCGACATCATCACGCGGCTCGTCACGACGTACCGCCCCACTCACCTCGTCGCGTGCTGGGACGACGACTGGCGACCGCAGTGGCGCGTCGACCTCATCCCGACCTACAAGACGCATCGCGTCGCCGAGGTCGTCGCGGGCGGACCCGACCTCGAGGAGGTGCCCGATCCCCTCGAGGTGCAGGTTCCCGTCATCCGCGAGGCGCTCGACACCCTCGGGATCCGCATCGTCGGCGCCAGCGCCCACGAAGCCGACGACGTCATCGGCACCCTCGCCTCCACCGCGACCATGCCGGTCGACATCGTCACCGGCGACCGCGACCTCTTCCAGCTCGTCGACGACGAGCGCGATGTCCGCGTCGTCTACACCGCGCGGGGCATGAGCAACCTCGAGGTGCTCACCGATGCGTCCGTGGTCGCCAAGTACGGCGTCCTCCCTTCGCAGTACGCCGACTTC
Organism: Microbacterium sp. PRC9; assembly: GCF_031844125.1. Lineage (NCBI taxonomy): Bacteria > Bacillati > Actinomycetota > Actinomycetes > Micrococcales > Microbacteriaceae > Microbacterium > Microbacterium sp. PRC9. The sequence continues at coordinate 251,141 of NZ_JAUZUR010000006.1, forward strand.
GCCACGCTCCGCGGCGACTCGTCCGACGGTCTCCCCGGCGTCGCCGGCATCGGCGAGAAGACCGCGGCCGGCCTTCTCGCGACCCACGGCGATCTCGCCGGAATCGTCGCCGCGGCCGAGCTCGGTGAGGGCATGTCCGCGGGCGTGCGCTCCAAGGTGCTCGCAGGCCTCCCCTATCTCGCCGTCGCGCCGCAGGTCGTGGCCGTCGTGCGCGACCTCCCGCTGGACGTGCCCGACCCGCGCCTGCGACCGCTCACCGAGCAGGGGAAGACAGTTGCGGCGTCCCTCGCCGAGCAGTGGGCGCTGGGCGCGTCGATGAACCGCATCGTCGACGCCCTCGACACCGTCTGATCCGGTTCCGCCAGGGCGAGGCCACGCTCGCGGAGCGCTTCGCGAAGGGCGACATCGACGACACCGAGTACCGCGCGCGCCTCGAGGTGCCTCGGGCCAACGCGGCCCTGTGATCCCCGGCTGCGGCGCCGGCCCGCCACGGCGGGGTCAGGCGCCGCGGTCGCGCCCGGTCCACTCGCGCAGCTTGTCCAGCGACCACGTCGTGACGATGCGCTCGGGTGGAACGCCCATGCGCTCGGCACGCTCGGCGCCGTAGTCCAGCAGCGAGAGCTGGCCGGGCGCATGGGCGTCCGAATCGATCGAGAAGAGGCATCCGATCTCCAGCGCCAGCGCCATGAGGTCGTCGGGAGGGTCCTGACGCTCCGGACGGGAGTTGATCTCGACCGCGACGCCGTGGGCCTCGCAGGCCTCGAACACGGCCCGCGCGTCGAAGGTCGAGGGCGGCCGCGTTCCGCGGGATCCTTCGACGAGGCGGCCGGTGATGTGCCCGAGGACGTCGATGTGTGGACTCGACACCGCCGCGACCAGACGCCGTGTCATCGGACCACGCTCCATGCGCAGCTTGGAGTGGGCGGACGCGACCACGACGTCGAGCTCGGCGAGGATGTCGGGTTCCTGATCGAGGGCGCCGTCCTCGAGGATGTCGACCTCGATGCCCGACAGCAGGGTGAACCCGTCTCCGCTCATGCCCGCGACGACCTCGAGCTGGGAGCGCAGGCGCTCGGGCGACAGCCCGTTCGCGACGCGCAGCCGCGGCGAATGATCCGTGAGGGCGAGGTACTCGTGGCCGAGTGCTCTCGCCGCGTCGACCATGAGATCGATGGAGGTGAGGCCGTCGGACCAGTCGCTGTGCGAGTGCAGGTCGCCCCGCAGCAGCGGCCGCAGGGAGGACGTGCGCTGCACCCCCGCGCGTTCGCGCAGGTCCACGAGGTATCCCGGCACGTCGCCCGCCAGCGCCTGCTGGATCACGGCGAACGTGGAGTCGCCGATCCCCTTGCGGCGGCGCAGGGCGGCGGTGTCCCGCAGTTCCGCGTCGCTCAGGCCCTCGATCGCGTCGGCCGCCGCACGGAACGCCTTCGACTTGTACCGGGACGAGCGCTCACGCTCGAGGAGCGTGGCGATCTCGGTGAGCGCGTCGTGGGGGTTCACGTGCGACGGGCGACGGATCAGGCGACGTTGGAGCGCCGGATCACCACCGGCACGCTCGCCAGCCGGTGGATGGCCCAGCCGAACAGGATCGCGAGCACGCCCATGCCTGCGGCGAACAGCGCGACGCCGTAGGCGACGACCGAGGTGAACAGCGAGGCGCGCAGGAACGACGCCTGCATCACGGTGGCCCGCACCGGGTCGTCCTGGTCGAGCTCCGCATACGTCTTGCCACCGGACGCCTCGAGGGCGTGGGTGTTGATGATGTCGGCCTGCACGTAGGCCGTGAAGGGGCCGGTGACCTGCTGGCCCTGGAAGGCTGCAGCGTCGTCGGGGATGGTGATGTTCTCCGCCGTGAGCTGATTCGTCACGCCGATCCACGCGATGATGCCGACCAGGATCAGCAGCACACCGCCGATGATCCCGAGGATGCCGACGGCCTTCACGAGGCCGACCTTCTTCTCGGGGGGCTCGATCACGTCGGTGGTGCTGCGGGGTTCTTCCTCGCTCATGCGTCCTCCTCGGATGCGGGTCGTTGAGCCACACGCTAGCGGCGCCGCGCATCGGGACGGAAGAGCGCGCGCCGGGGAAAACCCCGACGCGGAGCCAGGCCTAGGAGGCGAGTGCGCGCGTCGCCTCGACCCAGCGGTCCAACGTGGCCGTCGCCGCGCCGCTGTCGATCGCGGCGGCGGCGTCGTCACGGGCCTCGGCGAGGCGCTCGAGGATCGGCCGCTGCACCTGTGCCGCGTCGCGGAACAGACGGTAGGCGACCATGCCCGCGGCCGCGTTCAGCAGCACGATGTCGCGCACCGCGCCCTCCTCGCCGCCGAGCACCCGCCGCACCACGCCGGCGTTGTGAGCAGGGTCGCCGCCCAGCAGGTCGTCGATGTCGGCGAGCGGGATGCCGAGGTCGCGCGGGTCCAGGTCGTGCTCGTGGATGTCGCCGCGACTGACCTCCCACAGCCGGCTGTGACCGGTCGTCGTGAGCTCGTCCAGGCCGTCGTCGCCGCGGAACACCAGCGCCGTCGCGCCTCGCGTCCGGAACACGCCCGTGATGAGCGGCACCCGGTCGAGGTGGGCAACGCCGACCGCGTTCGCCTCGGCGCGCGCCGGGTTGCACAGCGGCCCGAGGAAGTTGAAGACCGTGGGGACGCCGAGCTCGCTGCGCGTCGCCGCCGCGTTCTTGAACCCGGGATGGAAGGCGCCCGCGAAAGCGAACGTGATGCCGGTGCGGGAGAGCGTCTCGGCCACGGCGTCCGGCGACAGCGCGAGGTCGACGCCGAGCGCGCCCAGCACGTCGGAGGATCCCGACGAGGAACTGGCCGCCTTGTTGCCGTGCTTGACGACGGGGATCCCGGATGCTGCGGCCACCAGCGCCGACATCGTCGACACGTTGACGGTGCCGAAGCGGTCGCCGCCGGTGCCCACGATGTCGAGGACGGCGGCGTCGACCGGCAGCGGGAGCGCGGCCTCGAGGATCGCGTCGCGGAAGCCGACGATCTCGTCCACCGTCTCGCCCTTGGCGCGCAGCGCGACGAGGAAACCCGCCAGCTGAGAGGGTGTGGCGGTGCCCGACATGATCTGCCGCATCGCCCACGTCGACTCCGAGACGGTGAGGTCGCGCCGCTCGAGCAGCGTGGTGAGGATTCCCGGCCAGGTGTACAGCTCCGCCATAACCGAGAAGCCTAGCCGGGCTCGGGAATCGGAACCGTTTCGTGACACGGCGTCCCGGGCGCGGCGATTCTGCGTCTTCACCACGGGTTCACGGCGAAGTCGCAGGGTCCTTTTAGGCTCCCCTAAGTTCCGGAGGAGGTGAAGACATGCCCTCCGATGCGAAAATCGACGCCTCGAATCGGCCATAATGGGGAGCGTGACGACCTCCACAGCGACCTACTCCCAGGCCATGCGGTCCGTCAAGCGGCCGGATCCGGTCGCTGTCGGAACCATCGTGTGGCTCGGCAGCGAGGTGATGTTCTTCGCGGGCCTCTTCGCGATCTACTTCACCCTGCGCAACACCTCGCCCGAACTGTGGGCGCAGGAGACGCAGCTGCTGAACATCCCGTACGCGACCGTCAACACGATCATCCTCGTGCTGTCCTCGGTCACGTGCCAGATGGGCGTGTTCGCCGCAGAGCGCTTCCAGCCCTACTCGACGAAGAAGCGCGGCTGGCTCGGCTGGGGCATGGTCGAGTGGTTCTGGCTGACCTTCGCGCTCGGCGCGATCTTCGTCTCGGGCCAGGTGTGGGAGTACGCCCAGCTCGTCGCCGAGGGCATGCCGATCAGCGCGAACTCCTACGCGTCGGCCTTCTACCTCACCACCGGCTTCCACGCCCTGCACGTGACGGGCGGCCTCATCGCCTTCCTCCTCGTCATCGGGCGCGCGTACGCCGTCAAGAACTTCGGGCGCAAAGAGATGACGTCCTCGATCGTCGTGTCCTACTACTGGCACTTCGTCGACGTCGTCTGGATCGCCCTCTTCCTCGTCATCTACTTCCTCAAGTGAGAGCGGAGCTGAAACCCGACATGGCACGACAGACCACGCGCCGCTCGAAAGGCCGCCGCAGCCCCTGGGCCGCAGCCGCACTGATCGGCATCGGCCTGCTCATCACGGGCGGCGTCTACGCCGGGGCATCCGCCGCGATGGCGGCCACGACGCCCGAGACCGTCACGAACTCCGCGCTCACCGTCGAAGACGGCAAGAAGCTGTTCCAGGCCAACTGCGCCACGTGCCACGGCCTGGACGTGCAGGGCACCGAGGACGGCCCGTCGCTCTACGGCGTCGGCGAGCTCGCCGTGCACTTCCAGATGAGCACCGGCCGCATGCCGCTGCAGATGCAGGGCCCGCAGGCTCCGCAGAAGCCGGCGCAGTTCACCGAGGAGCAGATCACCGCGATCGGCGCCTACATCCAGTCGATCGCGCCCGGTCCGACCTACCCCGAGGACGAGGTCCTCGACGGCGACGGCAGCGCATCCGAGGGTGGCGAGCTCTTCCGCATCAACTGCGCCATGTGCCACAACGTCGCCGGCGCCGGTGGTGCGCTCACCGAGGGCAAGTACGCCCCCAACCTGCACACCACCACTCCGCTGAACATGTACGCGGCGATGGTCACGGGTCCGCAGAACATGCCGGTGTTCAACGACATGACGCTGACCACCGAAGAGAAGCGCGACATCATCACCTACCTGCTTTACCTGCAGGACAACGAGTCTGCGGGCGGATTCTCGCTCGGCTCGCTCGGCCCCGTCTCGGAGGGCCTCTTCATCTGGATCTTCGGCATCGGCTCGCTGATCGCCATCACCGTGTGGATCACGGCGAAGTCCAACTGATCGACGAACGACACACGTAAGACTTGACGAGGAGCAGCATGGCCCACGAGGACGACCCGCTAGAGCACGAGAGGGCTTCCTGGAAGCCCTCCCCCGGGCTCGCTGTGGCGGTCACCGACCCGGTGCACAACCCTGGCCTCCCCCCGCACCGCGAGCGGATGACCGACAAGGACCCCGCTTCGATGAAGCGCGCGGTCCGTGCCATCTACACGCTCTTCTACCTGTCGATCGCCGGCAGCATCTGGGCGATCGCCGCCTACATGCTCTTCCCGATCGAGAGCGGGCGGATCGTCGACATCCGCAACAACAACCTCTTCATCGGACTCGGCATCGCCTTCGCGCTGCTGGCCATCGGCGTGGGCGCGATCCACTGGTCGAAGGCCGTCATGTCCGACAGGGAGTTCGTGGAGCCCCGTCACGCGACGCGCGGCCGCGACACGACGCGTGAGGCCGCCATCAAGGCCTTCGCCGACGCGGACGCCGAGTCCGGCTTCGGCCGTCGTGCGATGGTGCGCAACTCGCTGATCGCCGCACTCGTGGCATCGGTCGTGCCCGGCGTCGTGCTGTTCCGCGGCCTCGCGCCGTTCAACTCGCCGGAGAAGCCGCATGCCGGCGACCCCGTGTACCTCCTCGAGCACACCATGTGGAAGGAGGGCATGCGCCTGGCGCACGACCCCTCGGGCGAGCCCATCAAGGCGGCCGACCTCACCCTCGGCTCCGCGGTGCACGTCATCCCCGAGGCCCTCGCCGAGGTCTCGCACAGCGAGGGCTACCTCGACGAGAAGGCCAAGGCACTCGTGCTCCTGGTGCGTCTGCTCCCCGAGCAGCTCACCGAGTCCGAGGACCGCAAGGAGTGGTCGTACAACGGCATCGTCGCGTACTCGAAGGTGTGCACCCACGTCGGCTGCCCGGTCGCGCTCTACGAGCAGCAGACGCACCACCTGCTGTGCCCGTGCCACCAGTCGCAGTTCGATGTGACCGACCACGCGAAGGTCATCTTCGGCCCGGCGGCGCGTCCGCTGCCGCAGCTGCCCATCACCGTCGACGACGAGGGCTACCTCGTAGCCCGCAGCGACTTCCTCGAACCCGTCGGCCCGAGCTTCTGGGAGCGTCATTGAGCACCTCAACCGTCACTGAGCAGCCTGCGGCTCCTGTGGCTCCCGTCTCACGCAACGGCGACCGTCCGCTGGGCGGCCGCTTCATCGGCGCCACCGCGAACTACATCGACGAGCGCACGAGCCTCTCCGGCTTCGTCAAGGAGCTCGGCCGCAAGATCTTCCCCGACCACTGGTCGTTCATGCTGGGCGAGATCGCCCTGTGGGCGTTCGTCGTCGTGCTCCTCTCGGGCACGTTCCTGACGTTCTTCTTCCAGGCGTCGATGGTCGAGACGCACTACAACGGCGCCTACCTGCCGATGCGCGGCATCGAGATGTCGGCCGCCATGGCGTCGACCCTCGAGATCTCGTTCGATCTGCGCGGCGGTCTGCTCGTCCGGCAGATGCACCACTGGGCCGCCCTGGTGTTCGTCGCCGGTATCGGCGTGCACATGCTGCGCGTGTTCTTCACGGGCGCGTTCCGCAAGCCGCGCGAGCTCAACTGGGTGATCGGCTTCATCCTGTTCATCCTCGCGATGGGCGAGGGCTTCACCGGCTACTCGCTCCCCGACGACGTGCTGTCGGGCAACGGCCTGCGCATCATCGACGGCATGGTCAAGGGCATCCCGATCATCGGAACGTGGACCTCGTTCCTGCTGTTCGGCGGACAGTTCCCGGGCGACGCGATCGTCGGCCGCCTCTACACGCTGCACATCCTGCTGCTGCCCGCGATCCTCGTCGGCCTGCTGGTGCTCCACCTGATGCTCATGGTGATCAACAAGCACACGCAGTTCGCCGGCGCCGGCCGCACGAACAGCGTCGTGGTCGGCTACCCGATGATGCCGGTCTACATGTCGAAGATGGGCGGCTTCCTGTTCATCACGTTCGGCGTGATCGTGCTCATCGCCTCGCTGTTCACGATCAACCCGATCTGGAACTACGGCCCCTACGACCCGTCCCCCGTCTCCGCCGGCACCCAGCCCGACTGGTACATCGGCTTCGCGGACGGCGCCCTGCGCCTGGTTCCGCCGGGCTGGGAGATCGTGTTCCTCGACCGCACGTGGTCGTTCAACATCATCGTGCCGCTCGTCGTGCTCGGCCTGTTCATCGTGCTCGTCCTGATCTACCCCTTCATCGAGGCGTGGGTCACCGGCGACAAGCGCGAGCACCACATCGCCCAGCGTCCGCGCAACTCGGCGACGCGCACCGCGATCGGCGCGGCAGGCGTCACGTTCTACGCGGTGCTGTGGGCCGCGGCAGCCTCCGACATCATCGCCACGCACTTCTGGCTGACGATGGAGGGCGTGATCCACACGCTGCAGGCGCTGCTGATCCTGGGCCCGGTGATCGCGTACTTCGTCACCAAGCGCATCTGCATCGCGCTGCAGAAGAAGGACCGCGAGATCGCGCTGCACGGCTACGAGTCGGGTCGCATCGTCCGCCTCCCCGGTGGCGAGTACATCGAGGTGCACCAGCCCGTCGACGACTACGAGCGCTTCAAGCTGGCCGACTTCGACACGTACGAGCCGCTGGTCGTACGTCCGAACGCCAAGGGTCAGATCCCGTGGCACGAGAACCTCCGCGCCTCCATCTCGCGCTGGTTCTTCGAGGACCGCCTCACCCCCGTCACGCAGGCCGAGCTCGACGCGGCGCTGGCTCACCAGCACCACGACCTCGACCACATCGCGGCCGAGGAAGACCTCGAGATCCAGGCGGCTCACGAGCGCGCCGGCGTTCCGGACGCTCCGCACAAGCCGCTCGACGACGGCAAGCACGGCGAGGTGCCCGTGCGCCCCTCGAACGTCATCGTTCCTGAGCCCGAGCCGGGCACGAAGCCTCCGCGCAACCGCGAGAAGGAGTCCGACCAGTAGGGTCGCCGCACTTCGCAGACGGATGCCCCGGCACGATCTCCACGATCGTGCCGGGGCATCCGTCGTTCTGTGCAGCGATACGTGTCCCGCCCGTCACGGATCGGCAGGAATCAGACGACGTCTGACCGCGCTTTCGACGGTCCCGCCACGGATGCTGACCTAGCGTGGATGCATGACCGACGCCCTTTCGCACTTCTCCGCCAAACTCGCCCTTGAGACCGACTCCTCCGACGTGTACGCCGCGCAGAAGGCCGGCGAGCAGTTCGTCCTCGTCGACGTCCGCGGCGATGAGGCGTGGGCGCAGGGACGCATCCGTGGTGCGGTCCACATGCCGTATCGCGAGATCGCCGATCGCGCACCGCGCGAGATCGACAGCTCGACCCCCGTCGTCGTCTACTGCTGGAGTCCCGGCTGCAACGCGGGCGCGAAGGGTGCCATCGAGTTCGCCAAGCTCGGCTATCCCGTCAAGGAGATGATCGGCGGCTACGAGTACTGGGTGCGCGAAGGACAGCCGACCGAGAACGACGAGGGAGCACTCCCCCGCGTGTTCGACGCGCAGGTGATGGTCGTGCGCGCGCCCGTCGCGGGCTGACCGCCCGACTCAGGCCGACTCCAGCCCTTCCATGAACCGTTCGGCTGCCGCACCGTAGAACGCCGTCTGCGCGGACTTGACGCCGATCTCGCCGGCGTCAAGGACGACGTCGCACACCACCACGGTGACGTTGTCAGAGGAACCGGCTTCCAGAGCCACCGCCACACCCGCCTCGACCGCCGTTCCCGCGTGCGGGAACTCCAGAAGAAGATCGCGGATCTCGTCATCGGGCACGTAGTCGGTGAGGCCGTCGCTGCACAGCAGCCACCTGTCACCGGTCTGCGCATCGTGCGCGGTCACCGTCGCGGCATCGCGTTCGGCGCCGCTCAGCGAGGCGGTGATGATGTTGCGACGAGGGTGGGACGCAGCATCCGTGATCGATACGATCCCGCGGTCGACCAGCGCCTGCACGAGCGAATCGTCCCTGCTCGCCTGTGCGAGCTCGCCGCCTCGCAGGCGATACGCCCGCGAGTCTCCGGTGTGGGCCAGCAGAAGCCCGCCGTCGCGGGCCGCGAAGAGTCCGGTGAACGTCGTCGCCATGCCGCTCAGAGACGGATCGCGCTCGACATGCGCGCGGAGGTCCCAGTTGGCCGAACGGACGGCGTCGGCGAGCTGGACGGGCTCGAGGCCGTCCAGCCGGCCCGCGGCCAGTCGGTGGATGAACGCCGCCGAGGCGAGGTCGCCCGCGGGTCCTCCCCCGACGCCGTCCGCCACCGCTGCGCCCCAGGAGGCCGTGAATGCGGCGTCCTGATTGGTCTTGCGGTGCGGGCCGATGTCGGAGCAGGCCGCCGCACGCAGAAACGCACGGGGCCCCGTCACAGACGGGTCCCCGTGCGCATCACGCGATATGCCATGCGGACCGGCAGCGCCGGATCAGCGGGCGAAGTAGCCGCGGTAGTACTCGTAGACCCAGCCGACGATCGCGACGACGAAGACGGCGATGCCGATGGGCATCATCCACGCGCCGACCGCGAGGCCGATCATGCCGAGCGCCGCCGAGAATGCGAGGACGATGGGCCACCACGACCACGGGCTGAACTCGCCCAGCTCAGGGTCACCGTCGTCGATGTCGGACGTGAGGACGTCCTCGGGCAGCTCGCCGCCCTGCGCCTTGTGCACCTTGCCGATGTAGAACGCGATCAGCGCGCCCATCAGTGCGGTGAACAGCAGCGCCACGCTGCCGACCCACTCGATGCCGTTGTACCACGGCACGTCCGGGTGGGCGATGATGTTCCACGCGGTGTAGACGACCGCCACCACCAGGAAGAAGATGGTCAGCAGCCACCAGAGTCCGGTGTTCGTGCGCACCTTACTTCACCTCTCCATCGGCAAGGTCGGAGACCGGGGCTTCGGGGGCGTCCTTCGCGGGACCGACGCCGACCGGAATACCCGCCTCGGGGTGGTTCAGATCGAACGCGGGCCGCTCGCTGCGGATGCGCGGGATCGACGTGAAGTTGTGACGCGGGGGCGGGCACGAGGTCGCCCACTCGAGCGATGCACCGTAGCCCCACGGGTCGTTGACGGTGACCTTCGGCGCCTTGCGCGAGGTGATCCAGACGTTGAACAGGAACGGGATCATCGAGGCGCCGAGGATGATGGCGCCGATCGTCGACACCTGGTTCTGCCAGGTCCAGCCGTCAGCCTCGGAGTAGTCCGCGTAGCGACGGACCATGCCGTCGACGCCCAGCCAGTGCTGGATGAGGAAGGTCATGTGGAAGCCGATGAACAGCATCCAGAAGTGGACGTAGCCGAGGCGCTCGTTGAGCATGCGCCCGGTCCACTTCGGCCACCAGAAGTAGAAGCCGGCGAACATCGCGAACACGACCGTGCCGAACACGACGTAGTGGAAGTGCGCCACGACGAAGTACGAGTCGGACAGGGCGAAGTCGAGCGGCGGCGATGCCAGGATCACGCCGGTGAGACCACCGAACACGAACGACACCAGGAAGCCGAGGGCGAAGACCATCGGGGTCTCGAAGGTCACCGAGCCTCGCCAGAGCGTGCCGATCCAGTTGAAGATCTTCACACCCGTCGGCACCGCGATCAGCATCGTCATCAGGGCGAAGAACGGCAGCAGCACAGCGCCCGTGACGTACATGTGGTGGGCCCACACCGCGACCGACAGGGCGGCGATCGCGATCGTCGCGTAGACGAGCGTCTTGTAGCCGAAGATCGGCTTGCGGCTGAAGACCGGGAAGATCTCCGACACGATGCCGAAGAACGGCAGCGCGATGATGTACACCTCGGGGTGACCGAAGAACCAGAACAGGTGCTGCCAGAGGAGCACACCGCCGTTGGCCGGGTCGTAGATGTGGGCGCCGAGCACGCGGTCGGCGGCGGCGGCGAGGATGGCGGCGGCGAGCACGGGGAACGCCATCAGCACGAGGATGCTGGTGATCAGCGTGTTCCACGAGAAGATCGGCATGCGCCACATGGTCATGCCAGGCGCGCGCATCGTGATGATCGTCGTGATGAAGTTCACGGCACCGAGGATGGTGCCGAAACCGCTCATGCCGAGCCCGAGCATCCAGAGGTTGCCGCCCACCCCAGGGGAGAACGACGCGTTCGCAAGCGGCTGATACGCGAACCAGCCGAACGCGGCGGCACCCTGCGGGGTGAGGAAGCCGGAGACGGCGATGGTCGAGCCGAAGAGGAACAGCCAGAAGGCGAAGGCGTTCAGACGCGGGAAGGCGACGTCAGGGGCACCGATCTGCAGCGGCAGGATCGCGTTCGCGAAGCCCGCGAACAGCGGTGTCGCGAACATCAGCAGCATGATCGTGCCGTGCATCGTGAACAGCTGGTTGTACTGCTCCTTGGTCGGGATGATCTGCATCCCGGGCTCGAAGAGCTCGGCACGGATGATCAGCGCCATCACTCCACCCAGGAGGAAGAAGATGACGGAGGAGATGAGGTACAGGTACCCGATCGTCTTGTGGTCGGTGGAGGTGATCCACTTGACGATGATGTTGCCCTTCTGCTCGACGCGCGATGCGCTGAGCAGTGCGGCCTGACGCGGCGGCAGGGTGGTGGGGCGACCCTGCGTCGTCTCCTGGAGCGGAAGCGTCGTCGCCATGATCAGTTGTCTCCCTCTTCGGATCCCTCGCCCTGAGCGCCCGTCCCGGGCGCGTTCTGCAGACGGTCGTAGGCGTCGTTGATGTCGCCGGTCTGGCCCGCCTCGCGCAGCGTGGCGAGGTAGTCCTCGTACTCGGCTGCGCTGACGACCTTTACGTTGAACAGCATCATCGAGTGGTACTCGCCGCAGAGTTCGGCGCATTTGCCGGCGTACTCGCCCTCGCGGGTCGGAGTGAAGGACCAGTAGTTGTCCTTGCCGATGTACATGTCCTTCTTGTAAAGGAAGTCGATGATCCAGAACGAGTGGATGACGTCGCGCGACTGCAGCTTGATCTTGACCGACTCGTTGACCGGCAGGACGAGGGTCGGCAGCTCGCTGATGACGTCGCCGCGCTCATCGGTCTGCGCCTGGACGCCCATGGTCCAGACGGTCTCGTCATCGCTGGCGCCGTCGTACTGGAAGTCCCAGGACCACTGCTTGCCGATCGCGGTGATCGCCACGTCGGGCTCGTCGTACTGCGTCTCGAGGATCGCCTGGTCGCGCGCGGTGAAGGCGAAGAAGCCGACCACGAGGATGAGGGGGACGATCGTGTAGAAGATCTCGATCGGCATGTTGTAGCGCAGCTGGACGGGAAGACCCATCTGGCCCTTGCGACGCCGGTAGGCGATCGCCGCCCACCCCATCAGGCCCCACGTGATCACGCCGACGACGAGCAGAACGATCCACGAGTTCACCCAGAGACCCGCGACCATGTCGACGTGGTTGGTGGCCGGCTGGCCGTCTTCGGTGAACCCAGGGAGGAAGCCGTGCAGCTCGGTCGGGGTGCATCCGGCGAGGACTGCAGCCGCTGCGATCCCGAGTGGGAGAACGGCCCAGCGGATACGGCGTTTCGAAGGCACGGTGCACCTTTCCGATCACGAACAGGACTCACGTCAGTCTAGGGCAACCGCCCAGGCGATTCAGGCCATCCGCTCAGGTTTGATCGTGTCGCAGAGACGGAAAAAGGCGGGCCCGGGCGCTAATCGGAGCGCACCGGACCCGCCGGAAAAGTATCGGATCGTTAGCGATCAGTGGAAGCTGTCGCCGCACGCGCACGACCCGGCCGCGTTGGGGTTGTCGATCGTGAAGCCCTGCTCCGAGATGGTGTCCTTGAAGTCGATCGTGGCGCCGTCGAGGTACGGAACGCTCATGTCGTCGACGATCACCTCGACGCCGTCGAAGTCGACAGTCTTGTCGCCGTCGAGGTAGCGCTCGTCGAAGTAGAGCTGGTAGATCAGGCCGCTGCACCCGCCCGGCTGTACGGCCACGCGCAGACGCAGGTCGTCGCGTCCCTCCTGCTCCAGCAGGTTCTTGACCTTGCCGGCGGCGGCGTCGGTCAGCAGCACACCGTGTTCGCGGGCGGTCTGCTCGGTCGTCAGTGCGGTGTCGGTCATGGCACTCCTCCGGAAGGGCCGCCCCGGATCGATCATCCACTCAGGCGGCGGGATGCGACGATTCTACGCGTGCCCGCTGGCAGAAGGCTCCGGGACCGGCGTGTTCGCGCCGATCCCGGAGCCGTCGCGTCACGCCTGCGACGCCCGCGCGTCGAGCTTCTCGAGCAGGAGCGCCTCGGAGAGCACCGCATTGCGGAACGTCTCGAGGTGCAGCGACTCGTTGGGGCTGTGGGCCTTGGCGTGCGGGTCCTCGACGCCGGTCACGAGGATCTGGGCGCCAGGGAACTCCCGCACGAGGTCGGCGATGAACGGGATCGACCCGCCCACGCCGATGTCGACGGACTCGACGCCGTAGCCCTCGTGGAGCGCCTCTCGGGCAGCCTCCACGGCCCAGCCCGAGGTGTCGACGAGGAAGGCGTCGCCGTAGTCCTGATCGCTGAATGTCAGCTGCGCCCCGAACGGCGCGTGCTCGCGGAGGTGCGCCTCGATGGCGGCATAGGCCTCGCGCGCCGGCTGACCGGGCGCGATGCGGGCGCTGATGACGACGGAGATCTCAGGGCTCAGCGTGTTCGAGGCGTTCACGACGCTCGGCGCGTCGATGCCCGTCACCGTGATCGACGGCTTGTTCCAGATGCGGCTGAGGATCGTGCCGCGGCCGACAGGCGAGACGCCGGCAGGCAGCCCGGCCTCGTCGCGCAGCGTCTCCTCGGTGTACTCAGGGGTCTCGGCATCCCGTTCCGTGAGTCCCGCCACGGCCACGGCGCCGTCCTCGTCCCACAGCGTCGCCAGCAGCGTGACGGTCGCCATCATCGCGTCGGGCACCGCTCCGCCGAACATGCCGGAGTGCGAGGCGTGCTCGAGGGTGCGCACGCGGAGGGTGAAGCGCGTGTTGCCACGCAGCGACACGGTGAGCGCGGGGGTCTTGTCGTCCCAGTTGCCGGAGTCGGCGACGACGATCACGTCGGCGCGCAGCGCGTCGGCGTTGTCGGAGAGGAATTGCGCGAACGACCGCGACCCCGCTTCCTCCTCCCCCTCGAAGAACAGCGCGACACCGAGGTCGAAGTCGTCGCCGATTCCCTCCTTGAGCGCGCGCAGCGCCGCCAGGTGGGCCATGATGCCGGCCTTGTCGTCGGCGGCACCCCGGCCGTAGAGCCGGCCGCCGCGGACGGTGGGCTCAAACGGCGACGACTCCCAGAGCGACTCGTCGCCGACCGGCTGCACGTCGTGGTGCGCGTAGAGCAGGATCGTCGGGGCGCCGTTGCGGGCGGCGCGCGTCGCGAGTACGGCGGGGTTGCCCCGCTCCCCCGTCTCGGGGATCACGGCGGTGCGGATCTCCACCGTCTCGAACAGCTCCGTCTCCCGCACGAGCTCGGCGACCGCCTCCGCGCTGCGCTGCACCTGAGCGGGGTCGAACCCGGGGAACGCGACGGACGGGATGCGCACGAGATCGCCGAGATCGGCGAGGGCGGAAGGGATGCCGGAAGCCGCGGCTTCGCGCACAGCATCCTGTCGGGAGAGCTCAGAGGTCATGCGGGTAATCTTAAGTGCACCCCTTCTCCGCACTCCGAGGATCACCCGTGGCCAAGACACCTGCAGCTCCTTCGTCCAACGACGCACCGTCGGAGGGCACCGTGCTCAACGGCGTCCCCACCGGCCCCTCGAACAAGGGCCGCCCCACTCCCTCGCGCGCCGAGCAGGAGGCCGCCCGCAAGCGCCCCCTCGTGCCCGACACCAAGGAGGCGAAGGCCCGCGCCAAGGCGGATCTCGCCGCGCAGCGCGAGAAGGCCCGCATCGGCATGGCCAACGGCGACCAGCGCTACCTCCCGGCCCGCGACCAGGGTGCGCAGCGCAAGTTCGTGCGCGACTGGGTCGACGCCGGCTGGCACCTGGGCGAGGCGGTCATGCCCGCGATGGTGCTCGTCATCCTCGCGACGTTCCTGCCGATCGCGGCCCTGCAGTACTACGCGTTCGTCGGCCTCTGGATCTTCATCTTCTTCGTCATCGGCGACATGGTCATCACGTCGATCACCGTCAAGCGCGCCGTCCGGAAGAAGTTCGGCGAGGGCAAGGTCGAGAAGGGCCTGGGCTGGTACGCCGCCATGCGCACCGTCCAGATGCGCTTCCTGCGCCTTCCGAAGCCGCAGGTCAAGCGCGGCCAGAAGCCGGCCTGAGCCTCGCCAGCCCCCGGTTGATCTGCCGCGCCCACAGAGGGCCGCGGTAGAGGAAGGCCGTGTAGCCCTGCACCAGGGTGGCTCCGGCATCCAACCGCTCCTGCACGTCGGCTGCCGTCTCGACGCCGCCGACCGAGATCACCGCGAACTCGGCGGGAACCGTCTGACGCAGCAGTCGCAGCACCTCGAGCGCGCGCGCCTTCAGCGGCGCACCGGAGAGCCCGCCGTCGCCGGCCGCGGCCACCGTCGCGGGGTCGGTGACGAGCCCGTCGCGGGAGATCGTGGTGTTGGTCGCGATGATCCCGGACAGCCCGGCGTCGACCGCGAGCTGCGCGATCGCGACGATCTCGTCGTCGGGGAGGTCGGGCGCGATCTTCACCAGCAGCGGCGTCGCGCCCGCGGCGCCGCGCACGGCGTCCAGCAGCGGACGCAGCGTCTCGACGGCCTGGAGGCCACGCAGTCCCGGCGTGTTCGGCGACGACACGTTCACCACGAGGTAGTCGGCGAGCGGCGCGAGCAGCGTCGCGCTGCGGACGTAGTCGGCGGTCGCATCCGCGACGTCGACGACCCGGCTCTTGCCGATGTTGACGCCGAGCACCGTGCGACGCGAGCGCTTGCGGAGCGTGCGCAGGCGCGCGGCCGCGGCCTCGGCTCCGTGGTTGTTGAATCCCATCCGGTTCACCACGGCGCGGTCCGGGATGAGCCGGAACAGCCGCGGGCGCGGGTTGCCGTCCTGCGGGATCGCGGTGACGGTGCCGACCTCGACGTGACCGAAGCCGAGGGCGTGGAGTCCCGACGCCCCCTTCACGTCCTTGTCGAACCCGGCCGCGACGCCGAAGGGCGAGTCGAAGGTGAGCCCGAGGGCGGTGGTCCGCAGCTCCGGCGCAGGCCGGGTGATCGCACGCGCGGCCCACGAGAACGGCGGGACCCCCAGCATCCGTATCACGACCATCGCCGAGTGGTGGGCGGACTCGGGGTCCATGCGCGACAAGACGGTGCGGAAGAGGAGGGGATACATCCCTCCTAGGCTATCCGGTCACTCCGTGGCGGCCGGCGCAGTCTCGTCATGTGCGCGGGCGCGGCCGTGGTCGACCCGCAGCTGTTCGATGGCCGCCTCGAAGTCCTCGAGCGAGTCGAACGCCTGGTACACGCTCGCGAAGCGGAGGTAGGCGACCTCGTCGAGGTCGCGCAGCGGGCCGAGGATCGCGAGACCGATCTCGTTCGCGTCGAGCTGCGAGGCGCCCGTCTGGCGGATGCTCTCCTCCACGGTCTGCGCGAGCACCGCGAGGTCGGCATCGGTCACGGGCCGCCCCTGGCACGCCTTGCGCACGCCCGACATGACCTTCTCGCGGCTGAAGGGCTCGATCACGCCCGAGCGCTTGATGACGTTGAGGCTCGCGGTCTCGATCGTGGTGAAACGGCCTCCACACTGCGGGCACTGACGACGACGGCGGATGCTGAGGCCGTCGTCGCTCGTGCGCGAGTCGATGACGCGCGAATCGGCGTGGCGGCAGAACGGGCAGTGCATGGCAGAGACAGCCTACGCCGGGAATCCGGACTCAGACCTCGAAGCGGGCCGTGATGGCCTCGCCGTGGGCGGGGAGCGCCTCGGCCTCGGCCAGCGTCACGATCGCGGCGTGGACGGCGGCGAGGGCGTCGCGGTCGTACTCGATGACCTGCTGCGGGCGCAGGAACGTGGCGGCGGAGAGCCCCGCGGAGTAGCGGGCCTGTCCTCCGGTGGGCAGGACGTGGTTGCTGCCGGCGAGGTAGTCGCCGAGGCTCACCGGCGAGTCGGCGCCGACGAACACGGCGCCCGCGTGCACGAACTCTTCCGGGTGCGGGTCGGCCAGGTGCAGTTCGAGGTGCTCCGGCGCGTAGGCGTTGCTGAACGCCGTCGCCGCGGAGAGGTCGTCGACCAGCACGATCGCCGACTGCGGGCCCGCAAGGGCGGCGGCGACGCGCTCGGCGTGGCGCGTCGCGGCGGCGCGGGGCGCAATCGCCTCGACCACGTCGGCCGCGAGCTGCTCCGACGTGGTGACGAGGACGGCGGAGGCCTGCTCGTCGTGCTCGGCCTGGCTGATGAGGTCGACGGCGACCAGACGCGCGTCGGCGCTGTCGTCGGCGACCACCAGGATCTCGGTCGCGCCGGCCTCGGCATCCGTGCCGACAAGACCTGCCACGGCGCGTTTGGCGGCCGCGACGAAGTTGTTGCCGGGGCCGGTGACCACGTCGACCGGCTCGAGGCCGAGCGACGCCACACCGTGGGCGAGCGCACCGATCGCGCCGGCGCCGCCCATCGCGTACACCTCGGTCACGCCGAGGAGCTTCGCGGCGCCCAGGATCACGGGGTGCACGCGGCCGCCGAACGCGCGCTGCGGCGGAGAGGCCAGGGCGATCTCGGACACCCCCGCGACCTGCGCCGGCACGACGTTCATGACGACGCTCGACGGGTAGACGGCCTTGCCGCCCGGGACGTACAAGCCGACGCGGCGCACCGGCTGCCACCGCTGCGTCACCCGGGCGCCGGGACCGAGCTCGGTCACCGTCGGCGCGGGGACTTGGGCGGCGGATGCCTCGCGCACGCGCTCGATCGCCTGCTCGAGCGCGGCGCGCACAGCAGGGTCGAGCGTCTCGAGCGCCTCGTCGAGGTGGGCGGCGGGCACGCGGATGTCGTGCTCGGCCACCCCGTCGAAGTTCGACGCCTGCTCGCGGAGGGCGATCTCGCCACGCGCGGCCACGTCGTCCACGATGTGCGCGGCCGTCGCGAGCGCCTCTGAGCGCGCCGCCTCGGCACGGGGAACGGTCGCGAGGAGTTCCGCGGGAGTGAGCGCACGCCCGCGCAGGTCGATCGTCCGGAGCATCCTTCTACGGTATCGCGAGGCGGATCGCGGTCAGCCGCGCGTGACGCCCGAGACGTCGTGCAGGTAGCCGATGCGCCCGTCCTCGTGACGGACCACGAACACCTCGCCGCGGTCCTCGATGACGAGAGCCCATGCGCTCGGGCCGATGCGGAACACAGGGATGCCGATCTCGTCGACGATGTCGCGCTCCTCGGGCACGAGCGCCCAGAAGGCCTGGTGCTGCGGCGCGGTGGCCGCAGCGGGCTCCACGGTCGACGTCGGGTTCTCGACGTGCTCGAAGGACTCGCGCGCCTGAGCGGGCTCGTTCGGGGCGAGCGGTGCCGGCTCCTCGACCGTCGGGGCGTCCTGCTCGTCGAGCGGGATCACGGTCGTGGCGAAGTCGTCGTTCGCCGCGGCCTCGGGCGCAGCGGATTCGAGCGTCTCGCCCTCGGGCGCCGCCGCGGCACCGGTGGCTGCGTACGAGGTGTAATCGGGGTCGGGCTCGGCGTCGGCGGCCGGCTCCGGGCGCACGGGGGCAGGTCGAGGCGACACGGGCCGGACCGGACGGGCGCTGCGGTGCGCCGGAACCTCGGGGCGCCCGCGGAAGTCCTGTGCGAACGGGCCGATGAACGGCGCGGCCACGGTGAGCACGACGCCGGCGAGCATGAGGAAGAACTCCACCCACACGACCCAGGAGGCGAGGAAGACCTGCCCCACCGACAGCCGGACGAACGAGCTCCACAGCAGGGTCAGCCAGAGCACGGTGGCGACCGAGAAGGCGACGGACGCGAATTGGTCGATGCCGAGGGAGCCGACGCGGCGGATGCCCTGCGGTGACAGACGACGCAGCACGACGAGGAACACCGCGATGGTCGGCACGCCGATCATGAGAACCCAGTCGATGCCGCTGGTCCAGACGGACGGAGCCGACTCGAACGGACCGTAGATCGGGAAGAACGACACGATGAACGCGACGATCCAGGTGCCCGCGAGGGCGACCTCGCGGATGGAGAACGGCCCGACACCATACTGCGGCGGCTCTTCGGTCGCGACCGCCTCGTCGATGCTGGCGTCCTGCTTCTCGTCCGTCACGATGTTTCCTTCCGGCGAGCTCCCGAGGCCCGCGTCGACCTGATATTACCCACGGCGCATGAGACGCCGATGAGACGGCGCGACGCGCGGCGACCTGCGCCGGCGCACGCGCGCCCTGCTGTCATCCCAGGCACTGCGGCCCGAGAAGACCCTTGAGCTCGCCGTACAGATCCGGGGTGATCCGCACGGTGTGCGGCACCTCGAACACCTTCGCCACCGTGCCGCTGTGGAGCTTGAGTGACACCTCGGTGTCGCCCGCGTGGCGGTTCAGAGTCTGCAGGAGCTCGCCGACGAGCGCCTCGCTCGCGCGCCGCTCGGGCACGATCAGCACCAAGGTGCTGGATTCGTCCATGCTGCCGAGATCCGGCGAGAACGCGGACTGCGCGTGGAGGTTCATGCCGTCGTCGCGGCGCGACACGCGGCCGCGCACCACGAGGATCGAGTCGGCCTGCAGCATGTGCTGGAACTCGGTGTAGGTCTTGCCCATGAACATGACCGTGATCTCGCCGTCGAAGTCCTCGACGGTGATCATGCCGTAGGGATTGCCGCTCTGCTTGGCCACGCGATGCTGGACGCTCGTGACGAGACCGGCGATCGTCACCTGATCGCCGTCGCCCACGTCCTCCGAGGCCAGCAGGTCGTGAATGCTCGTCGAGGCGTGCTTCGCGAGCGGGATCTCGAGGCCGGCCAGCGGGTGGTCCGACACGTAGAGGCCGAGCATCTCGCGCTCGAAGGCGAGCTTGTCCTTCTTGGTCCACTCCGGCCGCTCGGGCACCTTGGCCGCCTGCTGGGGCTCGTCGTCCCCCCACAGTGAGTCGAAGTCGAAGCCGACCTCGCCGTTGGCCTCGCGGCGCTTGTCGAGCACGGCCGCCTCGGTCGCGTCCTCATGGATCTCCATGAGCGCGCGCCGCGTCGAGCCCATCGTGTCGAACGCGCCGGCCTTGATGAGCGACTCGACCGTCCGCTTGTTCGCCACGTGCACCGGCACTTTGGAGAGGAAGTCGTGGAAGCTCGAATAGGTCGTCTCCGCGCGGGCGGCGACGATGCCGTCGACGACGTTCGCGCCGACGTTGCGCACCGCGCCGAGGCCGAATCTGATGTCTTCGCCGACGGCTGCGAAGTACCGGATCGATTGTCCGACGTCGGGCGGCAGCACCTTGATGCCCATGCGGCGGCACTCGTTGAGGTACACCGCCATCTTGTCCTTCGAGTCGCCGACGCTGGTGAGGAGCGCGGCCATGTACTCGGCGGGATAGTGCGCCTTGAGGTACGCCGTCCAGTACGAGACGAGTCCGTACGCCGCGGAGTGCGCCTTGTTGAAGGCGTAGTCCGAGAACGGCAGCAGGATGTCCCACAGCGCCTGGATCGCGGCGTCGCCGAAGCCACGCTCCTTCATGCCGCCCGAGAAGCCCTCGTACTGCTTGTCGAGCTCGGACTTCTTCTTCTTTCCCATCGCACGGCGCAGGATGTCTGCTTGGCCGAGCGAGAAGCCGGCGACCTTCTGCGCGATCGCCATGACCTGCTCTTGATAGATGATCAGGCCGTAGCTGATGTCGAGGATGTCTTTCAGCGGCTCCTCGAGCTCCGGATGGATCGGCGTCACCGGCTGCAGGCCGTTCTTGCGCAGCGCGTAGTTCGTGTGCGAGTTCGCGCCCATGGGGCCGGGACGATACAGCGCGATGACGGCCGACACGTCTTCGAAGTTGTCGGGCTTCATGAGCCGCAGGAGCGATCGCATCGGTCCGCCGTCGAGCTGGAACACGCCGAGCGTGTCGCCGCGCGTCAGCAGATCGTACGCGGGGCGGTCGTCGAGCGCGAGGTGCTCGAGGTCGAGCTCCTCGCCGCGGTTCAGACGGATGTTGTCGAGCGCGTCCGAGATGATCGTGAGGTTGCGCAGCCCCAGGAAGTCCATCTTGATGAGGCCGAGGGTCTCGCACGACGGGTAGTCGAACTGCGTGACGATCTGGCCGTCCTGCTCGCGTCTCATGATCGGGATGATGTCGAGCAGCGGCTCGGACGACATGATCACGCCGGCGGCGTGCACGCCCCACTGCCGCTTGAGGCCCTCGAGTCCGAGCGCGCGGTCGAACACCGTCTTCGCCTCGGGGTCGGTCTCGATCAGCGTGCGGAACTCGACCGCTTCCTTGTAACGCGGATGCTGCGGGTCGAACATGCCGTCCAGCGGCATGTCCTTGCCCATCACGGCCGGGGGCATCGCCTTGGTGAGCCGCTCCCCCATGCTGAACGGGAACCCGAGCACACGGCCCGCATCCTTCAGGGCCTGCTTCGACTTGATGGTGCCGTACGTGACGATCTGCGCGACGCGCTCGGAGCCGTACTTCTCGGTGACGTAGTCGATCACCTCGCCGCGGCGACGGTCGTCGAAGTCGACGTCGAAGTCGGGCATCGAGACGCGGTCGGGGTTGAGGAAGCGCTCGAAGATGAGGCCGTGCTCGAGCGGGTCGAGGTCGGTGATCTTCATCGCGTAGGCCACCATCGAACCGGCACCCGAGCCGCGGCCGGGGCCCACCCGGATCCCGTTGTCCTTCGCCCAGTTGATGAAGTCGGCGACGACGAGGAAGTACCCCGGGAAGCCCATCTGCAGGATGATGCCGGTCTCGTACTCGGCCTGCTTGCGCACCTTGTCGGGGATGCCGCCCGGGTAGCGGTAGTGGAGGCCGCGCTCGACCTCCTTGATGAGCCAGCTGTCTTCGGTCTCGCCGTCGGGCACCGGGAACCGGGGCATGTAGTTCGCCGCGGTGTTGAACTCCACCTTGCAGCGCTCGGCGATCAGCAGCGTGTTGTCGCAAGCCTCGGGGTGGTCGCGGAACAGCTGCCGCATCTCCTGTGCGGTCTTGATGTAGTAGCCGTCGCCGTCGAACTTGAAGCGGTTCGGATCGTCGAGCGTCGACCCGGACTGGACGCAGAGCAGGGCGGCGTGCGCGTCGGCCTCGTGCTGGTGCGTGTAGTGGGAGTCGTTGGTGGCCACGAGCGGGATGCTGAGGTCCTTCGCGAGCCGCAGGAGATCCGTCATGATGCGACGCTCGATCGAGAGGCCGTGGTCCATGATCTCGGCGAAGTAGTTCTCTTTGCCGTAGATGTCCTGGAATTCGGCGGCCGCTGCGCGGGCCGCGTCGTACTGACCCAGCCGCAGGCGCGTCTGCACCTCGCCCGACGGGCAGCCGGTCGTCGCGATGAGCCCCTTGCCGTACGTCTGGAGGAGCTCGCGGTCCATGCGCGGCTTGAAGTAGTAACCCTCCATGCTCGACAGCGAGCTCAGCCGGAACAGGTTGTGCATGCCCTCGGTGGTCTCGCTCCACAGCGTGGTGTGCGTGTAGGCACCGGAGCCGGAGACATCGTCGCTCTTCTGCTCGGGCGTACCCCACGCCACGCGCGACTTGTCGCTGCGGTGGGTGCCGGGCGTGACATACGCCTCGAGTCCGATGATGGGGTTGATGCCGGCGGCCTGGGCCGCGCGGTAGAACTCGAAGGCGGCGAACGTGTTGCCGTGGTCGGTGACGGCGATCGCCGGCATGCCGTACTCGGCCGCCGCCTGCGTCATCGCCCCGATCTTGGCCGCTCCGTCGAGCATCGAGTACTCGCTGTGCACGTGCAGATGGACGAAGGAATCGGATGCCACGCAACGAGTCTAGGTTCGGCCGCCGACACCGGCTGCGGCATCCGTCGTGAGTCGCGGACTCCTGCCACAAGGTGCCTTCACCCTCGACTCGAGGGTGAAGGTCAGAGGTCTCAGAAGTCTTCGTCGAGGGCGTACTGGCGCTGCCATGACTCGGGGCGGTCGATCCCGAGGCCGTACAGGTAGCGGATGAGCTGGCCGTGATGCTGCGTCTCGTGCTCGAGCAGCGCCAGGGCGTAGGTGAGGGATGCCTCGTCCCCGGCGTCGAGCCCCGTGATCCAGTCGTCGACATCCGCAGAGGTCTGCACCAGTGCGGCGCGGAGGGCCGCGGCATCCGTCGTCTCGCCAGCCGTGACCGGGCTCGTGAAGCCCTTCCACTCCCCCGCCCTCGCGGCACGCGGGTAGCTCTCGCGCGCCCCGAGGACGCACCACAGCTGGTGTCCGACCGTGTCGGAGGGAAGGCCGGCGAGGTGCGAGCCCAGCTGCTCCGCCGAGACCGCGTCGACGAAGTCGAGGTAGAGGGTGTTCGCGCGGGAGAAGCGCCGGCGCAGGAGTTCGTTCACGCGTCCACGCTAGAGGTCGAGACGCATGAGCACGCGGGGAAACCCCGACAGCACCGACGCGGTGTCGGCCGCCTTCACGAACCCGGCCGACTCGAACAGCCGGCGCGTGCCGACGTACGCCATCGTGAGGTCGACCCTGTCGCGGCCGTTGTCGACCGGGTAGCCCTCGATGGCGGGTGCGCCCTGATCCCGCGCGAAGTCGACGGCGCCGTCGATGAGCGCGTGCATGACGCCCTTCTTGCGATGCCCCGGCCGCACGCGGAAGCACCAGAGCGACCACACGTCCTGCTCGTCGATGTGAGGGATCTTGCGGAACGTCGCGAAGTGCGTCCGCGTGCGCGGCGCGACCGCCGCCCACCCGACGACGTCGTCGCCGTCGTAGGCGAGCACGCCGATGGGACCCTCCTCGTCGATGAGCCGGCGCACGCGCTCTCCGCGCTCCGGACCCTTGAGCGCGAGGTTCTCTTTCGAGGGGATGCGGTAGCTCAGGCAGAAGCACACATTGGACGCCGGATTCTTCGGACCCACCATGGTCGCGACGTCTTCATACACCGTCGCGGGCCTCACCTCGATCGACATGGCCACACTCTGCCCGAGGCATCCGACATCGTCCAGCGCCGTCCGGCCACCTGCTCGCCTGCGCCGATGCGATGCCTCGCGCGGCAGTGCATGACAGGTGAGCCACGATGCGGCCCCATAGGGTGTCACCATGCCCACGCCAGACTTCGTGCTCGACCTGCGCCGCAAGATCGGCACCGACCCTCTCCCGCTCGTCGGAGTCACCGCCGTGGTCGTCCGCGGCGAGAAGGTGCTGCTCGGCCGTCGCAGCGACAACGGGCGTCTCACCCCGATCACCGGGATCGTCGATCCGGGCGAGGAGCCCGCCGACGCCGCCGTGCGCGAGACCCTCGAGGAGGCCGGCGTGGTCTGCCGCGTGGATCGGCTCGCCTGGGTGCACCAGATCCCGAGGGTCACGTACGAGAACGGCGATCAGAGCGACTACCTCGACATCACCTTCCGCTGCGACTGGGTGTCGGGCGAGCCGTTCCCGGTGGATGGCGAGATGACCGAGGTCGGCTGGTACGACCTCACGGCGCTGCCCGAGCTCGAACTCTCCGACATGCGTCGCAGGATCGAGTTCGCCCTGCAGGATGAGCCCGCCCGCTTCGAAGGCGGGCGCTGAGCGGGAGCGGGCTCAGTCGCCGCGCAGCTCGCTGAGCGCGTGCGCGAGGTCGGCCGGATACTCCGACGTGAACGTGACCCAGTCCCCGGTCGCAGGATGCGCGAACGAGAGTTCGTGGGCGTGGAGCCACTGGCGCGTGAGGCCGAGCCGCGCCGACATCGTCGGGTCGGCGCCGTAGAGCGGATCGCCGACGCACGGGTGCCGGTGCGCGGCCATGTGCACGCGGATCTGGTGGGTGCGCCCCGTCTCGAGGTGGATCTCGAGCAGCGAAGCGCCCGGGAATGCCTCGAGGGTCTCGTAGTGCGTGACGGAGTCCTTGCCCTCGGGGGTCACCGCGAACTTCCACGAGTGCGACGGATGCCGCCCGATCGGCGCGTCGATGGTGCCGGCGAGCGGGTCGGGATGCCCCTGCACGACGGCGTGATAGATCTTCTCTACCTCGCGCTCCTTGAAGGCGCGCTTGAGCGCGACGTACGCCTGCTCGGTCTTGGCGACGACCATGAGGCCGCTCGTGCCGACGTCCAGTCGGTGCACGACGCCCTGGCGCTCGGCGGCGCCGGTGGTCGCGATGCGGTAGCCGCCGGCGGCGAGGGCGCCGAGCACCGTCGGCCCTTCCCATCCGAGGGAGGGATGCGCCGCGACACCCGATGGCTTGTCGACCACGACGATGTCGTCGTCGTCGTACACGATGCCGAGGTCGGGCACCTCCACGGGCACGACCCGCGGTTCCTCCTTCGGCGCCCACGACACATCGAGCCAGGCGCCGCCGCGCAGTTTGTCGGACTTCGCGAGCGTGCGCCCGTCCATCGTCACGCCGCCGGCTTCGGCGACCTCCGCAGCGAAGGTGCGCGAGAAGCCGAGCATCTTCGCGAGGGCCGCGTCGACGCGGGCACCGTCGAGGCCGTCGGGAACGGGCAGGCTGCGAGAGTCCACGTCAGAGCTGGGCGCCGGACTCGGGCCGCTTCGGGTCGTGGCCGGCCTCGTGCTCGGCCTCGTACTGCTCCGCCTCGCGCTCGGCCTCTTCCTCGACCTCGTGCTGCTCGGTCTCGCTCAGCGGGCGCAGCCCGCGCTCGGCGGCCGGGATGCCCGCGTCGGGGTCGGCGACGGGGAACTCGTCGCCGAAGCCCTCCACGGTGCCGCCGGAGGCGAACTGATCGCCCTCGGCGCCGAGGAGCGTCTCGTCGTTCTCGGCCTCGTCCTCATTCTTGCGGCCGTGGTCGCGCGTACCGTCCATGTGAACCCCCACGAGTACCAAGAGTGCGATCGCGATCATGTCGCACACGATGAAGATGTCGGCGACGTTGTAGATCGCCGGAGACATGCCGGGGAAGAACCACATCCACGGCGTGTTGATGAAGTCCACGACGTGCCCGACGCCGAAGCCGGGGTCGCGGAAGAGCCGGTCGGTGAGATTGCCCAGGACGCCGCCGAGGAGCAGTCCGAGGGCCACCGCCCACAGGCGCGAGCGCACCCGCGTCGCCGCGAGCCACCCGATGACGACGGCGACGACGGCCAGCGCGATCGTGAAGATCCACGTGACCTCCTCACCGAGCGAGAAGGCGGCGCCGGGGTTGCGGGTGAGGTAGAAGCTCAGGAAGTCGCCGAGGACCTCGACCGGCTCCTGGTACGGCAGGTTCTCGAGCGCAAGATACTTCGCCAACTGGTCGGCGGCCAGCACCAGCACCGCGAGAACCGCGATGATGGTGCCGGCCGCCGCCTGACGAAGGGGTGGTCGGCTCGACAAGGCCTAGAGGCCCAGCGCGGAGACCGGCTGAGCGCCGGACGCCGTCGCCGTGGTCTCGAGGTCGCGAAGCTTGCCCTCGATGTAGCTGCGCAGCTGAGCGCGGTAGTCGCGCTCGAAGTTGCGGAGCTCGGAGATGCGGCCCTCGAGCGTGGTGCGCTCGCGCTCGAGCTTCGAAAGCTCCTCGCGACCGCGGGTCTCGGCCTCGGACACGATCGACGCCGCCTGCGACTTGGCGTCGGAGATGAGCTGGTCGCGCTGCGCGATGCCCTCGGCGACGTGCTCGTCGTGCAGGCGCTGCGCCAGCTCGATGATGCCGGCGCTCGCTGCGGGAGCGGCGCCACCCGCGGCGGGGGCGGGGGCGGGCTCGGCGGCAGGCGCCGGGGCGGCAGCCGGGGCAGGCGCGGCAGCACCCGACTCGTACGCCGCCAGCTTGGCCTTCAGCTCTTCGTTCTCGGTGAGAGCCTTGCGCCACTCCACGACGATCTCATCGAGGAAATCGTCCACCTCGTCCGGGTCGAAACCCTCCTTGAAGCGGACGTGCTGGAACTGCTTGGTGACGACGTCATCGGGGGACAATGCCATGGTGATTCCTCTTTCGAGCGTCTGGTCGCTGGCCGATGTCGGGGCGGCCGCCGGCTGGCGGCCGTTCGTATCAGCAAAGCATAGTCATCGGTTCTGAGAGTGTCGAAGCCGGCGACCGGGTCGGAGTGAGTCGGTTCAGCCCGCGATGGTGCGAGTGATGCTGAGCAGGATGAAGCACAGCAGCATCGTCAGCGCGAACCCGAAGTCGATCGCGATCGCACCCACGCGCAGCGGCGGGATGAAGCGGCGGAACAGCCTGATCGGCGGGTCGGTGACGGTGTAGATGATCTCCGCGGCGACGAGACCCGCGCCCCGCGGGCGCCACTCCCGGTTGAAGAACGGGATCCAGTCCAGGACCAGCCGCGAGAGCAACACGAAGACATAGAGCAGCAGCGCGAGGTTGAGGATCGCTGCGATGAGTTGGACGACTGCCACGTAGCCAGATTACGGCTGCGCGAACGGAACCGACTCCGGATCCGCCTGCGCGACCGCTCCGTCGCCCGACACGGCGACGTTCTCGGGCGAAAGCAGGAACACCTTGCTGGTGACCCGCTCGATGCGTCCGTAGAGACCGAGCGACAGGCCGCTCGCGAAGTCGATGAGGCGTCGCGCGTCGGCGTCGCTCATCTGCGAGAGGTTGATGATGACGGGGATGCCGTCACGGAAGTTCTCGGCGATGACCTGGGCATCGCGGTACTGCTTGGGGTGCACCGTGAGGATCTCGTTGATCGCCGCGGGCGCCGGCTGGCGGACGACCGCGGGGCGGTGGATCGGCGTCACGGGAGCGGCCGGCTTCTCGACGACCTGCTCGGACTTGCGAGCACGCGGCTGAGGGGCCGGCTCTTCGTAGACCTCTTCCTCGTCGGCGAGTCCGAGGTACACCATGGTCTTCTTGAGCGGGTTCGACATCTGATCCTCCGTAGTGCTCATCTGTTCCGAGGCTAACCGCGTTGTGGTCTGGGTCCGGTGATTGCCGAACCGATGCGTAGGTGTGTCGCGCCGGCCGCGATGGCCTCGGCGAAGTCCGCGGTCATGCCGGCGGAGATCCACTCCGCATCGGGGACGACCGCGCGCACGACGCCCGCGAGACGGTTCAGCCGCTCGAACGCCGGCGCAGGCGGCTCGTCCAGCGGCGCGACCGCCATCACCCCGCGCACACGCAGCGAGGGCAGCGCGGCGGTGTGAGCGGCGAGGGCCTCGAGGTCGTCAGGGGCGACGCCGCCACGGCCGGGGTCTTCGGTGAGATTGACCTGCAGCAGCACGTCCAGGACCGCGTCTCCCGGCTCGGCCACGGCGTCGAGCGCGTCCGCCAGGCGGGCACGGTCCAGCGAGTGGACGACGGATGCTGCAGCCCGGATGGCGCGCGCCTTGTTGGTCTGCGCCTGCCCGATGAAGTGCCAGCGCAGTCCGTCGAGGTCTCCGACCTCGACCGCCTTGCGGCTGAACTCCTGCTGCCGGTTCTCCCCCACATCGCGCACGCCGAGCCCGTACAGCTCCTCGACGAGCGACGCCGGGTGGAACTTCGTCACGACGACGCGAGTGAGCTCGGACGGATCACGGCGCGCCGCGCGCGCAGCATCCGCGATCCGCTCATCGATCGCCGCAAGACGATCGGCGAGATCGCCCACTTACTTGAGGAAGTCGGGGATGTCGAGATCGTCGTCGCCGAAAGCGGTGTCGTAGGACGACTCCGTGACAGCGCCGACTGCGACGGGAACCTGGGGCGTCTGCGTCTCGACGACGTCGCGGTCCTTCGCGGCCTCGTCGGCGGACGTCACGGGCAGCGCGGGGGTCGAAACGACGCGCGTGGCCGTGATCGGCTCGATGCGGGCCTGCGGCTCGCCGCCGTCGAAGCCCGCCGCGATGACGGTGACGCGCACCTCGTCGCCGAGGGTGTCGTCGATGACCGTTCCGAAGATGATGTTCGCCTCGGGGTGCGCGGCCTCCTTGACCAGCTGCGCCGCGTCGTTGATCTCGAAGATGCCGAGGTTCGAGCCACCCTGGATCGACAGCAGCACACCGTGCGCGCCCTCGATCGAGGCCTCGAGCAGGGGCGATTCGACGGCGAGTTCGGCGGCCTTGATGGCGCGATCCGCCCCCCGCGCCGAGCCGATGCCCATGAGGGCCGATCCCGCTCCCTGCATGACCGACTTGACGTCGGCGAAGTCGAGGTTGATGAGACCGGGCGTCGTGATGAGGTCGGTGATGCCCTGCACACCGGCCAGGAGCACCTGGTCGGCGGTGGCGAACGCCTCGATCATCGAGATTCCGCGATCGCTGATCTCGAGCAGGCGGTCGTTCGGCACCACGATGAGGGTGTCGACCTCTTCCTTGAGGCGTGCGACGCCCGTCTCGGCCTGCTGCTGGCGGCGACGACCCTCGAAGGAGAAGGGCTTCGTCACGACACCGATCGTGAGTGCTCCTATCGACTTCGCGATCTTCGCGACCACCGGGGCACCGCCGGTGCCGGTGCCGCCGCCCTCGCCCGCGGTGACGAAGACCATGTCCGCGCCGCGCAGCGCCTCCTCGATCTCCTCCGCGTGGTCCTCGGCCGCGCGCCGCCCCACCTCGGGGTCGGCGCCTGCGCCGAGTCCTCTCGTCAGTTCGCGCCCGACGTCCAGCTTGACGTCGGCGTCGCTCATGAGCAGCGCCTGGGCGTCGGTGTTGATGGCGATGAACTCGACGCCCCGCAGGCCGAGCTCGATCATGCGGTTGACCGCGTTCACTCCGCCGCCGCCGACGCCGACCACCTTGATGACGGCGAGGTAGTTCTGGTTCTGGCTCATGCCGGCCTCCGTAGCCCTGGACCTGTCTAAACCTTCAACCTCTAGTAGAGGTATAAAGAATTGCCCGGTATGCAATTCCTTTGTCACGAAAGTAGGCCGATGCCGCGCGCGTGCGCGGACCGAGTCGGCGTGTCGCGCCATCTGGTACTCGAAGTCGCGTCGGAGGGCGTCTCGGGTCAGCGGACGACGACGACGTCAGGCGAGGAGACGTCGTACGTGTACACGTCGGCCGGGGGCCGGGCGGCCATCGTCTTGGCGAGGTTGAGAGCCTTCTCCGCCGAATCCTCCGCGCTCCCCCACACGACCTGCGTGTTGGTGCCGCCGAGTTCGAGCGTCACGTCGTCGGGGGTGGAGGCCGCGACCCCCGTCACCTGCGCGCGGATCTCGTCCGGCAGCGACCGCATCACCTGACCGGCCGCGGCGAACGCGTCGGAGTCCACGCCGCCCGTGATCGTGAGCACGGGGGTGCCGGCACTCGGGGTGGCGGTCGTCGACAGCGCGACGCCGGCCGCGTCGACGAGGGTGTACCCGGCACGCGTCTCGATGAGGCCGATCGGCGTGCGCTCGACGATTCGCACCACGAGCTCGTGCGGCGGGCGCGCCTCGAGGGCGTACGTCTCGATGAGCGGGAACGCGACGAGCTCGGCCTTGACGGCGCTCTCGTCGACCAGTGGCAGCGGCTTGCCGAGCTGACCCGACAGGGCGGCGGCGACATCGCCCGCGGCGAGCTGCTGCGCCCCGACCACGGTGATCTTCTCCACCCCGAACAGGGGACTGTACGCGGCGCCGAGCGTGCCGAGGGCCAGGAGGAGGACGGATGCTGCCGCACCGAACCACACCGCGCGCCGGCGTCGCTGGCGCACGGTGAAGCGGCGGATCTCGGCGCGCAGCGCCTTGCGCCGGGCATGGGCGGCCCGCCACACCTCGCGGAAGCCCACCTCCGCAGCCGGGCCCACGTGGCCGGAGGCTCCGCGCGATGCGCCCGCGTCGTGTGGAGGGGCCGCGGGGACCACTCCCTCGTCCGTCGTCGGGTCGAGGTCGGGCTTCGCGTCGGGCAGCGGCGTCGGCGACGCCAGCGGGATGACGGGAGCCGTGGGGTTCGCGTCGAGGGTCGGCTCGACGGGCTCGCGCTCCGGCGCCGGCGCCTGGTCGCGGGCGGGGCGCTGCGTGCGCGCCGACGCGGCCTTCTCCGCCGTGCCGCGCGAGGCGACCGGCGACTGCGGCAACGGCGACGGGCGACGCATGCGGCTGCTACTCCGCCGTGCTCGTCTGACGGGCGGGGTCCTCGTGGGCGAGTGCCTCGAGGACCTGCGGGATGATGAGGTGCACGTTGCCGCAGCCGAGCGTGATGACGTAGTCGCCGTCGCGCGCGACCGAGGCCGTGTAGTCGGCGGCCTCCTGCCAGTCGGGAACGTAATGCACGTGCGACGGGTCGGCGAAGGCGCCGCTCACGAGCTCGCCGGTGACTCCGGGCACCGGGTCCTCCCGGGCGCCGTAGACGTCGAGCATGACCGTGTGGTCGGCGTACGTCTCCAGCACCTCGGCGAACTCGCGGTACATCTCCTGCGTGCGCGAGTAGGTGTGCGGCTGCTGGATCGCGATGAGGCGTCCGTCGCCGACGACCGAGCGTGCGGCGGCGAGGGCGGCGGCGACCTCGGTCGGGTGGTGCGCGTAGTCGTCGAAGACGCTGACGCCGCGCTCGACGCCGTGCAGCTCGAAGCGACGGACGGTGCCGGCGAAGCCCTCGACCGCGCGGACCGCGGGCTCGAGGTCGTGGCCGAGAGTGAGGAGCACGGCGACGGCGCCGGCGGCGTTGATCGCGTTGTGGGCGCCGGGAACCGGCAGCTGCGCGTCGACGGTGACCCCGTCGTGCGTGATGCGGAACGAGACGGGGCCGTCGGTGACGATGTCGCTCACGCGCACCGTCGCGTCTGCGGCCTCGCCGAAGGTGACGACGTGCGGGTGGGTGAGCTGTGCGGCGACGAGCTGCGCACCCGCGTCGTCGGACGAGATGACGACCGCCTCGCGCGCCTCGTTCGCGAACCGGGCGAACGCGGCGTAGAACGCGTCGCGCGTGCCCCAGTGGTCGAGGTGGTCGGGGTCGACGTTCGTGATGAGCGCGATCGACGTGTCGTACAGCAGGAACGTTCCGTCCGACTCGTCCGCCTCGATGACGTAGAGGTCGTCCGAGCCGCTGCCGCTCGAGACGCCGAGCTGCGCGATGACGCCGCCGTTCACGAAGGTCGGCTGAACGCCCAGGTCGCGGAGGGCGGTGACGATCATGCCGGTCGACGTGGTCTTGCCGTGCGCGCCGGCGACCGAGACGAGCCGGCGGCCGCCGATCAGCCAGTACAGCGCCTGCGACCGGTGGATGACGTGGAGCCCGCGCTCCTTGGCGAGCACGAACTCGGGGTTCTCGGGCCAGATCGCGCCCGTGTGCACGACGGTGTCGACGTCGTCGGCGAGGTTCGACGCGTCGTGCCCGACGTACACGGTCGCGCCGAGCTCGGCGAGCTCGCGCAGCGCCTTGCTGTCGGCGCGGTCGGATCCCGAGACGCGGATCCCGCGCTCCAGATACATGCGGGCGAGCCCCGACATGCCGGATCCGCCGATTCCGATGAAGTGGGCGGCGGTGATGTCGGCGGGAATGGGAAGAGTGAGATCGGGTCTGATCATGACCGGTCAAGTCTAAGTTGGCGGGCGGATGCCGCGGCCCCGGCGCGCTGGGGCGGCTCTGCGCCGGAGTCGACTTTGTGTTGACACATTGATACAGACCGCGACACAATCGGAATCATGCCCGAACAGTCCGAGATGTCGTTCGTCATCGACCCATCCTCCGCCGTCCCGCCGTTCGAGCAGCTGCGCACGGGGCTCGTCGACGCGGTCGCGTCCGGCGAGCTCGCCGCGGGCGCGCGACTGCCCACGGTGCGCCGCCTCGCCGAGGACCTGGGTGTCGCGCCCGGCACGGTCGCCCGCGCGTACCGCGAGCTCGAGGCATCCGGAATCATCGAGACGCGGGGTCGCAACGGCACGTTCGTCGCCTTCGACGCCGACCCCGCCCGTCAGCAGCTGCAGCGCGCCGCCGCGGCGTTCGCCGCGCAGGTGCGCGACCTGCATCTCGACGCCGAGGAGGCCCTCGCCGTCGTCACCGCAGCGCTCCGCTCTCCGGGCGCCACCACGGCCTGAACCCGATCACAGCCGGGTGTTCGTACACTCCCCCAGCTGGGACATCGACAGCGCGTCAGGGCATTCGTCGAGCCACCAGCCCTCGCCGTAGCGATCCCTCGTCATGTCGGTGTAGATCTGCCACCCACCGCCGGGGAGCACGCGGTAGTACTGCGTGATGGGGTCGCCCTCGGTGCTCGGTCGTGTCACGGCCAGCTCCGCGCCGGCGACGGACGCCTCCTCGAGG
The DNA here is from genome assembly GCF_031844125.1 of Microbacterium sp. PRC9. Taxonomy (NCBI): domain Bacteria; kingdom Bacillati; phylum Actinomycetota; class Actinomycetes; order Micrococcales; family Microbacteriaceae; genus Microbacterium; species Microbacterium sp. PRC9. The sequence continues at coordinate 284,038 of NZ_JAUZUR010000006.1, forward strand.
CACGCGATGTCGCCGGTCGGAACCTCTTCGCCCTGTTCGAGCACGACGGTGCCGCACGAGGGCAGCTCCTCGCGATCGAGGAAGGCCTGCGGCGTCGGGCCGCCTTTCGGCGCACCCGGCCCGGTCACGCATCCGCTCAGCGCGAGCACGCACAGTGCGGTCAGCAGAGCGGCGAGGACGCGCATCTCACGCGCGCAGCGCGTCGTCGATCATCGCGACGACGTTCTCGGTTCCGGTGCGGGTGCCGACGGATGCCGCGGCCGCCGCCATCGCCGCGCGGCGGGTCTCGTCGGTCAGGAGCGGCACGACCTCCGACCCCACGCGGTCGCCGGTGAACTCGGCATCCGGAATCAGGATCGCCGCGCCGGCGCGCACCGCCGACGAGGCGTTCAGCGCCTGCTCGCCGTTGCCCACGGCGTACGGCACGTAGGCGGTCGGGATGCCCAGAGCGCTGATCTCGCTGACCGTGGCCGAGCCGGCGCGCGACACGATGAAGTCGGCGAGGGCGAAGGCGAGGTCCATGCGGTCGACGTAGCGGCGGACGACGTACCCGGGCGAGTCAGGATCGACGAGCTCGGAGCGCTCGCCGGTGACGTGGAGCAGCTGCCACCCGGCGCCGACGACCGCGCGCCAGCCCTCGTCGTGACCTTCGCCGAAGGCGGCGTTCAGGCGCTGCGCGCCGAGCGAGCCGCCGAAGACCAGGAGCACCGGCTTCGCCGGATCGAGTCCGAAGTACGCGGCGGCCTCGTCGCGGAGGGCGGCGCGATCCAGCGACACGATCTCGCGACGCAGCGGCATTCCCACGACCTTCGAGCGCTTGAGCGGCGTCCCCTCGAACGCCACGCCGACGCCGGCCGCCCGGCGGGCGCCGAGCACGTTCGCGAGTCCCGGGCGGGCGTTGGCCTCGTGCACGACGAACGGCACGTTCTCGCGCCGCGCCGCGACGTACGCCGGGGCGGACGCATAGCCGCCGAAGCCGACGAGGACGTCGACGCCGCGCTGCGCGATGTGCGCCCGCACCTGTGAGATCGCGCGGGGGAAGCGCGCCGGGAACGCGGCGGCCGCCTTGTTCGGGCGCCGAGGGAACGGCACCTTGTCGACGAACAGCAGCTCGTAGCCGCGCTCAGGCACCAGCCGCGCTTCGAGCCCCTCACGGGTGCCGAGCACGAGCACCTCGGCCTCGGGGTCGCGGGCGCGCAGCGCGTCGGCGACAGCCAGGAGCGGGTTGACGTGTCCGGCGGTGCCGCCGCCGGCAAGGAGGTACGTCGTCACTCCCCGAGCCTACCCGGCTCGGTCCCTGCCGGTTCGGGGCGCATTCACTCCGTCGGGGCGCAGAACCTCCGCCCCGACGGAGAGATCATGCCCCGAACGGCCTCGAACCGGAACGCGACGACCCCGACGTCAGCGGACGGCGTGGAGCTTCGCGCGCTCGCGCGCCGCGCGCGCCGAGGCGATGGCGGCCTCACGTCGCGCGACGGAGGCCGGCAGTGATCGCGCGAACGCGAGCAGCACGCCGCAGGCCAGCAGCACCGAGAGCAGCGAGGTGCCGCCCTGAGACATGAACGGCAGCGGCACGCCGAGCACCGGGAAGACGCGCAGCACGACGCCGATGTTGATGAGCGCCTGCCCGACGATCCACACGGTGATGCCGCCGGCGGCGATGCGCACGAACGGGTCGTCGGTCTTGCGGATGACGTGGAACGCGCCCACCGCGAACAGGGCGAAGAGCGCCAGCACGACCGCGCACCCGATGAGGCCGAGCTCCTCGCCGACGATCGCGAAGATGTAGTCGTTCGCGGCGGCGGGCAGCCAGTCGTACTTCTCACGGGAGTTGCCGAGGCCCAGGCCGAAGACCCCGCCGCTGGCGAGGCCCCAGATCCCGTGCAGCGGCTGGTAGCAGTCGTTGAAGTAGTCGTCGAGGCAGTTCGGATTCAGGAAGCTCATGAACCGGCGCATGCGGTCGGGGCTCGTCACGGCGAGGAACGCCACCGCGCCGGCTGCGGCGATCGCGGGCAGGACGAAGATGCGGAGCTTCACGCCCGAGAAGAACAGCGCGCCCAGCACGATGAGCACGAGGATCATGGCCGTGCCGAGGTCGTCGCCGGCGAGCACCGTCGCGATCGCGAGGCCGGCGACAGGCACGAGCGGGATGAACACGTGCTGCCACTTCGTGAGCAGCGTGCGCTTGCGGAACAGCACGAAGGCCACCCAGAGCGCGAGGCCGAGCTTCAGGAACTCCGAGGGCTGCGCCTGGAAGCCTCCGATGATGATCCAGTTGCGGTTTCCGTCGGCCCCGTGGCCGAGCGGCGTGAAGACCAGGAGCTGGAAGGCGACGCCGAAGATCAGCGCAGGCCACGCGATCTTCTTCCAGAACGTCACCGGCAGGCGGCTCGCGATGAACATCAACGGGATGCCGATCACCGCGAACACGACCTGCTTGAGCACCATCTCCCACGGCGCCTCTCCGGCGGCAGTCGCCGTCGCGGAGGTCGCCGAGAGCACCATGACGAGCCCGAAGACCGTCAGGAGCAGCGTCGTGGAGGCGATGAGCAGGAACTCGCTCGGCACCGGGGCGAACACCCGGCCGAGCGACACGCGAGCGGCGAGGCCGCGTCGCGCGGGCGGGTCAGCCTCGGTCTTCGTCGCCGGTGGAGCGGGGTGCGTCGTCCGGGGCCGCGGCGGCTGCGTCGTGGTCACCCGGGTCCTCCGTTCCGATCCGATCCCTCACCGCCGCAGCGAATCTGCGGCCGCGGTCCGCGTACGACGCGAACTGGTCGAAGGATGCGGCAGCGGGAGCGAGAAGAACAACGTCCCCGTCACGCGCCACCCCTGCCGCCAGTTCGACGACCTGCGCCATGACAACTTCAGTCTCATCGGCGTCCACCTCGAACACGGGCACCGTCGGCGCGTGTCGCTCGAACGCGGCGACCACGGCGGCGCGGTCGAGGCCGATCACGATCGCGGCCTTCGCGGTCGCTCCGCGTCCGGCGACGAGCTCCGAGATGTCGACGCCCTTGAGCAGTCCCCCGACGACCCACACGGCGCCGGGGTAGGCCGCGAGCGACGACGCCGCGGCGTGGGGGTTGGTGGCCTTCGAGTCGTCGACCCACGTGACGCCCGCGTGGCGTGCGACGACCTCGATGCGGTGCGGGTCCAGGCGGAAGCCCCGCAACGCGTCGCGGATCGCCGTGGGTGCGACATCCAGCGACCGTGCGAGCGCTGCCGCGGCGAGGATGTTCGCGACGATGTGCGGCGCGGCGAGCCCGAGGGAGGCGAGCTCCTCGACCGTCGTGAGCTCCAGGGCGCTCTTGTGCCGGTCTTCGAGGAACGCGCGGTCGACGACGATCCCCTCGACGACGCCGAGGTCGCTTGGCCCCGGAACACCCAGGTCGAAGCCGATGGCGCGTGCGCCCTCGACGACCTCGGCGTCCTCGACCATCGCCTGGGTGGCGGCATCCGCCTTGTTGTAGACGCAGGCGACGCGGGTGTTGTCGTACACGTGCGCCTTGGCGGCGCGATACTCGTCGAACGAGCCGTGCCACTCGAGGTGGTCGTCGGCGAGGTTGAGGCACACGGCCGCGTGCGGTGACAGCGGGTCGGGCGAGTCCTGCAGCGCGAGGTACCAGAGCTGATGGCTCGACAGCTCGACCACGAGCGCGTCGAACCCTTCGGGGTCGCGCACCGCGTCGAGCACGGGCGTGCCGATGTTGCCGACCGGCGCGGCGCGCAGGCCCCCGGCGACGAGCATCGTGGCCGTGAGCCGCGTGGTCGTGGTCTTGCCGTTGGTGCCGGTGATGAGGATCCAGTCGGCGGGCGTGCCGTCGGCCCTGATCACCTTGTCGCGCACGCGCCACGCGAGCTCGACGTCGCCCCACAGCGCGATGTCGCTCTCCCGCGCCCACGAGATGAGCGGATGCCTCGGCGCGAACCCCGGCGACGCCACGACGACCTCGGGCGCGAACTCGACGAGCTCGGCGGGAACCGACTCCAGGGAGCCGGTCCAGAGGCGCGCGCCGATGACGGGCAGGAGGCGCGCGTACTCGTCGTCGGCCTTCTCGGTGACGACGAGCACGTCCGCGCCGAGCTCGGCGAGGGTGTCGGCGACGGAGAAGCCGGTGACCGACAGGCCGAGCACGGCGACCCGCAGGCCCTTCCAGTCGGCGTTCCAGCTGGTGAGGGTGCGCAGGCGTTCCGAGGTCATGTGCGAGAGAGCCATTCGACGTAGAAGAATCCGACGCCCGACACCGCCAGGAGGCCGGCGATGATCCACATGCGCACGACGATGGTGACCTCCGACCAGCCCCGCAGCTCGAGGTGGTGGTGGAACGGGCTCATGAGGAAGAGGCGCTTGCCGCGCGTGATCTTGAAGTAGAGGCGCTGCAGGATCACCGATCCCGGGCCGATGATGAAGACGCCGGCGACGAGCACGGCGAGCAGCTCGGTGCGGGTGAGGATCGCCATCGCGGCGATGACGCCGCCGATCGCCATCGATCCCACGTCGCCCATGAAGACCTTGGCCTTGGGGGCGTTCCACCAGAGGAACCCGACGAGCGCGCCGACGAAGGACGCCGAGATGATCGCGAGGTCGAACGGATCGCGCGTCGGGTAGCACGCGGCCTTCGCCGCGGCCGAGAGGGCGTCGCCGCCCCAGCACGCCTGATTGAACTGCCAGAACGCGATGAGGCTGTACGCGCCGACGACGAAGATCGCCGCGCCCGCGGCCATGCCGTCGAGGCCGTCGGTCACATTCGTGCTGTTGGAGAAGGCGACGCCGATGAACGTGATCCACGCGAGGTAGAGGATCCAGCCGACGATGAGCCCGAGGGTCATGAAGCCCAGGGCCGGCACGTCTCGGAACACCGAGATGAACGGCGACGCCGGCGTCTGGTCGAACTGGTTGGGGAAGTTCAGCGCGACGATGCCGAACGGCACCGTGACGGCGACCTGACCGGCGACCTTGCGCCAGCCGCTCAGGCCCATGAACTTCTGCTGGCGCACCTTCATGTAGTCGTCGATGAAGCCGACCGCGCCGAGACCGACCATCATCCAGATCACGAGCAGGCCTGAGACGGTCGGCGGGTTGTTGCCGACGTAGCACCCGACCAGGTAGCCGACGATCGTGCCGACGATGAAGATCGTGCCGCCCATGGTGGGCGTGCCGCGCTTGGTCTGGTGGTTGGGGTTGCGGATGTCTTCCGGCGTCCGGATCACCTGGCCCCATCCCCATTTGCGGAACAGCCGCAGGAACACGGGGGTGAGGAAGAGCGTGAATGCCAGCGAGATCGCCGCCGCAGTTAGGAGTGATCTCACGAGAACGATTCTCCCAGACGATCGCCGAGGAACCGGAGCCCGGCGGAGTTCGACGACTTCACCAGCACACGGTCGCCGTCGCGCAGCTCACCCTGCAGGTACTCGAACGCCTCGTCGGCGGTCGAGAAGAAGACGGCCTCGTTGTCCCACGAGCCCTGCGCCACGGCCTCGAGGTACATGCGGCGCGCAGCGTCGCCCACGACGACGATGCGCTGGATGCCGAGCCTCACGGCCAGCAGCCCGACCCGGTCGTGCTCCTCCTCGGCGTACTCGCCGAGCTCGCTCATCGCGCCGAGCACGGCGACGGTGCGCTCACCGGGCCCGGTGATCTGCGCGAGGGTGCGCAGGGCCGCGGACATCGAGTCGGGGCTGGCGTTGTAGGCGTCGTTGATGATGCGCACGCGCTCCGACCCGAGGGGCTGCATGCGCCACCGCTCGGCGATCTCGACGGTCTCCAGGCGCGCGACGGCGTCGGCGAGCGAGACCCCGAAGGTCGTCGCGGCGGCGATCGCCGCCAGGGCGTTCATGACGTGGTGCTCGCCCAGCACCCGCAGGCGCAGGGGCAGCGAGACGCCGTCGGCGGTCACCGTGAACGAGGTTCCGGATGCCGTGACCACGACGTCGTCGGCGCGCACATCGGTGGCGGCGGGCCCCCGGCCGAACCAGCGCACGCTCGCGCCCTGCTCGGCGGCGATGGGCGCCATGGCGGCGACGCGGGCGTCGTCGGCGTTGAGCACCGCCACTCCCCCGGCGCTCAGCGCGCGCACGAGCTCCGACTTCGCGTGGAAGGTCGCCTCGATCCCGCCGAAGCCGCCGGCGTGCGCCATGCCGACCATCAGCACGACGCCGACATCGGGGTCGACGAGTCCGGCGAGGCGGGCGATCTCCCCCGGCGCGCTCGCGCCGAATTCGCTGACGAGGTACTTCGTGGTGCCGGTGACGCGCAGCATCGTGAGCGGTGCGCCGACCTCGTTGTTGAACGACGCCTTCGGAGAGACGGTCTCGCCCTCCCCCTCGAGGATGCGGGCGAGCAGGTTCTTGGTCGTCGTCTTGCCGTTCGACCCGGTGATGCCGACGACGCGCAGGTCGGCAGCATCCCGAACCGTCCTCACGACCTCGCGAGCCAGGGCGGCGATTGCCGCGACGACATCGGCCACGACGATCTGGGACACGGATGCCTCGACCCGCCGCTCGACGAGGGCCAGGGCGGCGCCCTTCTCGACGGCTGCGTCGACGAACAGGTGCCCGTCGGTCTCTTCGCCCGGCTTGGCGACGAAGACGCCGCCGGGCTCGATGAGGCGGGAATCGGTGTCGACCGCCCCCGACACGACGGTGTCGAGGGTGTCGCCGTTCTCGAGGTGCACTTCGCCCGAAACGGCGTGGGCGATCTGGGCGATGTTGAGCGCGATCATGTGGGGAACTCCGGAAGCTCGGGACACTACCCGAACTTGGGCAGCAGCTCCGGCGACGTCGTCGAGGGCATGACGCGGTAGGTCTTGAGAACCTGGGTCATGGCCTTCTGGAACGCGGTCGCGTTGGCCGCAGACGATGTTACCTTCGTCGGCTCGTCGAGGGTGACGACGACCACGTACTCGGGGTCGTCGGCGGGGGCGAATCCGACCATCGTCGTGTAGTACACGCCGGCCTTGTAGTTGCCCTGGCCGTCGCTCTTCTCACCGGTGCCCGTCTTGCCGCCGAGGCGGTAGCCCGGGATCGCGACCGTCTTGGCGTAGGGCGCCTGCAGGAACACGTTCTCGAGCATCTCGCGCATCTCGGCGGAGGTGCCCTCGCTGATGACCCGTTCCGGCTCCGCCACCTCAGGCTCGACGACGGTGCCGTCGGCCTTCGTGCACGACTCGATGATCTGCAGCGGCATCTTGACGCCGCCGTTCACGATCGCGCCGTACGCCCGGGCGAGCTCGGGCATGGTCGTCGTGACGCCCTGGCCGAACGAGGTGTTGAGAGTGGTCTGCGCGCCCCACTGGTCCGCGGGGTAGAGGAGACCCTGGCCCTCGCCGGGGTACCCGGAGGCCGTGCTGTCGCCGATGCCGAACCGCTTGAAGTAGTCGTAGCGCATCTGCTTGTCGACCTTCTGGCTGAACTTCGAGATGCCCGCGTTCGACGAGTCGATGAGCACGCCGGTGAGGGTATAGGTGTTGGCCGGGTGCTGGAACGAGTCGCGCACGCGCGCGCCCCCGTCGAAGTTCTCGAGGCTCGAGGCCACGACGGTGGAGTTCGGGGTCTGCCCCCCGGCGTCGATGACCGTCGCCGCCGTCAGGCCCTTGAACGTGGACCCCGGCTCGAATGTGCCGAGGAAGATGCTGCTCGTGCGGTCCTTCACCTCCGCGGCTTCGAAGTCGTTGGGGTCGACGGTGGGATACTCGGCGGCCGCACGGACCTTGCCCGTCTTCACCTCGTAGACGAGGATCGCGCCGCGCTGCGCGGCCATCGTCTGGGTCTGCTCGGCGATCAGCTGCTGCATGTACCACTGCAGATCGCGGTCGATGGTCAGCTGCAGCGTGCCGCCGTCCGTCGCGGGCGTCTCCTGCTCGGTGCCCGGGATGACGACGCCGTCCTTCCCCTTCTCGTACGTGCGCGTGCCGTCGGTCGCAGCGAGGCAGGCGTTCTGCGACCGCTCGAGGCTCTCGAGAGGAGTCCCGTCAGAGCCGACGAACCCGATCAGGTTGCCGGCGACCGCACCGTCGGGGTACGTGCGCGCGGGGTGCGAGACGCACGCGATGTAGGGCGTCTTGAGGTCGGCCAGGGCGCGGAACTGCTCGGTCGAGACGCCCTTCTTGAGCACCGCGTACTGCGAGTTGGGGTCCTCCGCGAGAGCGGTGCCGACGATCGCACGGACCTCTTCGGGCGTCTGGCCCGTGATCTCGGCCACGTCGTTCGACACGTCCGCCCACAGCCGGGCGTCGGAGTCGCCCGCGAGCACCTGCTCGTCGATCTGGGTGATGAGCAGCGGTGAGAGCTGGCAGTCGTAGCGGAGGATGCTGCCCGCCAGGGTCTGCCCGTTCGTGTCGACGATCGAGCCGCGCGTGCCGTAGAGCGTCTGCTCGCCCGCGAACGCGACGTCGAGCGAGTCCTTGATGTGGTCGTCGGCGTTCACGACCTGGATGTCGACGAGGCGGACGATGAATCCGGCGAGCACGGCCAGGACAACGGCGAGGGCCACGACGGTGCGGCGGCGGGGGCTTCTCGTGCTTCGTGTCGTCATCTGCGTCTCGTGCTCTGCGTCTCGTGCTCTGCGCCCCGCGCAGCGGGGCGTCTCGATCGGTTCTCGGCTCGGCGTCGTCGCTTCAGTGTGTGCTCGGGGTGGGCAATCCGTCCGTCAGCGGGGGCGGAGTGTTGCCGACTCCGCCGTCGGGCGTCTCGGCGACCTCGACCGGCAGCCCGTCGATCGTGGCGTCGGGCACGGTCACCAGGGGCGTGTTCGTGATGAGCGCGTTGGGTACGGATCCGCGGCCGATCGCGTCGACCGACGAGGTGCCCATCGCGACCTCGGACGGACCGAGGATCGCTCCGTCGCTCAGCCGCAGATAGCTGGGCGCCTCGTTGATCACCATGCCCAGGGCCGCCGCGTTCGCCGCCAGGTACTGCGGCGAGCTGAGCCCCGCGACGTCGTCATAGAGGATCTGCTTCTCGTACGTGAGGTCGCGCTGTTCCTTCGTCAGGGCGGCGATCTCGTACGTCCCCTGCGTCGTCATGATCGACAGCGACATCTGGGCGGCCCCGATGAGGAACGCCCCCAGCACCGCGACGATGCCGTAGAAGAGCTTCGGGCGACGCCGGCGGGCCGGCGCGTCGAGCACCCGCAGACGGCGGCGCGGGTCATCCGTCCTCTCCGGAGCGGCAGCCCGGCCGAGGCGGGCGCTGGTCGTGGCATTCGCGATCGTGCTCATGAGGCACCCTCCGCGTGCTCGGGCCTCACGCGCTCAGCGGCTCGGAGGCGCACCGGCGTCGCGCGCGGATTGACCGCGCGCTCCTCGTCGGTGGCGAGCTCGGCACCTTTGACGAGCAGTCGGAACTTGGGCGCGTGCTCGGGCAGCTCGACCGGCAGGCCCTGGGGCGCGGTCGACGCCGAAGCCTCGGCGAACGCACGCTTGATGAGGCGATCCTCGAGGGACTGGTACGACAGCACGACGATGCGGCCGCCGACCGGCACGATGCCGAGGGCGGACGGCACCGCGCGCTCGAGCACCGACAACTCGCGGTTGACCTCGATGCGCAGCGCCTGGAACACGCGCTTCGCGGGGTGCCCCGTGCGCTGCACGGCGGCGGGAGTCGCCGCCTGCAGGATCTCGACCAGCCGGCCGGACCGATCGATCGGCGCTTCGGCACGTGCGGCGATGATCGCGCGGGCGTAGCGGCCCGCGAGCTTCTCCTCGCCGTAGCGCTCGAAGATGCGCCGCAGATCGCCCTCGCCGTAGGTAGCGAGGATGTCTGCCGCGGTCGTGCCGGCCGACTGGTCCATGCGCATGTCGAGCGGTGCGTCCTGGGCGTAGGCGAACCCGCGGTCGGCGACGTCGAGCTGCAGCGACGAGACGCCCAGATCGAACAGGATGCCGTCAGCCGCCGCGAACCCGCTGGCTGTCACCGCATCTGCGATCCCGTCGTAGACGGTGTGCACGAGGTGCACGCGGTCGCCGAAGGGCGCGAGGCGCTCCCCCGCGATGCGGAGCGCGTCGGTGTCACGGTCGAGGCCGACGAGCTGGAGCTTCGGGAAGCGCTGCAGGAACGCCTCGGAGTGCCCGCCCATGCCGAGCGTGGCATCGACGAAGACGGCGCCGTCGCGCTCGAGGGCGGGAGCCAGCAGCTCGATGCAGCGCTCCAGCATGACCGGGGTGTGGATGTCGCGCAGGTTCATCATCACCTGGCAGTCCTGGTCCCCAGGCCCTGATCCCCACCCGCTCCGACCTGGCACCGGGGAAGTGGCGACAGGGCACGAGCAGCTGGGAGTCACGGCCGAGGGCTCAGAACAGGCCCGGAATCACCTCCTGCTCCAGCTCGGCGTAGCTCTCTTCGTTGGCCTCGGCGTAGGTGTTCCACGCCGTGGCGTCCCAGATCTCGGCATGGGCGCCTACGCCGGTGACGACGAGGTCGCGCTCCAGGCCGGCGTATGCGCGCAGCGGAGGGGGGATGGTGATGCGGTTCTGGCTGTCGGGCTTCTCGGCGCTCGCGCCGGAGAGGAACATGCGCAGGAAGTCGCGCGCCTGCTTGTTCGCAAGAGGCGCCTCGCGGATGCGGTCGTGCACCCGTTCGAACTCCTTCTCGCTGAACACGTACAGGCAGCGATCCTGTCCGCGCGTCACGACGACACCCCCACCAAGGTCGTCGCGGAACTTCGCCGGGAGGATGACGCGCCCTTTGTCATCGAGCTTGGGTGTGTGCGTGCCCAAAAGCATCGGTACATCACACCCCCTTCGTCCGGCCCCCCGGGTTGTGCGCCACTTTACTCCACTCTCCTCCACTTCGCTACCGATTTGTTATCCGGCGCTCCCCCACGCCCCTTGCGGCGGGATCTACGGGCGGCGCGCGGGCAACAAAAAAGCACCGACCCGAAGGTCGGTGCTTCTCGTGCCGATTCAGGCGGCGGGGACGCTCAGCGCTCCTCCTGCCGCTTGTCCCAGCGGTCGTTCATGCGATCCATGAACGAAGAGTTGTTCTGGGGTTTGGCCGGTCGCTCGGGCTCGACGCGCATCTTGCCGGGACCGCGGCCCGGTGTGACGGCGAGGAGCACCCCACCCAGCATCACGACGAATCCGATGACCCCGACGACGATCAACTGCTGCGACACCCCGACGATGAGACCGCCGAGTCCGAGCAGCACGAGGATCGTGCCGTAGACGATGTTGCGATAGCTCAGAGTGCGTCCGTCGCGGGGCGCGCTGACGACATCCGCGTCGTTGCGCATGAGATGGCGTTCCATCTCGTCCAGCAGGCGCTGCTCCTGTTCGGAGAGTGGCATGCTTCCCCCTCTGTACTTCGGTGGCTCGATTGTACGCGTGCCGTTCCTCACTAGGCTAGGCCCGTGTCCGCCCCTGTTGAGCCGATCGAAGCCATTTCCCAGCGAGTGGACATGTTCATCTCGGCTCAACGCCGGGGTGTGGCCGATGCCGGCCCCGAAGCGGCGCGATTCGTCGCCGCGGGGGCGGCTGCCGTCACCGGCGGAAAGCGCCTTCGCGGACGTTTCTGCCTCTCCGGGTGGAGGGCAGTGGAGGAAGCCACAGGCCCCGCCGGCGCACCGCCCGCCCCGGTCATCGCCGCGGCCGCCGCCCTCGAGGTGTTCCACGCGGCAGCCCTCGTGCACGACGACCTCATCGACAACTCCGACACGCGCCGCGGCCGCCCGTCGGCGCACCGCGCGCTCGAGGCCGGGCACCGAGACGCCGGCTGGCTCGGCGACGCCGACGCCTTCGGCCGCTCGGGCGCGATCCTGCTCGGCGATCTGCTCGTCGCCTGGAGCGACGACCTCATCGAGGAGGGGCTCGCCGAGACCTCCGCCGAACGGGCCGCGGCCGCGCGGAGCCAGTACGCGCTGATGCGCCGCGAGGTCACCCTCGGGCAGTTCCTCGACGTCGCCGAGGAGTCCGCATTCGCGAGCGAGCCCGACGACCGGCATGCCGAACGGGCGCTGCGGGTGGCATCCTTCAAGTCCGCGCGTTACAGCGTGCAGCAGCCGCTCGCGATCGGCGCGGCTCTCGCGGGGGCGGATGCTGCGCAAGCGGCCGCGCTGGCCGCGTTCGGGCATCCGCTCGGCATGGCGTTCCAGCTGCGCGACGACGTGCTCGGCGTGTTCGGCGACGAGGCCGCGACCGGCAAGCCGTCCGGCGACGACCTGCGCGAGGGCAAGCGCACCGTGCTCATCGCCTACGCGCGGGAGGCGCTCGCGCCGACCGCGCGCCGCATCGTCGACGAGCTCGTCGGCGACCCCGGTCTCGACGCCGACCAGGTGGCGTCGCTTCAGCGGACGATCGTCGACACCGGCGCGCTCGACCGCGTCGAGCGGCTCATCGCCGATTATGCCCGCGAGGCCGATCGCGCCCTCTCGGGGGCGCGGCTGGGCAACGCGGCCGTCGGGGAGCTGCGCGACCTCGCGCGCGCCGCGACCGTCCGCACGACCTGAATCAGGCGAGGGTGCGGGCGATCCGGCGGACCTCGCTCTTGCGCCCGGCCAGGAGCGACTCGATCGGGGCATGGCCGAGGGACTCCTCCGGAGACAGCAGCCAGTCGATCGCCTCGTCGTCCGAGAAGCCGGCGTCGTGCAGCACGAACACGGTGCCCCGCAGCGACGACAGGGGGTGCCCGTCGACCACGAAGACGGACGGCACCTTGAAGACGCCGTCGCGCTTGGACCCGACCAGGTAGTAGTCGTCGAGCAGCCGGCGCACGCGGCCGAGCGGTTCGCCGAGCACCTCCACGAGGTCGGGCAGGGTGAGCCAATCGGTCTCGAAGCGCGGAGCGGCGTCAGAGGTCACGAAAGCAACTATCTCAGATCGGATCGGGCACTCGTCCACCACACTCTGGCCACATCAGTAACAGAAACCCCTCCAAATAACACCTGTTGACACCAATAAACATCCGTGACACGGTTCTCGGAGTCGACTGAGGGGGGAAACTCGTGCGACAGGTCCGCAGTACCAGGAATCGTGTCCAGCAGGCAGGCATCCCGTCGCGCGCGCTCCTCACCGGCGTGCCGGTGGCCGTCGCCGGGTCGATCGCACTGACACTGTCGGCGGTGCCCGCTCACGCGGCGACGACGGATGCTGCGCCCCTGAGCGTGCCGCGCGCGTTCGCTGCGACGGCCGCGAGTGTCCCCCGCGTCGCCGCACTGCCCGCCGTCCGCGTGACCACCGAGACAGCACCTGCGACGTACACCGTGCAGCGCGGCGACACCGTGGGCCGCATCGCGGCGCGCTTCGGGCTCCGCACCAACGACGTGCTCGCCCTCAACGGGCTCGGGTGGTCGTCGACCATCTACCCGGGCCAGGTGCTCAAGCTCAGCGCGGCCGCCGCCGCACCGGCGCCGGCTGCTCCCGCACCGACCCCGTCGACAGGCACGTACACCGTGCAGCGCGGCGACACGGTCAGCGCGATCGCCAAGCGGCACGGCATCACGACGAACGCTGTGCTCTCGGCCAACGGGCTCGGCTGGTCGTCGATCATCTACCCCGGGCAGACCATCAGGATCCCCGGCGCGGCCGCGCCCGCAGCATCCGTTCCCGCTCCGGCACCTGCCCCTGCGCCCGCTCCCGCACCGAACACGTCGGCGGGCGGCTCGCACACCATCGCAGCCGGCGAGACGATCAGCTCGATCGCGAAGCGGTACGGCGTGACGACGAACGCCGTGCTCTCGGCCAACGGGCTCGGCTGGTCGTCGATCATCTACCCCGGGCAAACAATCAAGATCCCGGGTTCGGCACCGTCGGTGCCCGGACTCACCGCCGAGCAGGTCGCCAACGCGCAGCTGATCGTCCGCATCGGCCGTGAACTCGGCGTCTCGGACCGCGGCATCGCCATCGCACTCGGCACCGCGATGCAGGAGTCGTCGCTGCGCAATGTGACGTTCGGCGACCGCGATTCGCTCGGCCTGTTCCAGCAGCGTCCCAGTTACGGCTGGGGCACCGCCGCGGAGGTGCAGGATGCCGCGCGCGCGACGCGCGTCTTCTTCGGCGGAGCCGGCGACCCCAACGGATCCCGCACGCGCGGACTGCTCGACATCCCCGGCTGGGAGAGCCTGACCTTCGCGCAGGCCGCTCAGGCCGTGCAGATCTCGGCGTACCCCGACGCGTATGCGAGGTGGGAGGCTTCGGCCCACTCCTGGCTCGCGGCGCTCGGCTGAGCCGAGGCATCCGTCACAATGCGGTCTCGCCGGGTGAGCCGCTCCCCCGGCTCGCAGGCACGGATCCGTAGACTCTCAGGGTGAGCACGAGTCAGCAGACGGACCCGCTGATCGGCCGTCTCGTCGACGGCCGGTACCGGGTGCGTGCTCGCATCGCCCGCGGCGGCATGGCCACGGTGTACGTGGCGACCGATCTGCGTCTCGAGCGGCGGGTCGCGCTCAAGGTCATGCACTCGCATCTGAGCGATGACACGGTCTTCCAGAGCCGGTTCATCCAGGAGGCCCGCGCGGCCGCCCGTCTCGCCGATCCGCACGTCGTCAACGTGTTCGATCAGGGCCAGGACGGCGACATGGCGTACCTCGTCATGGAGTACCTGCCCGGCATCACACTGCGCGAGCTCCTGCGCGAGCAGCGCCGGCTGACCATCCCGCAGGCGGTCTCCATCCTCGACGCCGTGCTGTCGGGCCTCGCCGCCGCGCACAAGGCCGGTATCGTGCACCGCGACGTCAAGCCCGAGAACGTGCTCCTCGCCGAGGACGGCCGCATCAAGATCGGCGACTTCGGCCTCGCCCGGGCCACGACCGCGAACACCGCGTCGGGCGCCCAGCTGCTCGGCACGATCGCGTACCTCGCCCCCGAGCTCGTCACACGCGGCACGGCCGACGCCCGAAGCGACATCTACGCCATCGGCATCATGCTGTACGAGATGCTCACCGGCGAGCAGCCCTACAAGGGCGAGCAGCCCATGCAGATCGCCTTCCAGCACGCCACCGACTCGGTGCCGCGCCCGAGCGTGAAGAATCCGGGCGTTCCCGAGCCGCTCGACGAGCTCGTCCTGTGGGCGACCGAGAAGTCGCCCGACGAGCGGCCCATCGATGCGCGCGAGATGCTGCAGCGTCTGCACGACATCGAGCGCGAGCTGGGCATCTCCCCCGTCGTCGCCCGCACCGGCCCGATCGGCATCGTCCGCGACGACATCGCCGCCACCGGCGAGCTCACCGCGGTGCTGCCCAGCACGGCCACCGGCCCCGTCGCGACGATGGCGGAGGTCGACAACGCCGGCCGGCTTCGCCGCGCCACGCAGCGCCGCCGGTCCCGGGGCGCCTGGCTCATCGCGCTCGTGCTCGTGCTCGCCGCGCTCGCGGGCGGGCTCGGGTGGTGGTTCGGTTCCGGACCCGGGTCGATGGTCGCCGTCGCCGATGTCACGGGCATGAGCTTCGACGAGGCATCCGCCCGCCTTCAAGAGGACTCCCTCGTCGCCGTGCAGCAGGGCGAGTACAGCCTCGAGGTCGCGCCGGGCCAGGTCATCCGCAGCGACCCCGGCGGCGGCACCCGCGTCGACAAGGGCGCCGAGGTCGACGTCTACGTCTCGCTCGGCCCGCAGGAGGCGACTTTCCCGTCGTTCGCGGGAATGCCCGATGCCGACGCGCGCGCAGCGCTCCAGGCCCAGTCCGTGTCTGTGCCCGACGAGAGCGCCAAGTTCTTCACCGACGCCGCCCCCGACGTCGTGATCGGCGTGACCATCCGCCCCGCAGGCGCGCCCGAGGACGGATCGCAGGACGTCGCGTGCATGGACGGCTGCACCGTCCACCAGGGCGACACCGCGCGTCTTCAGGTGTCGCTCGGACCGCTCCCGAACGTCGCGGGCGAGAGCGAGGGCAAGGCGCGCAGCACGCTCGAGGGCCTCGGGCTCGTCGTCGCCGACCCCAGCCAGACCGAGTCCAGCGATTCGGTCAAGGCCGAGCGCGTGATCCGAGTCCTCGGCAAGGAGGACGGCAGCCCGCTCGCCCCCGGCGACACCGTGACCCTCGTCGTGTCGACCGGTCCCGCGCTGTTCGAGGTCCCCGACTTCGAGGGCATGACGCTGGCCGAGGCCCGCCAGGCCGCCTCGAACGCCGGATTCACGATCGACTACGACGACCGCTGGGACGCCTTCCCCGACCCGTTCACCCAGGTCGAGTCGCAGAAGCCGGACGCCGGCGACATGGAGCCCAAAGGCACCGTCATCTCGCTGCGCATCGCCGCCGCCCTCTGACCTATTCCCGGCGCCCCTCGGGGCGCGGTCGGCGCAGAGGTGGTCTCCTCCCCGCCCATCGCGACGAGACCTCACAACAGCACCACAAGGCCCCCGGACCCGGTGCTAACGTGCGGTCTCGCGGCTCACACGCTGGCGCAACAGACGCCCGCGGTGCGGGATGCCGCGGGCAGCAGCATCCGCTGATCTCCCGCCCATCGCGACGAGACCTCACGACAGCACCACAAGGCGCCCGGACCCGGTGCTAACGTGCGGTCTCGCGGCTCACCCGCTGGCGCAACCGACGCCCGCGGTGCGGGATACTGCGGGCAGCAGCATCCGCCCCTCTCGCGCCCATCGCGACGAGACCTCACAACAGCACCGTGAGGCGCCCGCACCCGGTGCTAACGTGCGGTCTCGCGGCTCACACGCTGGCGCAACAGACGCCCGCGGTGCGGGATGCCGCGGGCAGCAGCATCCACTCCTCTCGCCTATCGCGACGAGACCTCACAACAGCACCACAAGGCGCCCGGACCCGGTGCTATCGTGCGGTCTCGCGGCTCAGGGCGCGTCTCACGCGCGCGGCGAGGGCGGAACAGTCCGGGTCGACATCGTCGGCGCCGATCAGGAAGACCTCGTACCCCGCGTCCTGGAACAGCTGCACGCGTGTCAGATCGCTGAGCCACCTCTTGCGCGAGCTGCGGTGCTCCTCCCCCTGATACTCGATGAGCAGCTTCCGGCTCGGATACCCCAGGTCCGCGTGCCGCCGCCCTTCGGTGGTCTCGACCGGCACCTGCACCTGCGGTTCGGGCAGCCCGTGTGCGACCAGGCCGAGCCGCGTCCGTGTCTCGTAGGGAGAGTCCACCGGAGAACGGGCGTCGGAGAGGGCCCGGCGGAGCGCCGCGGTGCCTCGCCCACGACCACGGCGGAAGATCGCGGCCTCCAGGTCGTCGACGGTGCACGGCGGCGTGCCACGCGTCCCGTCGGGTTGCCGCTTACCGGTCAGGAGGTAGTCCGCGGCCGCGACGAGCCACTCGTGCGCGATCAGCGCGCCACCGACGACCGCGCCACGCTGGGCGAGCTGACACCAGACGTCGGCAGGCGAGACCACCGGGAGCAGGCCGAACATCTCCCGCTGCACCGGATCAGCAGACGTCACCCAACCGATCACGCCGGCGTGGCGCAGCGCCACGCGTGTTCCCACCGACAGGACGTGCAGCCCTTCGGTCGCCGAGTACGCCGGCTGGAGCGGAATCCCCCAGATGCGCGCCGCCGTCCGATGGCTGAACCAATGCCCCGGCCCCAATGCCGGGATGAGTCGTTCGCAACGCGCCATGATGTCGTCGTCGACCGCGCACTCCGCCGCGATGTGGATCCCGTGATGAGGATTCACGACATCGTTCCCCCGCAACCTCCCCCGATCGACGCCACGCTCACGTGCCTCTGCGGTCGTGAACGCGAACCCTTTGAGCTCATCAGGGAGTTGTCGGCGCGGCATCCGTCGATCCTGCCGCGCCTGCGTCGACGGAGGCGGAGATTGTCCACAACCCCGACGCGAGACCGCGCAACAGCACCGTCGTCCCCAGGTCTGCGGTGCTATCGCGCGGTCTCGTTGCCGGGGGCCGGGGCCGGGACGGCGTCGCACAGAACCGCTGAGCGGCGAGGATTCCGGATGCTGCGGGCCGAGGCATCCCGTTGTCCCGCACGCAATCGCGACGAGATCTCACAACAGCACCGTCAAGCCTCGATAGGCGGTGCTATCACGCGGTCTCGTCGCCGACGGCGGCCGCGACGGGGACAGAGCCGGCAGAGGAGGGGAGGAACAGAGAGATCCCGGATGCCTCGAGGCGAGGCATCCGGGATCTTCTTCGTGTCAGGCGCGAGAGGTCAGCGCTTCTCGAGCTCCTCGGCGACGAGGAAGGCGAGCTCGAGCGACTGCATGTGGTTCAGGCGCGGGTCGCACAGCGACTCGTAGCGGGTCGCGAGGGTGGCCTCGTCGATCTGCTCGGAGCCGCCGAGGCACTCGGTGACATCGTCACCGGTGAGCTCGACGTGGATTCCACCGGGGAACGTGCCGACCGAGCGGTGCGCCTCGAAGAAGCCGCGGACCTCGTCCACGACGTCGTCGAAGCGACGCGTCTTGTAGCCGGTCGGGGTCGTGATGCCGTTGCCGTGCATCGGGTCGGTGACCCACAGCGGGGTCGCGCCCGAGTCCTTCACGGCCTCGAGCAGCGGCGGCAGCGCGTCGCGGATCTTGCCGGCACCCATGCGCGTGATGAACGTGAGGCGGCCGGGCTCGCGGTTCGGGTCGAGCTTGTCGATGAGCGCGAGCGCCGTGTCGGCCGACGTGGTCGGGCCGAGCTTGACGCCGATGGGGTTGCGGATCTTCGAGAAGTAATCGACGTGCGCACCGTCGAGTTCGCGGGTGCGCTCGCCGATCCACAGGAAGTGCGCCGACGTGTTGTACGGCGTGTTCGTGCGGGAGTCGATGCGCGTCATGGGCCGCTCGTAGTCCATGAGCAGGCCCTCGTGACCGGTGTAGAACTCGACCCGCTTCAGCTCGTCGAAGTCGGCTCCCGCCGCCTCCATGAATTTGATGGCCCGGTCGATCTCGGTGGCGAGGCGCTCGTACTGCTGGTTGGCGGGGTTCGATGCGAAGCCCTTGTTCCAGGAGTGCACCTCACGGAGGTCGGCGAAGCCGCCCTGCGTGAACGCGCGGATGAGATTGATGGTCGACGCGGCCGTGTGGTAACCCTTGAGCAGCCGGTTGGGGTCGGCCTTGCGCGACGCCTCGGTGAAGTCGTAGCCGTTGACGATGTCGCCGCGGTAGGCCGGCAGCGTGACGTCGCCGCGGGTCTCGGTGTCGCTCGAACGGGGCTTGGCGAACTGGCCCGCCATGCGGCCCATCTTGACGACGGGCATCGAGGCGCCGTACGTGAGCACGACGGCCATCTGCAGCACCGTCTTGATGCGGTTGCGGATCTGCTCGGCCGTCGCGCCGGCGAAGGTCTCGGCGCAGTCGCCGCCCTGCAGGAGGAAAGCCTTGCCCGACGCGGCACGCGCGAGGCGGTCGCGGAGGTTGTCGACCTCACCGGCGAAGACGAGCGGCGGCAGCGTCGCAAGTTCTGCGGATGCCTCCGCCACCGCGTCCGCGTCATACCACTGCGGCTGCTGCTTGATGGGCAGGGTCCGCCAATGGTCGAGTGCGTCGAGGTGCTGGAGCATCCCCCGATTCTAGCCGCGGGACGCGGGCCACCGGCGCCGCGTGACGACCGGCCACTCCGCGTTCAGCGGGTCTTCGGCTTGAGCCGGTCCTTGACGGTCGACGCGTACACGTCGTCGTACTCCTGCTCCCCCAGCCGCTGCAGCGCGACCATGATCTCGTCGGTGATCGAGCGCAGGATGTAGCGGTCGCCCTCCATGCCCTCGAAGCGCGAGAAGTCGAGGGGCTCGCCCACCACGATGCCGACCCTCACGATCCGAGGGACCGTGGTGCCGATCGGCATCATCGTGTCGGTGTCGACCATGACGACGGGCACCACCGGCACGTGCGCTTCGAGTGCCATGCGCGCGATGCCGGTGCGGCCGCGGTAGAGCTTGCCGTCGGGGCTGCGGGTGCCCTCGGGGTAGATGCCGAGGAGGTCGCCCCGACCCAGCACCTGCAGTCCCGTGTTGAGGGATGCCTCGGACGCCTTGCCGCCCGAACGGTCGATGGGGAGCTGACCCGTGCCCTTGAAGAACATGCGGGTCGCCCACCCCTTGAGGCCCTTGCCGGTGAAGTAGTCGCTCTTGGCGAGGAACGCGACCGGCCGGTCGAGCATGAGCGGCAGGAAGATCGAGTCCACGAACGAGAGGTGGTTGCTCGCGAGGATCGCGGCGCCTTCGGCGGGGACGTTGCGACGGCCGACGATCCACGGGCGCCAGATCGCCTTGACGATCGGTCCGATGACCACGTATTTCATCAGCCAGTAGAACATCGCGCTACGCCTCTGTCCCCGCGAGATCTGCCGCTCCGATGAGGCCCGCGTCGTTGACGAGCTTCGCGATCTTGAAGGTCGCGATCGGCCGCTCGCCATAGCCCGGCAGCGACTTCTCGTACGCGACGCGCATCGGCTCGAGGAGGGCGTCGCCGAGCTGGGCCACCCCGCCGCCGATGACGAAGAGCTCGGGGTCGAGCACCGCCTGGAAGCCGCCGCACGCCTCGCCGAGCGCGGTCGCCACGCGCCGCAGCGCCTCGGCGGCCCCGGGGTCGCCCGCGAGCACGAGGCGCGACACCGCCGGTCCGCTGATCTTGCCGTTCTCGGCGCGGTGGGCCGCCAGCGCGGCACCGATTCCGCCGGCGTCGGCGATGTCGTTGGCCTCGCGCTGCAGTGCGCGGCCCGACGCGTACTGCTCGAGGCATCCGTGCTGACCGCAGCCGCACAGGATGCCGTCGCGGATGAAGCGGATGTGGCCGAGCTCAGCGGCGACGCCGTGACCGCCGCGGAAGAGCTCGCCGTCGAGGACGATGGCGCCGCCGACGCCGGTGCCCATCGTGAGCATGACCATGTGCTCGACGCCGCGGCCGGCCCCGAAGCGGAACTCGGCCCACCCGGCGGCGTTCGCGTCGTTCTCGATGGTGACCGGCAGGCCGATGCCCTCTTCGAGCGTCGCCTTCAGCGGCTCGTTGTGCCAGGCGATGTTGGGGGCGTGGATGACGGTCGCCCGGTCGCGATCGATGAAGCCGGCCGCCGCGACACCCACGGCGGCGACGTCGTGCGCGCCGCGGAAGTAGCGGGCCATATCGACCACGGCCTGGGCGAGCGCGGCGGTGTCGGTGGGGGTGTCGACGCGGAGCTGTTCGACGATGGTGCCGTCGGAGTCGACGACCCCGCCCGCGATCTTGGTTCCGCCGATGTCGATGCCGACCTTGAGCACGTTCTCCCTCTCCATCCGCCGCACGCGCGACAGCGCCTTGAAGTCTATCCAGGCGGTGCTCTCCACACCCGCCGGCGAGTCTGATGTGACACCTGATTAGACTCGGATGAGATCCACCCGAGATTCAGTCGTCCGGTACCGAAGGAGCTGCCGTGGTCCAATTCGAAGTCCCCGCTATCGTCCCTGCCGATCCGCAGGCGAACATCACCGACCTCCTGGTCGAGCGCGTCAAGGCGACGCCGAACCTCGCACTGTTCGCCGTGCCCGAGGGCGAGGGCTGGCGCGACATCACCGCGGCCGAGTTCCAGAAGCAGGTCATCGCGCTGGCCAAGGGCTTCGTCGCCGGCGGCATCGAGCCCGGCGACAAGGTGGGCTTCATCGCCCGCACCACCTATGAGTGGACGCTCGTCGACTTCGCGCTGTTCTATGCCGGCGCCGTCATGGTGCCGATCTACGAGACCAGCTCGAGCGCGCAGATCGCGTGGAACCTCACCGACTCGGGCGCCGTGGCGATCATCACCGAGCTGCCCGATCACGCCGCCCGCTTCGCCGAGGCCCGAGCCGAGCTGCCGCTCATCCGCTCCGCGTGGGAGATGCACAGCGGCGACCTCGACAAGCTCGTCGCCGAGGGTGCCGGCGTCTCGGACGACGAGATCGAGCGGCGCCGCAACCTCGCCAACGGCGCCGACATCGCCACCCTCATCTACACGTCGGGCTCGACCGGGCGTCCCAAGGGCTGCGTGCTGACCCACAGCAACTTCGTCGAGCTCACGCGCAACGCGGCCCGCTCCAACCGTGAGGTCTTCGAGACGCCGGGTGCCTCGACGCTGCTGTTCATCACGACGGCCCACGTGTTCGCGCGGTTCATCTCGATCCTCGACATCCAGGCGGGCGTGAAGACGGGCCACCAGCCCGACACGAAGCAGCTGCTGCCCGCCCTCGGCTCGTTCAAGCCGACGTTCCTCCTGGCCGTGCCGCGCGTGTTCGAGAAGGTCTACAACTCAGCCGAGCAGAAGGCCGAGGCCGGTGGCAAGGGCAAGATCTTCCGCGCCGCCGCCCACACCGCGATCGAGCACTCCCGTCTCCTGCAGGAGGGCAAGAAGATCCCCTTCCTCACCAAGATCAAGTTCGCGCTCTTCGACCGCCTGGTCTACTCGAAGCTGCGCACCGCGATGGGTGGGCGCGTGGCGTATGCCGTGTCGGGGTCCGCTCCCCTGGGCCACCGCCTCGGCCACTTCTTCCACAGCCTCGGCGTCACGATCCTCGAGGGCTACGGCCTCACCGAGACCACCGCACCGGCGACGGTCAACCAGGCGCGCAAGTCCAAGATCGGCACCGTCGGGCCCGTGATCCCGGGCGTGGGCGTCCGTCTCGCCGAGGACGGCGAGATCCAGGTGCGCGGCATCAACGTGTTCAAGGAGTACTGGCGCAATCCCGAGGCGACGGCCGCCACGTTCGACGGCGACTGGTTCAAGACCGGCGACATCGGCGCGTTCGACGACGAGGGCTTCCTCACGATCACCGGTCGCAAGAAGGAGATCCTCGTCACCGCAGGTGGCAAGAACGTGGCGCCCGCGGCTCTGGAGGACCCGATCCGCGCCAACCCGATCGTCGGGCAGGTCGTGGTCGTCGGCGACCAGAAGCCGTTCATCGCGGCCCTCGTGACGCTCGACCCTGAGATGCTGCCGACGTGGCTGGCGAACAACAGCCTGCCGGGCGACATGTCGCTCGCCGACGCGGCCAAGAACGACGCGGTGCGCGCCGAGGTGCAGCGCGCGATCGACATCGCGAACAAGAACGTCTCGCGCGCCGAGTCGATCCGCAAGTTCACGATCCTGCCCACGGAGTGGACCGAGTCGAGCGGACACCTCACGCCGAAGATGAGCATCAAGCGCAACGTGATCCTCGAGGACTTCAAGACCGACATCGAAGAGCTCTACTCGGTGCCGGTGAACACCACCAACGTCTCGCTCAGCTGAGCTCAGAAGACACAAGAGGAGCGGATGCCGGGGAGCCCGGCATCCGCTCCTCTTCTGTGTCTCAGAACCAGTCGGACTCGCGGATCTCGCGCATCGCGACGCGACGCTGCTCCTTCGTGAGCCGATCGAGGTAGAGCGTGCCGTCGAGGTGGTCGGTCTCGTGCTGGAGCGCCTGGGCGAGCAGGCCCTCACCCTCGAGCACGATCTCGTTGCCGTCGAGGTCGATGCCGACGACCTTCGCCCGCGGGTAGCGGACAGCGTCGTGCCAGAGGCCGGGCACCGACAGGCAGCCCTCGCCGATGGCCTCAGGCTCTCCGGACACCTCGACGAGCACCGGGTTGAGCACGTAGCCGATGTCGCCGTCGATGTTGTAGCTGAAAGCGCGCAGCCCGACACCGATCTGGGGCGCCGCCACGCCGGCGCGGCCGGGCAGCTCGACGGTGTCGACCAGGTCGCGCACGAGGGCGCGCACGCCGTCGTCGATCTCGCCGATGGGGGTGCTGACGGACTTCAGGACGGGGTCGCCGAAGACACGGATGGGACGGACTGCCATCGGATGCCTCAGGCCGCCGATGCGAGCGAACGGAGGCCCTCGACCACGGTCGCGGCGAGCTGACGTGCGGCCTCGCGCGTCGCGGGCTGCAGCTCGCGGAACACGATGGCGCTGCCGGCCGCGATGTGCGGGTCGTACGGCACACGCACGACCGCGCGCACGCGGGTGCGGAAGTGCGATTCCAGCTCGTCGAGCTGGACGAGCGGATGCCCCGGCCGCGCGTTGTTCAGCACGACCACGGCGCTGCGCACCTTGTCGGCGTAGCCGTTGGTCTCGAGCCAGGTCAGCGTCTCGGAGGCGAGACGGGCCTCGTCGACACTCAGGCCGGCGACGATCACGATCTGGTCGGCGAGGTCGAGCGTGGCGCCCATGACGGAGTGGACGATGCCGGTCCCCGTGTCGGTGAGCACCACCGAGTAGTAGTGGGCCGCGAGAGCCGCGACATCCCGGTAGTCGGTGTCGTTGAACGCCTCCGACACGCGCGGGTCCGTGTCGGACGCGACGACGTCGAGGCGCGTCTCGTCGCGCGCGACGATGCCCGACAGGTCGTTGAAGCCGACCACCTCGGGGCTCATGCGCACGAGATCGCGCACGGTCTTGCCGCTGTCACGGGTGATGCGCTCCGCGAGCGTGCCGCGGTCGGGGTTCGCGTCGATGGCGATCACGCGGTCGTCGCGGGCGTCGGCCAGCGCCTGGCCGAGCAGGGTGGTCACGGTCGTCTTGCCGACGCCGCCCTTGCGCGACAGCACCGGGACGAACCGGGCGCCGCCGGTGAGCGGGGCCGCGATCCGGCGGTCGAGGTCCTTGCGGGCCTTCGCACGCTTGCTGTCGCCGAGGTTGATGCGCTTTCCCGAGATCGAGTACAAGAAGTGCTGCCACGCCCCCTCGGGCTCGGGGCGGATCACCTGGTGCGGGTCGAGCAGGCGATCGGCGGTGAGCAGGTCCGCGGTCTCGCGGCCGGCCTCGAATTCGCCGAGACGCTTCGAGGTCAGGGCGACGTCGCCACGGGGGAACCCCGCACGCTCGACGGCCGTGCGCTCCACGACCGGCTGGGCGCCGGTGTGGTTGGCCTCACGGCGGGTGGCGGGCGTCGGGCCGGTGGCCGTCTTCGCGGCGGCGGCAGCGGCCGGGACCGATGGCCGGGCGGGCGCTGGCTGGGGCGCTGCCGGCGCCGCACTCGCGGATGCCTTGTCGTCGTCGGCCGGGGTCTTGGCGCTCATGGGCTCCTCCACGGGGTCGTCGGCCCTGTTGACATCGTCTCCCGATGCGGCGTTCTCCGCCAGGGCGGCCTCCACGCCGTCGTCGGCGAGCTCGAGATCGAACTCGGCCGGATCGAACTCGCCGTCGAAATCGGCGTCTTCGAAGTCGACGGCGTCGAAATCGGTGATCGCGAACTCGTCGACGGCCGGCTCCGCGGGTGCGGACTCGGCCGGCACGGGTTCCGCCTCGGGCTCGTCAGCGACGGCTTCGGGCTCCTCGGCGGCGGCCTCAGGCTCGCCGCCGTCGGCCACGGACTCCTCGTCGTCGGCCTCGCGCTCCTCGGAGACCTGCTCCTCGGAGACCGGCTCGAACTCCTCGACGTCGGCCGTCGGTTCCTCGACCACGGGCTCAGGCTCGACCACAGGCTCGGGCTCGGCCTCGTCGACCACGTCGGCGTCCTCGACGTCGATCTCGGCCTCGATCAGCTCGACGATCTCCGCATCGGCGATGTCCTCGGCGGGCGGCGCCGGGGCGAAGCCCTCGCCCTCGACGGTCCACTCCTCGAGGTCGGCGGCGTTCTCGACGATCTCGGCCTCGGTCGTCTCGGTCGAGAACTCCTCGACCGGAGCGGCCTCGATGACCGGAAGATCGGCGTCGGCCGGGATCTCGATCACGAAGGGCACCTCGTCATCGATGACGCCGTCGTCCTCCCGGTCGTCGTCGGATTCGGACGGCAGCTCGACGTTCACCTGCGCCGTCGCACCACCCAGGATGCCGAGACCGGTCGTGTCGATGCTTCCGGTCTCGGACAGCACGCCGTTCTCGGGCTCGTCGGGCGTGTGTTCGATGCGATCGGGCGTCACTGCGGAGCTCTCCTGAAAAGACGGCGTTTCGGGCGGATGCCGCCCTCCAGGTTACTGGGCCGGACGGATGACGACCAAAAGGTCGCCGGCGTCGACCTGCGCGGTCTCGGCGATCACGAGGCGCTCGACGACGCCGTCGACGGGTGCGGTGATCGCCGCCTCCATCTTCATGGCCTCGATCGACGCGACCGGCTGGCCCGCCGTGACGGTGTCGCCGGCCTTCGCCTTGAGGGTGACGACGCCCGAGAACGGCGCTGCGACCTGGCCCGGCTTCGAGGTGTCGGCCCTCTCGGCCTGGCGCGCCTCGACCTTGATGCTGCGGTCGCGCACGAACACGGGGCGCAGCTGGCCGTTGAGGGTCGTCATGACCGTGCGCATGCCCTTGGGATCGGCTTCGCCGATCGCCTCGAGACCGACGTACAGCTGCACGCCCGGGTCGATCTCGGCGACGTGCTCCTCCCCCGGCTTCAGCCCGTAGAGGTAGTCGGGGGTGCCGAGCGCGGTCAGGTCGCCGTACGCCTCACGGTTCCTCTCGAAGTCGCGCGCAGGACCGGGGAACAGCAGGCGGTTGAGCGTGCGTCGGCGCGTCGCGGCGTCGCCGGCAAGGCCCTCCTGCTCCTCGGCGGTGAGCGGCGGGACGTCGATCGAGATCGTGCGGCCCGCGAGCACCTTCGTGCGGAAGGGCTCAGGCCAACCGCCAGGAAGGTCGCCCAGTTCGCCCGCCATGAAGCCGACGACCGAGTCGGGGATGTCGTAGTTCTGCGGATTCTCCTCGAAGTCGGCGGGATCGGCGCGCACGGCGACGAGCGCGAGCGCGAGGTCGCCGACGACCTTCGACGACGGCGTCACCTTGGGGATGCGACCCAGGATGCGGTCGGCTGCGGCGTACATGTCCTCGATGAGCTCGAAGTCGTCGGCGAGGCCGAGGGCGATCGCCTGCTGGCGCAGGTTCGACAGCTGACCACCCGGGATCTCGTGGTGGTAGACGCGACCGGTCGGCGACGCGAGGCCGGACTCGAACGGGCGGTACAGGTGGCGGACGCCCTCCCAGTACGGCTCGAGGTCGCTGACCGCCTGCAGGCTGAGGCCGGTGTCGCGGTCGGTGTGGGCGAGCGCGGCGACCAGCGCAGAGAGCGACGGCTGGCTCGTGGTTCCCGACATCGGAGCGGCTGCAGCATCCACCGCGTCCACTCCCGCGGCACTCGCCGCGAGCAGCGTCGCGAGTTGACCGCCCGCGGTGTCATGCGTGTGCAGGTGCACCGGAAGGTCGAAGTTCTCGCGCAGAGCCGTGACGAGCTTGGCCGCGGCCGCCGGACGCACCAGGCCGGCCATGTCCTTGATGGCGAGGATGTGCGCGCCCGACTCGACGATCTGCTCGGCGAGGCGCAGGTAGTAGTCGAGCGTGTACAGCTTCTCGGCCGGGTCGAGCAGATCGGACGTGTAGCAGAGCGCCACCTCGGCGACCGCGGTGCCCGTCGAGCGCACGGCGTCGATCGCCGGACGCATCTGCGACACGTCGTTCAGGGCGTCGAAGATGCGGAAGATGTCGACGCCCGTCGCGGCGGCCTCGCGCACGAAGGCGTCGGTCACCTCGACGGGGCGTGGCGTGTAGCCCACGGTGTTGCGGCCGCGCAGCAGCATCTGGATCGGGATGTTCGGCATCGCCGTGCGCAGCGCCTCGAGGCGCTCCCACGGGTCCTCGGCGAGGAAGCGCAGCGCGACGTCGTAGGTCGCGCCGCCCCATGCCTCCACCGACAGCAGCTGCGGCGTCATGCGCGCGACATGCGGGCCGACGCGGACGAGGTCGCGCGTGCGCACCCGGGTGGCGAGCAGCGACTGGTGAGCGTCGCGGAACGTGGTCTCCGTGACGGCGAGACCGCTCTGTGCGCGCAGGGCGCGGGCGAAGCCCTCGGGGCCGAGCTCGCGCAGGCGGTCGAGCGTGCCGGCGGGCGGCGGCGACGAGAGGTCGATGGCGGGCAGCTTGCTGCCGGGCGACACCGACACGGGCTTCTCGCCGTAGGGGCGGTTGACGGTGACGTCGCCGAGCCAGTTGAGCAGCTTCGTCGCACGGTCGCGCGACGGGTTGCTCGTGAGCAGCTCGGGCCGCTCGTCGATGAACGAGGTGCTGACGTCGCCCGCGACGAAGGCGGGGTCGTCGAGCACCGCCCGCAGGAACGGGATGTTCGTGGAGACGCCGCGGATGCGGAACTCGGCCAGGGCGCGGCGGGCGCGCGCGACCGCTGCCGGGAAGTCGCGGCCGCGGCACGTGAGCTTCGCGAGCATCGAGTCGAAGTGCGGGCTGATCTGCGAGCCGGCAGCGGTCGTGCCGCCGTCGAGACGGATGCCGGCACCACCGGGCGAGCGGTACGTCGTGATGCGGCCGGTGTCGGGGCGGAAGCCCTGCGACGGGTCCTCGGTCGTGATGCGGCACTGCAGCGCCGCACCGCGCAGCTGGATGCGGTCCTGCGTCAGGCCGAGGTCGGCGATCGTCTGCCCCGCGGCGATGCGCATCTGCGACTGCACGAGGTCGACGTCGGTCACCTCCTCGGTCACGGTGTGCTCGACCTGGATGCGCGGGTTCATCTCGATGAAGACGACCTCGCCGGTGCGGGGCCCGGCGGTCTCGAGGAGGAACTCGACGGTGCCGGCGTTCTCGTACCCGATCGACCGCGCGAACGCGACGGCGTAGCCGTGGAGGGCGTCGCGGATGGCGGGATCGAGGTTCGGCGCCGGAGCGATCTCGATCACCTTCTGGTGGCGACGCTGCACCGAGCAGTCACGCTCGAACAGGTGCACGGTCTCGCCCGTCTTGTCGGCGAGGATCTGCACCTCGACGTGACGGGGTCGCTGCACCGCCTGCTCGAGGAAGACACGGGCGTCGCCGAAGGCGCTGCCGGCCTCGCGCATGGCCTCGGCCAGCGCGGGCGCGAGTTCTTCCTTGCGCTCGACCCGCCGCATCCCCCGCCCGCCGCCGCCCGCGACGGCCTTCACGAAGATCGGGAACCCGATGTCGTCGGCCTGGGCGAGGAGTGCGTCGACATCGTCGGACGCGTCGGTGGAGCGCAGCACGGGCACGCCCGCGGCGATCGCGTGCTGCTTCGCGGTGACCTTGTTGCCGGCCATCTCGAGCACCTTCGAGGGCGGTCCGATGAAGGCGATGCCGTTCGCGGCGGCCTTCTCGGCGAGCTCGGGGTTCTCGGAGAGGAAGCCGTATCCGGGGTAGATGGCGTCGGCACCGGCCGCGAGCGCGACGCGGACGATCTCGTCGACATCGAGATAGGCGCGGACCGGATGGCCCTTCTCACCGATCTCGTACGACTCGTCGGCCTTCTGGCGGTGCAGCGAGCCGCGGTCCTCGAAGGGGAACACTGCGACGGTGCGCGCCCCCAGCTCGTATGCGGCGCGGAATGCTCGGATGGCGATCTCGCCTCGGTTCGCGACCAGGATCTTGCGGAACATGAGACCTCCGTGTGCGGCGGCGCAGGCGGGGCCCGAAAATCGGGCTGAGTGTGCTCTCAGCCTAGGGGACGGTAACGTGGTGGCTTGTGCACGTCCTATCCGTCAGCTCGCTCAAGGGTGGCGTCGGCAAGACGACCGTGACTCTCGGACTCGCGTCGGCGGCTTTCGCCCGCGGTGTCCGCACGCTCGTCGTCGACCTCGACCCGCAGTCCGACGTCTCGACGGGCATGGACATCCAGGTGGCCGGCCGCCTGAATGTCGCAGATGTCCTCGCCAATCCCAAGGAGAAGACGGTCCGTCAGGCCATCACCTCCAGCGGCTGGGCGAAGGTGCACCCGGGCACGATCGACGTCATGATCGGCAGCCCGTCGGCCATCAACTTCGACGGTCCTCACCCGAGCGTCCGCGACGTCTGGAAGCTCGAAGAGGCGCTCGCCACCATCGAGGCGGACTACGACCTCGTGCTCATCGACTGCGCGCCGTCGCTCAATGCCCTCACCCGCACCGCGTGGGCGGCCTCCGACCGCGTCATCGTCGTGACCGAGCCGGGACTCTTCTCCGTCGCCGCGGCCGACCGCGCCCTGCGTGCGATCGAAGAGATCCGCCGCGGCCTCTCCCCCCGCCTGCAGCCGCTGGGCATCGTGGTCAACCGCGTGCGCCCGCAGTCGATCGAGCACCAGTTCCGCATCAAGGAGCTCCGCGACATGTTCGGCCCGCTCGTGCTGAGCCCGCAGCTGCCCGAGCGCACCTCGCTCCAGCAGGCGCAGGGCGCCGCGAAGCCGCTGCACATCTGGCCCGGCGACTCCGCCCAGGAGCTCGCCGCCGACTTCGACTCCCTGCTCGACCGCATCATGCGCACCGGTCGCATCCCGGTCTCCGAGGACTCCCGCTCCTGATCGGACGGATGCTGCGGGCCGCAGCATCCGTGCGGGTGACCACTCTGCTCACTCGATGAGCAGATTGCGCTAGTTCTGCACGTCCGGGTGAGCTCGATTTGCCAATCGTCGCGATATCGCTGACCATATCGCCATGGCATCGATGACGCTGCACCCTGACAGCCTTGCCGTGCACGCCGGCCGCGACGATCTCGCGAGCCTGGGCGTGCACGCTCTCCCCCTCGACCTCTCGTCGACCAATCCCCTGCCGGGCATCGAGCTCGGCGGCATGTCCTACGAGGTCCTCGCGACCGGAGGCCACCCCTTCGAGGGCGGGTCGAACGTCTACGCGCGACTGTGGAACCCGACCGTCGCGCGATTCGAGGAGGCTCTGGCGCGTCTCGAGCACGCCGAGGAGGCGGTGGCGTTCTCGTCCGGAATGGCCGCGGTCACCGCCGTGCTGCTGGCCCTCACACACGAATCCCAGAGGCGTCACGTCGTGGCCGTGCGTCCGCTGTACGGCGGCACCGACCACCTGCTGGCGTCGGGCCTGCTCGGCGTGGAGACCACGTTCTGCTCCCCCGACGATGTCGCCGCCGCCCTGCGCGACGACACCGCGCTCGTCGTGCTCGAGAGCCCGGCGAACCCGACGCTCGAACTCGTCGACATCCGCCGGGTGGCCGCTGCCGCCGGCGACGTGCCGGTACTCGTCGACAACACCTTCGCGACCCCCGTGCTGCAGCACCCGCTCGACCTCGGCGCGTCGCTCTCGCTGCACAGCGCGACGAAGTACCTGGGCGGTCACGGCGACGTCGTGGGCGGCGTCGTCGCGTGCGACGCGCGACTCGCCGCGGCGCTGCGGCGCACCCGCGCCATCACCGGCGCGATCATGCACCCGCTCGCGGCGTACCTGCTGCACCGCGGCCTGGCGACCCTCCCCGTGCGCATGCGCGCCCAGCAGGACAGCGCGTGCGTGGTCGCGGACTGGCTGCTCTCACGCCCGGAGGTCGCGCGCGTGCACTTCCCCGGGTTCGCAGACAGCGATCCCCGGGGTCTCATCGGCACCCAGCAGTCGGGTCCTGGCGCGATGATCGCGATCGAGCTCGCCGACGGTTTCGACGCCGCGGCGGCGCTGACAGCATCCGTCCAGCTCTTCACGCACGCGGTGTCGCTCGGCAGCGTCGACTCGCTCATCCAGCACCCGGCTGCGCTCACCCACCGGCCCGTCACCGCCGACGCCAAGCCCTCGGACGCGCTCGTGCGCCTCTCGATCGGCCTGGAGGATCCGGCCGACCTCATCGCCGACCTCGATCAGGCCCTCACCGCGACGGCGGGCGTGCGGGAACGGATGGAGTCCGCGCTGGGCTGACCCGGACGGAGCGGTGCGGCGCGCTGCGCTCTATGCGGAGCGGGCGGCGCGACGCACCGCGAGCTCGTCCGTCGGGTCGAGCTTCTCGACTTCGAATTCGAGGAGCTCCGACTCGACCTCGCGCAGCACCTTGCCGACGGCGATGCCGAAGACTCCCTGACCACGGCTGACGAGGTCGATGACCTCGTCGTTCGACGTGCAGAGATAGACGGATGCCCCGTCGCTCATGAGCGTCGTACCGGCCAGGTCGCGGATGCCGGCGGCGCGGAGCTGGTCGACGGCCGTGCGGATCTGCTGCAGCGAGATGCCGGTGTCGAGCAGGCGCTTGACGAGCTTCAGCACGAGGATGTCGCGGAAGCCGTACAGTCGCTGCGAGCCGGACCCGCTGGCACCGCGCACCGTCGGCTGGACGAGCTCGGTGCGGGCCCAGTAGTCGAGCTGGCGATAGGTGATTCCGGCGGCCTTGGCCGCGGCCGCACCACGGTAGCCGACCTCGTCGTCCATCGCGGGAAGACCGTCCGTGAAGAGGAGTTCTGCACTGAACGGCTCGCCTGGAGCAACGTCTCCGATCATGCTCGTTCCCCCCTCCGGATCGAATAGTTCCACGCTAGATCAGCCTCCCCCTCGCGGCAACGACATCCGGCGTTCAGGGGTCGGCGTGTCGCGCACTTCGCGCGTTTCACTCGCGAGCTCGCTCGACGACCGGTGCGTGAAGCGCGACGTACTCGGCACCTCAGGACAGCATGCGGTCGAGCGCCGCCCGCACGAAGATGGCCCGCACGTCGTCGAGGCGCCGGGTCAGTTCCGGCGCCAGCTCGCCGGCGCGGCCGCGGGACGAGGCATCCGTCCGGCGCAGCAGCGGCGCGAGAGCCGACTCGACGAGTGCGACATCGCGTTCGGCGCTCTGCCGCAGGGCGCGGACGTGGCGCGGCTCGATGCCGTGGCGGTCCAGCGCCACGAGGGCGCGCAGCAGCGTCACCGACTGCTCGGTGTACGACTCGGCGCCCGCGAGGATGCCGGTGCTGATGGCGTCGTTGAGCAGCTGGGGCGCGGCGCCGGCCGCCGACAGCAGCTCGTCGCGGCGGTAGCGGCGCGGCGCAGGCACGATCGACGGCGGCGGCACGGCGGTCGGTGTCGCGGGATCGCGACCGGCGTCGACATCTTCGAGGTAGTCGCGGATGACTGACAGCGGCAGGTAGTGGTCACGCTGCAGGGTGAGCGCGAGGCGCAGGCGCTCGAGGTCGTCCTGCGAGAACTTGCGGTAGCCCGACTCCGTGCGCAGCGGTGTGATGATCCCCTGGACCTCGAGGAAGCGCAGCTTGCTGGAGGTCAGTGCCGGGAACTCGGGCGACAGACGCGCGAGGACCTGACCGATGCTGAGAAGACCCGCGGACGACGCCCTGTCACGGGCGGAAGCCGCGGGCATCAGGCCTCCGTCGCCCTGGAGAGGTCAGCCGGTGAGACGAAGAAGTTGAGGCGGAACTTGCCGATGCGCACCTCGGCCCCGTTGGTGAGCGCGGCCCTGTCGACCCGCTCGCCGTTCACGTAGGTGCCGTTCAGCGAACGCTGGTCGACGAGCTCGAAGGCGGTCCCGGTGCGGTTGATCTCGGCGTGGCGGCGCGAGACGGTGACGTCGTCGAAGAAGATGTCGGCCTCGGGATGCCGCCCCACGGATGTGACGTCGGCGTCGAGCAGGTAGCGGGCGCCTGCGGTGGGTCCGGAACGGACGAGCAGCAGCGCGGCGCCGGACGGAAGGGCGTCGATCGCGTCGAGCTCGGCCTCGCCGAGCTCGCTGCCGAACGGCACGAACGACAGGTCGGAATCGTGGCCGAACGTCTGCGTCGTGTCGGCCGCGCGGTCGGACTCGTGCGCGTCGGACCCTGCGGCCCGGCGGATGTCGCCCTGATCGGGTCGGCGGTCGTGCTCCACGGTTTCCTCCTTCGTCCGGCCAGCCTATCCGATCGCCCCCGGCTCGGAAGAGGACGTTCGCCGTTCCCGCAATGTTTCGCCCCGTGTCACTCGACGTGCGGCCCACATGGCGGCCCTTCTACCCTGGCAGGACCGGCAAAGATCCGTTAACCAGAAGGAGATCACCGTGTCGAGCCCGCACAGCCACATCCCGCCCCTCGAGGTGCGTGAGGCTGCGGCGTGCATGTGCGACCACGGTGACACCTGCTCGTCCTACGCCCCCGGTCACGCGCTGCACCTGATCCAGGCGCGCCTCGCTTCGGCGACGCCGTCTGACTGGGCGGACGCGATCGTGGAGGCCTCCGACGAGCGCTCGGGCTTCGTGATCGTCCGCACGCTCGCCGACTGGACCCCCGTCGCCCTCTGGAACGGCACCGGCGCTGCCGCGGCCGCGACGCCCGGCACGCCGGTCGCGCTCCACGAGCGCTACCACGTGCTCGCCGTCGGCGGCGCGCGGTTCAACGTCCTCCGCGGCTGAGTCGGACGGCCCGCACCGCGCGTTTCGTCTCGCAGGTTCGCTCAACGAGCGATGGCGACGAGCGTCAGCTCATCGCCATCATCATGTCCTTCATGGCCATGCAGGCGTCCATGCACGCTTTGCAGGCCTGAGCGCACATCTTGCAGACCTCGCTGTGGTCCGCGTGCTCCATGCACTCGTCCATCGTCATCTGGCACATCGCCATGCAGGCGTCGAGCATCGACATCATGGTCGCCGGGTTCATGCCCTGCATCCGCATCATGGCGCGCATCATCGTGTTGCACATGTCGGCGCAGTTCATGCATGCGGGGGCGCACGACATCATCTGCGTGGAGCACACCGTGCATGCCTGCTCGCAGGCCGAGCAGGCGTCCATACAGGCCTGCATGACCGACATGTCCATCGCCTGCATGCCGGGCATCGACATCATGTCCTTCGACATGGCGCCCATCATCATCTGATCCATCTGCCGCATCCTTCCGCGTGTGGGGACGACGGGCAGGGGGCCCGCCATTGGCCAGGCTAGACCTCGCGGGGTCCGCAGCAAAGAGCCGGATAGGCTCGATCGGGTGATGTCACAAACTCTTCACAAGCCGCTTCCAGCCCGGGTCTGGGCATTCCTCGCCGCACTGCTCGTCGCCTTCGGCGTCGTCCTCGCGACGGCATCCCCCGCCCACGCGCACGACGAGCTGCTCGGCAGCGACCCGGCGCAGGGCAGCACGCTCGACGCGCTCCCGGCGCAGCTGACGCTCACGTTCAGCGCCGAGATCGCCGACGATGACGGCGCCTCGGTCGTGGAGGTGACGGATGCCTCGGGAGCGTCGCTCGTCGACGGCACACCGACCGTGCAGGACAACGTGCTGACGCAGCCGCTCGCGGGCGAGGCATCCGGTGCCGTCACGGTGCTGTGGAAGGTCGTCTCGAGCGACGGGCACCCCATCTCGGGCCAGTTCTCGTTCACGGTCGCGGGCGCGCCGACGCCCACCGAGACGGCGACCCCGACGCCCACCGCGACCGCGGTGCCGACCCAGTCGGCTGAGCCCACGCCGACCGTCACGAGCGAGCCCGTGGCAAGCGAGGGAGCGACCGCGCTGCCGTGGATCATCGCGGGCGTGCTGGCCCTCGCGCTCATCGCCGCGGTCGTCTACCTCCTGGTCTCCCGCTCCCGCCGCGAGAAGGCTCTCGCGAACGGCGCTGCCGGCCCGGCCGACGGCACCTCGCAGCCCGACTCCGTGCCCCCCACCGACCGATAGGCTTGAGACCATGCCTCATTACGACGTCGCCATCCTCGGCGCGGGGCCCGGCGGCTACGTCGCAGCCGTCCGCGCTTCGCAGCTCGGCCTCAAGGTCGCCATCATCGAAGAGAAGTACTGGGGCGGTGTGTGCCTCAACGTCGGCTGCATCCCCTCGAAGGCTCTCCTCAAGAACGCCGACCTCGCGCACCAGTTCCACCACAAGGCCGACCTGTTCGGCATCTCGGGTGACGTCCACTTCGACTTCGGAGTCGCGTGGGACCGCAGCCGCAAGGTGGCGGAGACCCACGTCAAGGGCATCCACTACCTGATGAAGAAGAACAAGGTCGACGAGTACGAGGGTCGCGGGTCGTTCGTCGACGCGAACACGATCGACGTCAAGAAGGCCGACGGCACGACCGAGCGCGTCACCTTCGACAACGCGATCATCTCGACCGGCTCGAAGGTGCGTCTGCTCCCGGGCGTGCAGCTCGGCGGCAACGTCGTGACGTACGAGGAGCAGATCCTCGCCCGCGACCTGCCCCAGTCGATCGTCATCGTCGGCGCCGGCGCCATCGGCATGGAGTTCGCCTTCGTGATGGTGAACTACGGCGTGAAGGTCACGATCATCGAGTTCCTCGACCGTGCGCTGCCGAACGAGGACGCGGACGTCTCGAAGGAGATCGCCCGCCAGTACAAGAACTACGGCGTCGACATCCTCACCTCGACCAAGGTCGAGACGGTCACCGACCAGGGCGACAAGGTCACCGTGACCTACACCGCCAAGGACGGCACCCAGGGCTCCATCGACGCCGACAAGGTCATGATGTCGATCGGCTTCGCCGCCAACGTCGAGGGCTTCGGTCTCGAGAACACCGGCGTGAAGCTGACCGACCGCGGTGCCATCGACATCGACGACCACATGCGCACCAACGTGCCGCACATCTACGCGATCGGCGACGTCACCGCGAAGCTGCAGCTCGCGCACGTGGCCGAGGCGCAGGGCGTCGTCGCCGCCGAGA
This sequence comes from Microbacterium sp. PRC9, assembly GCF_031844125.1. Classification (NCBI taxonomy): domain Bacteria; kingdom Bacillati; phylum Actinomycetota; class Actinomycetes; order Micrococcales; family Microbacteriaceae; genus Microbacterium; species Microbacterium sp. PRC9. The sequence goes on from NZ_JAUZUR010000006.1 coordinate 320,126, forward strand.
CCATCGGCAAGGCCGAGACCATGACGCTCGGCGACTACCGCATGATGCCGCGCGCGACGTTCTGCTCGCCGCAGGTGGCCTCGTTCGGCCTCACCGAGCAGCAGGCCCGCGACGCCGGCTACGACGTGAAGGTCGCGAAGTTCCCGTTCTCGGCGAACGGCAAGGCGAACGGCCTGGGCGAGCCCATCGGCTTCGTCAAGCTCATCGCCGACGGCGAGCACCTCGAGCTGCTCGGCGGCCACCTCATCGGCCCCGACGTCTCGGAGCTCCTGCCCGAGCTCACCCTCGCGCAGAAGTGGGACCTCACCGCTCTCGAGGCGGCGCGCAACGTCCACACGCACCCGACGCTGTCGGAGGCCGTGCAGGAGGCCTTCCACGGCCTCGCCGGCCACATGATCAACCTCTGATCAGCTGACGCCGAGCGCCCCGGACCTTCTCGGAAGGTCCGGGGCGTTTCGTCTCTGCGTTTCGACTCGCAAGCTCGCTCAACGACCGGGAGTTAAGGCACCGGGAGTGAAGGCACCGGTCGTTGAGCGAAGCGCGCTCTGGCGCGCGAAGTCGAAACGCCTCGGACTTTCGAGCAGCCTCAGGCGCCGAGAGTGCGGGCGAGCTTGGAATCGGATGCTGCGGCCCGGCCGCCTGCGGCATGCACCGCGGCTTCGGCCGCTGAGAGCAGCGCCGCGCGCGCCTCGTCCGAGGCGGGGGCGGCGGGGCCGAGTTCGAACTCCCACTCGCGCCAGGACCGTTGCGTGCCGGAGCGCTCGTCGGTGGCTGTCACGTGGTCGTCGACGAACTCCGCCACGAGGCCACCGCGCTCGTCCTGCAGCGCGAAGGCGTTGCGGCTGTTGCGGATGCGCGCGATCGGCGCGAAGTCCGACGCGCTCGCGATCTTCGAGACCGCGTCGGCGACAGCATCCGGGATCTCATCCACCGGGCTGATCGGCCAGTGCAGTTCGACCCGCCCGCCGTCGGCCCCGCGCGGGCCCTTGATGTGCCAGCCCTCGTCGGGGCCGCCGGTGCGGTGGCGGACCGCGTAGCCGGAATGGGCGAGCGCGAGGTCGTCGCTGTCGAGGTAGGTGGCGTCGAGGTGACGCAGCTCGGGCTCGCCGACTCTCGCCACACCGGGAAGCGCCGACCAGTCGGGCAGCGGCGTGGACTCGCCGACATCGAACTTGAGCTCGACCTCGACGCTGAGCGACGGACCGTTCGCTCCGGCGTCGCCGCCGGTCACGTCGGGAATGCGGTCAGTCGTCACGACCGTCCGGGTTCGGGTCGATGTCTTCGGTCGCCTCGACGTACACGAAGCGGGTCTCGGTCGGCCCGTCCTGGTCGCCCGCATGGGTCTCTTCGCCTTCGCGGCGGTAGACCAGCTGTCCCTCGCCGTAGGGGACGATGTACGAGTCGGAGACGGTCGGGTCGAGCGGAATGATCTGTCCGTCGAGGGGTCCGCCGTGCAGTCGTGCGAGTGCCATAGCGCCAGCGTAGACCCAACGACTTCCGTGCAAGCGCTTCCAGCTTTTGCCCCTAGAATCGCGAGCGTGAAGGCCATCCGAACGTTCACCGTCCGTCCCGTCCTCGCCGCATCCCTCGCCCCGCTCGACCGCCTCGCCTCCAACTGGCGCTGGTCGTGGAGTCGCGCGACGCACGCGCTGTTCGCCTCGATGGATCCCGTCCTGTGGGACGAGATCGGCGCGAACCCGGCACGGATGCTCGGCGCACTGGGCCAGGAGCGCCTCGACGAGCTCGCCCGGGACGAAGAGTTCGTCGCCCGCGTTCGTGAGGAGGACGAGCGCCTCACCGCATACCTCGAGGGCGACCGCTGGTTCCAGCAGCTCGAGGGCGACAAGCCCGCGCACATCGCGTACTTCTCCCCCGAGTTCGGCGTCGACGGCTCGCTGCCGCAGTATTCCGGCGGCCTCGGCATCCTCGCCGGCGACCACCTCAAGAGCGCGTCCGACCTGGGCGTGCCGCTGACCGGCGTCGGCCTCTTCTACCGCGCCGGCTACTTCCGCCAGTCGATCGGAGACGACGGCTGGCAGCGCGAGAGCTACCCGCTGCTCGACCCGTACGGCCTCGGGCTGACGCTCCTGCGCAACCGCGAGGGAGCGCCCGTCGAGATCGCGCTCGATCTGCCGGGCGACCGCCGCCTGCACGCCCGCGTCTGGGTCGCCGACATCGGCCGCATCCCGCTGCTGCTGCTCGACTCCGAGACGCCCTCGAACACCGACGAGATGCGCCGCGTCACCGACCGCCTCTACGGCGGCGGTGGCGAGCACCGCCTGCTGCAGGAGCTGCTGCTCGGCGTCGGCGGCGTGCGCGCGGTGCGTGCGTTCAGCGACCTGACGGGACGCCCGACCCCCGACGTCTACCACACCAACGAGGGCCACGCCGGGTTCCAGGGACTCGAGCGCATGTCGGAGCTCATCACGCACGACGGGCTGAGCTTCGACGAGGCCCTCGCGCAGGTGCGCGCCGGCACGGTCTTCACGACCCACACGCCGGTGCCCGCGGGCATCGACCGCTTCCCCCGCGACCTGATCGCCGACTTCCTCTCGAGCGGCCTGTTCCAGGGCCTCGACGCCGGCCGCGCGATCTCGCTGGGCCTCGAGACGTGGGAGGGCGGCGACCAGGGCGTCTTCAACATGGCGGTGCTCGGCCTGCACCTCGGCCAGCACGCCAACGGCGTCTCGGTGCTGCACGGCGAGGTGAGCCGTGGCATGTTCGGCATGCTGTGGCCGGGCGTCGACACCGACGAGGTGCCGATCACCTCGATCACCAACGGCGTGCACGCTCCGACCTGGGTGCACCCCGCGCTCAAGGCCGTGAGCGAGCGGGCGTGGGGCGATGCGCACACCGACACGCACGACTGGACCGACCGCGACGTCGTCAGCGACGCCGAGCTGTGGGGCGTGCGCCAGCAGATGAAGGGCGAGCTCGTCGCCGAGGCGCGGCGGCGGGTGGCAGCATCCGTCTCCAGCGGCTCGGCCGTGACGCCGGCCTGGGTGGAGGACCTCCTCGACCCGGAGGTGCTCACGATCGGCTTCGCGCGCCGCGTGCCGACGTACAAGCGCCTGACGCTCATGCTGCGCGACCCGGAGCGCCTCACGCAGCTGCTCACCGACCCCGAGCGCCCGGTGCAGATCGTGATCGGCGGCAAGTCGCACCCGGCCGACGACTCGGGCAAGATCCTGATCCAGCAGCTCGTGCGCTTCAGCCGCGACCCGAAGGTGCGCGGGCGCATCGTGTTCCTGCCGGACTACGACATCACGCTCGCGAAGGACCTCTACCCCGGCTGCGACGTCTGGCTCAACAACCCGCTGCGCCCGCTCGAAGCGTGCGGCACGAGCGGCATGAAGGCGGCGCTCAACGGCGCGCTGAACCTCTCGATCCTCGACGGGTGGTGGGACGAGTGGTACGACGGCGAGAACGGCTGGGCGATCCCCACCGCCGACACCGCGTCGAACGACGAGGAGCGCGACGACGACGAGGCGGCCGCCCTCTACGACCTCATCGAGCACCAGCTGGTGCCGCGCTTCTACGAGCGCGAGGGCGGCATCCCGCTGCGCTGGCTCGACATGGTGCGCCACACGATGACCGAGCTCGGCAAGAAGGCGACGAGCGACCGCATGGTGCGCGACTACGTCCAGCGCTTGTATGTGCCGTCGGCTGCGCACGACGTCGCGCTGCGCGCGAACGAGTTCCTCGAGGCGCGTGCGGTGGCCGCGTTCGTCAGCCGTGTGCGCGAGGCGTGGGGGCGCGTGTCGATCGCGAGCGTCGACAGCTCGGGCATCCCGCAGCAGGCGCAGGCCGGTGACACCCTCGAGGTGCGCGCCGACGTGCGCCTCGACGGCCTCTCGCCCGACGACGTCGCGGTGGAGCTGCTCTACGGCGCGACGAACGAGGACGACGCGCTGTCGCGCGACCACTCGGTGTACCGCCTCTCCCCCGGCGCGTCCGCGGCCGACGGCGCGACGGTGTTCAGCGGCACGCTCCCGCTCGGTGTCACGGGCACGTTCGGCTACACCGTCCGCGTGCGCCCCGCGCACCCCCAGCTCGTGTCGCCGGTGGAGCTCGGCCTCGTCACCTACGCCTCGTAGGACGTCGCACATGCCTCGGCGCACTGCGCCGGGCCGAGGCATCCGTCGTTCCTGGTGTTGTGGGCGTGCACAGAATCGGAGGTTCTGCGCGACACGCCGGGGCCGGGCGCCGGTAGCCGGCGTGTCGCCGAAAGTCTCCGATTCTGTGTTCCGGACCGACTCCATGCACACCCCGCACACAGAATCGGAGTCCTGGCCGACACGCCAGGGAACGGATGCTGCCACCCGGCGTGTCGGCGACAACATCCGATTCTGTGCACACTCAGGCGAGGTGCAGCCCGCGGTCGACGAGGCCGAGGATGGCGAGTTCGACGGTGTCCCAGTCGTGGACGACCAGGGCATAGTCGAAGCGGAGGGTGACGAAGCCCCACGCCGCTGCGTTCGCATCGCGCACGAGGTCCTTGTGTCTGTGCGACTCGCTGTCATGGTTGGGCGCGCCGTCGACCTCGACGATGAGGCGCTCGCCGATCACGAAGTCCACCCGACCGACCGAGGTGATCGACTGCTGCGTCCGCACCCGAAGCCCGCAGCGCCGAAGCCGCCACCGCAGCAACGACTCGAGCCCGCTGTCGGCATCGCTGCGAGCGAAGGCGATCGCCGCCCTCGCGCCGGCGTTCGTGCCCTTCCGCAGCCAGTCGAGGTCGGTCTTCGCCAGCATGCGCCGCCGCAGAGCCGACTCCAATGCCACAAAGAACCCCTCGAGCCCTTGGCACCGCAGGATCTGCCGCAGGACGACCCGGACCGACGGCACACCGAAAGCACTGCGTTCGGCGTCGTCCGGGTCGCTCCAGTGCACGACGCACGAGCAGTCCGGGTGAGAGTAGGCGCGCCCGTGACCGCGGAGCCCGACGTGCAACCCGTCACCGTGCTCCGCGACCCAGAGCCCATGGTGCTTCGCGGCGCTCACGCACGCGATCCAGCCTCCATGGGCCGCCGCTGTCCTGACGTCGTGGCACGCACCGAGGCGCTCGTACACGCCTCGCCGGGGCGAGATCAGTGAGCCATCGGCGAGCGCTGCGGCGATCCGCGACCGTGAAAGCCCCCATGCCCTCAGTTCTCGATACGTCGTGACGGCGGGCGGAGCGGCGGTGCACATCCGGCCAGACTCGCGGCCGCAGCATCCGCTCCCCCTTCCCCTGGGCCGAACTGTGGGCAGCCGGCGCGCGCGAGCCGATTGGGGAGGAGGCTCTCGGAGTGGTGGCCAGTGTGCACAGAATCGGAGGTTCCATACGACACGCCGGAGACGGATGCTGCGACCCGGCGTGTCGTGCCCGACCTCCGATTCTGTGCTCGCGGCGCCCACACATTAAATCGTTCCAATGTGCGCGGTGGGGTGGTTGACCCATGCGAAGTCGCTGACTAGGGTCGTGCGGGAAAACGTATTCCTACGTTTCCCCACACGGGCCCGACCCCAGCGGGCCGCAACCTCAGGAGAGCGATTCGACGATGAATCTCCGCAGCACCTCTGTCCGCGTGCTCGTGGCCGGCTCGGCCGCGTGCGCACTCACGCTCGGACTGGCGCAGCCCGCACTGGCCGAGCAGGCCTCCCCCGCCGGTGCCCAGCTCGAAGCCCTGGACCGCGGCCTGGTGGCCGTGTCGACGGGCGAGGGCGTGTTCCTCAGCTGGCGCCTGCTCGGCACCGAAGCCGGTCCCGCGACCGAGACCGGCGTGAGCGGCCCGTCGTTCGCGGTGTTCCGCGACGGCGAGCGCATCGCCACGGTCGACGACAGCACGAACTATGCCGACGCGGACGGGTCCGCAGCATCCGTCTACACGGTCGCTCCCGCGTGGAACGACGTGACCGGCGAGCAGTCCGCCCCTGTGTCGGTGTGGGGCGACGGGTTCTACGACCTGCCGCTGCAGAAGCCGGCGGGCGGCGTGACTCCGGCCGGCGAGGCGTTCACGTACTCGGCGAACGACGCGTCGGTGGCCGACGTCGACGGCGACGGCGCGTACGAGTTCGTCGTGAAGTGGGATCCCTCGAACTCGAAGGACGTGTCGCAGAAGGGCTACACGGGCACCGTCTACGTCGACACGTACGAGCTCGACGGCACGCTGCTGAACCGCATCGACCTGGGTGTGAACATCCGCGCGGGCGCGCACTACACGCAGTTCATGGTCTACGACTTCGACGGCGACGGCCGCGCCGAGACGATGCTGAAGACGGCGCCCGGCACGAAGTCGATCCGGTACAACGCCGACGGCTCGGTCGCGGCCGAGGCCGGCATCACGATGCTCGCCGAAGATCTCGCGGCCGGCTACACCGCGGCCGACGACTACCGCATGAGCGCCGCGGACTACCGCCAGCACCTCATCGAGATGTTCGAGGGCTGGTCGGAGCACCCCGAGGTCGTGGCGGGCAACTGGCCGGCGACCCTCGAGGAGGCGTTCGGCATCCCGGTGACGCACGAGTACCCGCTGTCGACCGCGTCGGCGACCGAGCTCGTCGACTACTTCATCACCACCTACGCACCGAGCCGCAGCGCACGCAACGACCTCACGACGTTCGAGGGCTTCATCGTCGACGGCCCGGAGTACCTCACGGTCTTCGACTCGGCCACCGGCGAAGAGCTCGAGACCGTGCGCTACGAGCCCGGCCGCGACGACGACGGCCTGCTGTGGGGCGACTACGCGATGGCCCGCATCGAGCCGGGCAACCGCGTCGACCGCTTCCTGGCGGGCGTGGCCTACCTCGACGGCACGCACCCCTCCGCGGTCTTCGCTCGCGGCTACTACACGCGCACGACGATCCACGCCTACGACTGGGACGGCGAGCACCTGACCACGCGCTGGGCGATCGACAGCGGCCACGTGCCGATGACGAACCCGTTCAACGACGGCCCGCACGGTCGTGACGGCACCGACCCGGCGTACGGCTCGATCACGACGCAGGGCTTCCACTCGCTGAGCGCGGCCGACGTGGACGGCGACGGCAAGCACGAGATCGTCTACGGCTCGGCCACCATCGACGACGACGGCGGGCTGCTGTACAGCTCGTTCGACACGCTGCCCGCGGGCAGCGCGGCGCCGGGCGAGAACGTGCGTCTCGGCCACGGCGACGCGATGCACGTCACCGACATCGACCCGAACCGCCCCGGACTCGAGATCTGGACGGCGCACGAGGGCGCCACGTTCGCACCGTACGGTTCGGCGATGCGCGATGCCGCGACCGGCGAGGTGCTCTTCGGCGCCTACTCGGGCCGCGACACGGGCCGCAGCATGATCGGCGACGTGCGCGCCGACGTGCCGGGCCTCGAGGTGTGGGCGAGCATGCCCAACGGCACCGAGGGATCGGGCCTGCTGAGCGCGACGAACGCGCCGCTCGCAGCATCCACCCCCGGAACCAACCAGTCGATCCGCTGGGCCGCCGACATGACGACGCAGATCGTCGACGGCGCCCTCGAGGTCACGCCCACCATCAAGGACTGGACCCGCGGCACCGTGCTCACCGCCACCGGCACGCGCACGAACAACGGCACCAAGGGCAACCCGTCGCTCGTGGCCGACGTGTTCGGCGACTGGCGCGAGGAGCTGCTCGTGCGCACCGTCGACTCGAGCGCGCTGCGCATCTACACGAGCACCGAGGCGACCACGCACAAGCTGCCGACGCTCATGCACGACGTGCAGTACCGCGCCGAGGTGGCCCGCCAGAACACCACCTACAACCAGCCGTCGTACACGAGCTACTACTTCGCGAGCGACATGGACTTCGCGAACGTGCCCGTGCTCACGACCGCGGCGACGCCCGGCACGCCGAAGTTCACCGACCCGAAGGGTTCGAACTCCGACCACGTGGTCGTCACGCCCGACCCGGCGTTCGACTACTACGTCAACGGAGTCAAGGCAGAGAAGCCGCTGGTCAAGGTGCCCGCCGGCTCGAAGGCGCAGGTGACCGCGGTCCCGAAGGCCGGCTTCGCCGTCGCCGCGGGTGCCGTGTCGACCTGGACGCACCAGTTCAGCAAGTAAGGATCGACGGATGCCTCGGCCCGGCGCACTGCGCGCCGGGCCGAGGCATCCGTGTTCCCGGTCGTTGAGCGAAGGGCGCTCTGGCGCCCGCAGACGAAACGCCTGCACGCTCCGCACACGTAGGCTGGTGCGGTGAAGCCGTTCGTCCTCCTCGCGACCCGGGCCGAGGACGCGCCGGCCGACGAGGAGTATGCGCTCTTCCTGCGGTACACCGGCCTCTCGCCCGACGAGCTCATCCGGGTGCGGCTCGAGGCCGAGCCGATGCCACGGATCGACCTCGATGAGGTGTCGGGGATCTTCGTGGGCGGCGGGCCGTTCAACGCGTCCGACCCGCTCGAGAAGAAGTCGCCGACGCAGCGACGGGTCGAGCAGGAGTTCGGCATCCTCCTCGACGAGGTCGTCGCGCGGGATTTCCCCTTCCTCGGCGCCTGCTACGGCGTCGGCACGCTCGGCGCGCACCAGGGCGCGGTGATCGACCGCACCTACTCCGAGCCGATCAGCGTCGTGCCCGTGACGGTGACCGAGGCCGGGGCGTCCGATCCCCTCCTCGCCGGGATCCCTGAGACCTTCGGCGCGTTCGTCGGACACAAGGAGGCGATCTCGCAGCTGCCCGCGTCGGCGACGCTGCTGGCGTCGTCGCCGACGTGCCCGGTGCAGATGTTCCGCGTCGGCGAGAACGTCTACGCGACGCAGTTCCACCCCGAGCTCGACGTCGAAGGCATCACGACGCGCATCCACGCCTACGCCGACTACGGATACTTCGCCGCCCACGAGCTCGAGCTCACACTGGCGGCTGTCCGCACCGCGGCGGTCACGCACCCGAGCCGCATGCTGCGCACCTTCGTCGAGCGCTACGCGCGCTGACCCCTTCGCACCGCCCGCGCGCGGTGATACGCTCCCCGCACCGGCTGCCTCCGCCTGGGGAGATCGAGGTGCGTCATGGGTTCGAAGAAGCTGCTCATCACGGGTGCAGTGATCGCCGTCGTCGCCGCGGCCGCGATCATCGTGCCGAGCGTCGCGTCGGGCGTGCCGTTGGCACGGGTGCTCCCCGCGACGAGCGTCGTCGCGCCGGCTGATGCGCCGGGCGGGCAGGGCAACGGGAAGGCGTGGGGCCACCATAAGGACGACCCCGCATTCCCGGGCAACAACGGCAACGCGTGGGGGCACGATAAGGATTCGCCGGACTTCCCCGGAAACAAGGGTGACGGCGACGACAAGCGGGACGACCCGGGCAACGGGAAGGGCAAGGCCTGGGGCCACCACAAGGACGACCCCGACTTCCCCGGCAAGAACGGCGAGGACGAGCAGAGCGACGAGTAGTCGCGGCGCGCACGCTGCGGTCAGTCGGTCGGCGCCGTCACGATTCGCAAGACGGATGCCTCGCCCACCGGCTCGACCGATTCCAGCGCCGTGCCGAGACCGATGTCGACCAGGACGATGTCGCCGGCGAGTTCGGGCCCGCGTCCGGTGACGAGTCCGGCCTTCACCGCGCCGAACGTGACGGTGACGGATGCTGCGAGCACGGCGTCGTCGGCGACGCCCGTGTCGGGGTGGAGACCGCTGGGGATGTCGACGGCGATGACGCGCGGCATCCGTCCTCCTCGCCGGAGGTGGTCGCGGATCGCCGTGACCGCACCGCGGGCTCTGCCGCGCAGGGCCGGATCGCTCGCGGCGCCGATGCCGAGGATGCCGTCGACCACGAGGGCGTAGTGGCGCACCGCGTCGTCGACTTCGGGGAGGTCGACGCGACGGACTCCGGCGGCGACCGCGGCGGCGAGGGCGGTGACGTGGAAGCGCTCCGAGACGAGCAGCGCGTCGACGTCGGCGATGCGGGAGAGGTGTGCGGCGGCGTAGAGAGCGTCGCCGCCGTTGTCGCCGGAGCCCACCAAGACGAGCACCCGCGGCCGCAGGGCGACAGGCGTCTCCCGGACCACGGGCTCGAGCACCCCGGTCAGCGTGACGACGGTGTCGGGCGTCTCGAGCTCTGCCCGGATGACGCCGGCGAGGGCCGCGGCGGCGCGGTGCATGAGCGGGATTCCGGCGTCGAGCAGGGGGCGTTCCGCCGCACGCACCTGTTCGGCGGTGAAGGTGGGAACGCGCTCGCTCATGTCGCCTGGTGCTTCTGTGCAGCGAGCTTCTCGCGCTCCGCGTCGGCGCGCGCGTGCTCGAGCTCTTCTGTGGCCACGCGCACAGCATCCTCCGCCTGACGCACGCGCCGCAAGGCGAACGTCGGAGAACCGAACCGCTCACGCACGCGGTCGACCCGCTGACGTTCGCTCACGATGATCCAGGTCGATGCGAGGAGGATGACCTGCGCCGAGAGGTTCAGCCACAGCAGCAGAGCGATGAGCGAGGCGAACGAGGCGAGCAGTGGGTTCGAACCGGCGCCGGCGACGAAGAGGGACGAGAGCTGCTGCAGCACCGTCAGCCCGATCGCGCCGATGACGGCGCCCGACCACAGCGACCCTGGGTGTGTCTTGACGCCGCTGAGCGACACGAACGCGACGGCGACGATCGCCATGTCGAGGAGGAACACGACGACGATCGAGACCGAGCGGGTGGCGAAGTCGGCGAATCCGGTATGACTGACGCCGAGCCAGTCGAGCACCGCCCCGACGAACGTGGTGCCGATGAACGTCGCGCCGGCCGACAGCACGAAGCCGCCGCCGATCGCGATGGCCAGGAGGAGGTTGCGCAGGATCACCCAGATCCAGAAGACGTCGTCGTGCACCTTGTCGGCGAGCGTGCGCAACGCGACGCGCAGCGACCCGATGGCGCCGATCGCCGCGCCGACAAGACCGACGAGCGCGATGATGCCCGCGATCGTGAGGCCTGCCGGCGCTTCGATGGTGCTGACGTCGATGAGGCCATCGCCGTCTGTTCCGAGCAGGCCGGGGATCGCAGCATCCACCGCATCGATCAGCGATTGCCACGCCGCGGGGTTGTCGGCGAGCCACACGGAGGCGAACGAGAAGCCGAGGAGGACTCCCGCGAACACCGAGAACAGCGAGCGGTACGTGATGCTGTCGGAGAGCATGGGGCCGCGGCGTTCGAGGTAGTGGAACCAGACGCGCACCGGTCGGAGGGAGAGTGCCCAGGCCGTCAGCTTCGCGATCAGGTCCGCCATGGCACGACCTTATCGAGCACGCACCTGCGAGCAGCCCGGGGTTGACGCGCGCCACATAGTATGTGGTTGGGGATAGGGGTGTTGCCGTGAGAGGTCTCGCACAGACGCTGGTGCTCACAGGAGCAGTCAGGGCTGCCGACATGTCGGCAGCCCTCGCTCAGGTGGGCGAAGGTCCGGAGCTGCAGCGCTTGCTGGTGAGCTCGAAGCTGGTCACCGAGGGCCAGGTCGCCGAGGCGATCGCCCTGCACACGGGCCACCGTTACGTCGACCTCGCCGAGATGCCGCTCGACCCCAACGTGGTCGCTCTCGTGCCCGGCAACCTCTGCCGCAAGTACGGCCTCATCCCCGTCGACCGCCGCGGCGAACGCCTGACCGTGGGCGTGCTCGACCCGACCGACATCGTCGCGCTCGACGACGTCGCCTCGATCACGGACCTCTTCGTCGAACCCGTCGTCGTCGCCGAAGACGCGCTGCTGAACATGTTCGAGCGGTTCCTGCGCTCGGACGAAGAGCTCAGCGAGCTGTCGATGACGATCGAGGAGTCGAGCGAGGCCAACCAGGCCGCGTTCACCGAGAGCCTCGAGGAGCAGGACGACACCGCCCCCATCGTCCGGTTCGTGAACCTGCTGATCGCGCAGGCCATCAACGACCGTGCGAGCGACATCCACGTCGAGCCGGGCGAGAAGCAGCTGACCGTGCGGTTCCGCATCGACGGCGTGCTGCACGAGATGCAGAAGGCCGACCGTGCGATTCAGGACGGCATCATCTCGCGACTGAAGATCATGTCGTCGATCGACATCGCCGAGAAGCGCAAGCCGCAGGACGGCCGCCTCTCGGTCACGCACGAGAACCGCACCGTCGACCTCCGCGTGGCGACCCTTCCCACGGTGTGGGGCGAGAAGATCGTCATGCGAATCCTCGACAACACCGGCCAGACCATGGGGATGCGCGACCTGCTGTTCTCGCCCACCAACGAGAAGCGGTTCCGCGAGGCGATCACGAAGCCGCACGGCATGATCCTCGCGACCGGGCCGACGGGGTCGGGCAAGTCGACGAGCCTCTACACGGCGCTGCGATCGATCGCGAACCCGAAGATCAACGTCATCACCGTCGAGGACCCGGTCGAGTACCGCATCGCTGGCATCAACCAGGTGCAGGTGAACAACCGCGCCGGGCTCACGTTCGCCACTGCTTTGCGGTCTATTCTGCGGTCGGACCCGGATGTGGTGCTGGTCGGTGAGATCCGCGACTTCGAGACCGCGAACATCTCCATCGAAGCGGCGTTGACGGGGCACCTGGTGCTGTCAACGCTGCACACGAACGACGCTCCCTCTGCGTTGACCCGGCTTTCCGAGATCGGGTGCGAGCCGTTCCTGGTGGCGACGGCGCTGTCAGCGGTGATCGCACAGCGGCTGGCGCGGCGGCTGTGCATGCGCTGCCGTGAGCCGCTGGTGGAGAGTTCGGAGGTGCTGAGTGCCCTGGGCTTCCCGCATGACCCGGCGGATGTGCCCGAGCTGTACAAGGCGGTGGGATGCCCCGCCTGCAGCAACACCGGATACCGCGGGCGCGTCGCACTGCACGAGGTGATGACGCTGAGCGACGAGATCGAGTCGCTGGTCGTGACGCGGTCGACGGGGTCGGAGATCCGTCAGGTGGCGATCGCGCAGGGGATGATCTCGCTGCGCGAGGACGGGTGGTCGAAGGTCGCGCAGGGGCTGACGACTATTGAGGAAGTGCTTCGGGTCACGGTGTGAGGCGGAGCGCGCTTCGCGCGCGCTGTGCCTATCCCGGGGCTCCGTCCCTCGTCCGTTGAGCGAGCGAAGCGAGTCGAAACGCCCTGAACCCGGCGCAAACTCAACGACCGGCGCCCTGCGCACCGGCCGTTGAGTTCCCCAGCTTCTATGCCTGCTTGGCGAGCTCCCCGTACAGGGTGAAGATCGGCAGGTACAGCGAGATCACCATGCCGCCGATCACGATGCCGAGCCCCACGATGAGGATCGGCTCGATCGTCGACGACAGCTGTGCGGTCGCGGTCTCCACCTCGTCCTCGTAGAAGTCCGCGATCGACGCGAGCATGTCGACGAGCGTGCCCGACTCCTCGCCCACCGACACCATCTGGGGCACCATCGCCGGGAAGACCTCGGCCTTCGCGAGCGGTGCGGCGAACGAGCGACCCTGACGGATCGATTCCTGTACATCGCGCACGGCCTGCTCGATCTTCCAGTTGTTCGACGCCTGCCCGACGATCGCGAGCGCCTGGATGATCGGCACGCCGGCATTCAGCATCATCGAGAGGTTCCGCGCAAAGCGTGCGACGGCGATCTTCGTGGTGAGCTTGCCGAACACGGGCATCTTCAGCTTGATCGGATCGACGAAGCGGCGGTACTGCTCGGTGTGCCGGTTGGCCCGCCACCAGATCAGTGCAACGATCACGACCAGCACGAGGGCCGGCAGCATCCACCACATGTTGTTCGAGATCGTCACGAGGATCTGCGTGGGCAAGGGCAGCGACGAGCCGAGGCCCTTGAACATGCCCTCGAAGATCGGCACGACGAACGTCACCATCACCAGCACGCCGATGATCGCGATGATGAGCACGATCGCGGGATACGTCACCGCCGCACGGATCTTGTTGTGCAGCTCGGCTTCGCGCTGGTAGTTGTCGGCGATCGAGCCGAGCGCGCTCCCGAGGAAGCCGCCCGCCTCGCCGACCTTGATGATCGACAGCATCAGCGGTGGGAACGTCTGCGGGTGCCGCGCCAACGCCGCCGAGAACGACGACCCCGACTCGACATCGGCCTGCACCTGTACCAACGCCGGCTGCAGCCTCTTGTCGTCGGTCTGCTCGATCAGGATCGCCAGCGTCCGCATGAGCGGGAGACCGGCGTTGATGAGCCCCGCCATCTGACGGGAGAACACCGCGAGCGTGCGCGCCGATACCGTCTTGGTCGCGCCCGGCAGCTTGATGTCGCGGTTGAGTCCGGTGTTGGACTTGAGCGTGACCTCGAGCGGTGTAAGCCCCTGAGCCTTCAGCTTGCCGGTGACAGCCGACTCGCTCGCGGCCTCGATCGTGCCCTTCACGACCGATCCGGCGCGCGGGTCGACGGCCCGGTAGACGAACTCCTGTACGACGGCCATGTCAGCCCTCCCCGTTCGCGGCGGCCCACGCTTCGAGATCGTCGACGCCGCCCCACTCGACATCGCGCGCGGTCGGGTCGACCCGGCCGCCGACGGTGGGCGTGCCGAAGCGCGATCCCATGCCGATACCGGTGCCCTGCGTCGCGTTCGCTGCGGGAGCCGTGAGCTCCCCCTGCCGCCATTCCCCGGCGTGGTGCGCCCACTCCTCCGCGTCGAGGTCGCGCGGCTTGACGTAGACGCCGTCGAGGCTCTTCGGATCGACCGCGAAGTCCATCGCGACGTTGCGTGCGATGGTGCCTTCGGCGACGAGGCGGCGAAGATCCTGGTCGAGCGTGTGCATGCCGAGCTCGGAGCCGGCCTGCATCGCCGAGTAGATCTGCGCGACCTGGCCCTCGCGGATCATGTTCGCGACGGCCGGCGTGTTGATGAGCACCTCGGTCGCGATCGTGCGTCCGTTGACCTGCGCGAGCGGCAGCAGCGTCTGGCTGATGATGCCCTGCAGCGTGTCCCCGAGCTGCGTGCGGATCTGATGCTGCTGGTCGGCCGGGAACACGTCGATGATGCGGTTGATGCTCTTCGCCGCGCCCTGCGTGTGAAGGGTCGACAGCACGAGGTGGCCGGTCTCCGCCGCCGAGAGGGCAGTCGAGATCGACTCCGGGTCGCGGAGCTCGCCGATGAGGATCACGTCGGGGTCCTGACGCAGCACGCGGCGCAGCGCCTCGGCGAACGAGTTCGTGTCTCGCCCGACCTCGCGCTGATGGACGAGCGAGCGCTTGGACTGGTGGTGGAACTCGATCGGGTCCTCGATGGTGACGATGTGCGCCGGTACGAGCTGGTTGACGATGTCGACCATCGCCGTGAGCGTCGTCGACTTGCCCGAGCCGGTGGGGCCCGTGAGCAGCACGAGTCCGCGGGGCCTCAAGGCAAGGTCACGGGCGATCGTCGGGGCGCCGAGTTCCTCGAGCGAGTACACCCGGTCGGGGATGTACCGCAGGGCGATCGCGATCGAGCCGAGCTGACGGTAGACGTTCGTGCGGAAGCGACCGATACCCGGCGTCGCGTGGGCGAGGTCGACCTCGCCGTGCTCCATGAACTCGCGACGCTGTCCTTCCGTCATAAGCTCGAACGCCGTGCGCTCCACCCACTCCGTCGACAGCGGGGCGGGGTAGGCCTCCACCGGCACGAGGTCGCCGTCGACGCGCAGCAGCGGCGGCGCTTCGGCGGTGATGTGAACGTCCGACGCGCGGTGGCGGGCACCGTACGCGAGGAGCTTCTCGAAGTCGAGGTCTTCCATGATCCTCACCCTTCCGCGTCGACGAAGGTGAGCGCCGACACCTGGATGTCGACCGTGCCCTCGCCACTCTGGGTCATCGTCGCGCTGACGCTGTTGAGCAGACGCGGACCTGCGCGCAGCGCGTCGAGGAACGCCGTCGCCTGTTCCATGTCAGCCGCTGTGGCGCTGATGACGAAGTCGACCTGCTGGCGCCCGGCGCCGGCTGCGGCGTCGGGGGCCGCGGCCGCAGCATCCGTCGACGTCCCGCTGGTGGCGTCGGTCGCCGCCTCCGTCGCCTCGGGGGCGGGTGCAGGGACCGCTGCCGGGTCACCCTCGGTGGCGCCGGTGCGGGTGGCGTACGCGACCTGCTCTCCTGCGGTCACCGAGGTGATCTGGACACCGGATGCCTCGGCCGCACGTGCGACGACCTCGAAGACGTCGTCGAGCTGGCCGGTGGCCGGAATCTGCGCGCGGAGCCCGGCGACATTCGCCTCGATCTCGCCGAGGTTCTCCTGCTGCGCCGTGAGCTCGTCGACCTGTGCCTGGTACAGCGCGTTGGTGCTCGCGACGGTCGCGGTCTGGCCGTCGACGGAGACCGCCTGGAAGTAGAGCGGCATGGCGACGAGGAAGACTCCGAGCGCGATGACGCCGAGCGAGACGATGAGTCCGATCGCGGTGACGATGTGCTTGGGCATCACTCGCCCCCTTCTTCCGCCGCGTACTCGTTCGAGTAGACGGTCTGGTCGAACTCGACCGTGAGGAGGTACGAGTACCTGCCCGACGAGACCTGGCTCGAGGTGACCGACTGCCCATCGGCGTACAGTACTCCCTCCACTCCGCGGAGCGAGCGGATGAGCGGGACGATATCGATCGGCGTCGGGCTGTCGAAGGTGACCGTGCCGACGAGCCCTTGTTCGAGCGTCGGGTCGTCGCCCTCCGGCACGCCGCCGACGGCGAGGTCGACGCCGGTGAGGGTGGTGTCGGTGGGAAGGATGCCGGTGATCTTGCCGATCGCGGGAGTCCACGCGAGATCGGTGGCCATCGCGTCGGTGCGGAAGTCGGTGAGCTCCGACTCGGTGGCGAGCGCCTGGCTCACCTCAGACAGCGAGGCGATCTCGGTGAGGAGCGCGTTCGTGCGGGCCTGTTCGGCGACGAGGCGCTGATCGGCGAAGAACTTGAACGCGAACGCCCCGGCGATGATGAGCACCGCGACGACGATCGCGCCGAGCACGAGCCACACCCAGAGGCGCACGAGCTGGTCGCGCTCGCGCCGCGCGACCTCGGTGCGCGGCATGAGGTTGACGCGCGGCGCTCCCGAGAAGGGAACCGGGATGGCGGTCATTTTCCGGCCTCCCCGAGTGCGATGCCGACCGTGCCGACGAGGTTGAGCGCGACCTCACCGGCAGGCGGCGGGGTCGACATCGAGATGACGTCGCCGACCGACACGATGGTCATCGGCGTATCGATCGCGGCCCCGAGCGCCGGCAGGATGCCCTCGACCGCAGCCCCGGCGCCGGTGACGAAGACCCGCGAGAGTGGAGCTGAGGCGGGTCGGCTGCCGAAGAACGCGAGGGTGCTGCGCAGACGGGCCGCCAGGTCGGAGACACCGGGAGGCGTCGCCGCGCGGATCGAGCCGCGCGTGCGGCTGGGCACCGTGAGGCCCGTCCCGGCTCCGTTCCCCGCCGCCACGGCGGCGAGTTCGAGCTCCGGTTCGACGGCCTCGGCGTTGTGCCGCCGCGTGGCTGCTGTGGCGACATCGATCGGCAGCAGGCGTACGAACAGGGGAACGCCGCCGCGCGAGATGACGACCTGGGTGGTGTGATCGCCGATGCTGACCGTCGCCACCGTCTCCTCCGGCGACGCGAGCGGCGCGGTGACGCGCGCGAGGCCGAACGCCGCGAGGTCGACCGCCTGAGCGCGCACCTTGACCTTCGCGAGAGTGGAGATGATCTGCTCGATGTTCTCGGACACCGCCGCGACGAGCAGGCCGGAGACCTGGTCGCCGTCCTGCGACAGCGGGAAGAAGTCGAGCACCGCCTGGCTCGCCGGCACAGGCAGGAGGTCCTGCACCTGATACGGCAGGGCCTCGCGCAGCAGATCAGGCCGCATCGCCTGAGTCGTGTATTCGCGCACCAGGATGCGGCGGCTGGCGACGCCGAGCACGGCGTCCTTGCTTCTGAACTTCGCGCCGGTCCACAGCTGCCGGAGCGCGACCGCGACGGCGCCCGAGTCGAGCACCTCCGAGTCGCGCGATGCCTCGGGCGGCAGCGGCACTTCGCCGTACGCGACGAGCTGGGGTTTACGACCAAGTGAGATCTCCGCAGCGCGGACGCTCTCCTCGGTCACCTCCAGCCCGACAATCGTCTTCCCCATGATTTCCCCTTCCCCAAAGACCGTCGGCGTCAGGCGCCGACGAAGAGATCCACGTACCACTTGCCGACTGCTTCGCCGGCGAAAACACCTGTCCAGGCCCCGAGGATCATCCAGGGTCCGAACGGAATGGCGGTCTTGCGCCCGGCTCGGCGCAACAGCATGAGCGCGATACCGAACACTCCCCCATACAAGAAGGCCGCGAACGCCCCCACAGCGAGCGCGCCCCATCCGAGCCAGCCGAGGTAGATGCCGATGACCCCAGCGAGCTTGACGTCTCCCCCGCCCATGCCGCCGGGTCGTGCAGCGCGCAGCAGGAAGTAGAAGAGGTACAGCAGAACCATGCCGACACCGGCGCCGAGCAGCAGTCCCCACTCGCCCGTCAGCCAGGCGGCGACGGCGAAGAGGAGGCCGGCCACGAGGTAGCTCGGCAGAACGATGCTGTTCGGGAGACGGTGGGTGTCGAGGTCGATCAGCGTGAGCACGATCGAGATCGCCGCGAAGTACAGGTAGGCGACGACTACAAGACCGAGCGCCCAGAGGTCGGCGGGACGGACGATGCCGTCCACAGCCGGCAGGAGCAGGTACACCGGCAGGTTCATGCCGAGAAGTCCCTCGTATACCACCGTTGCCCACCACATCACGACGGCGAACGCGACGCCTGTAACTGCCTCGACGATCGGGTACCGCGCCGAGATCGGCGCCTTGCAGTTCGCGCACTTGCCTCGGAGCGCGATCCACCCGAGCACCGGCACGTTATGCCAGGGCTTGATCGCCGCGTCGCAATGCGGGCACCGGCTCTCGCGCAGCAGCGAGATCTTCGCCGGCACCCGGTAGGCGACGACGTTGAGGAACGACCCGATCAGGAGGCCGAGCACCCCGGCGAAGACGATGAGGACGGTGGCAGAGAGATTCATCCGCTACTGCTCAGACTGGTAGGTCAAGTCATCGAGGCGGGTGACGGTGTTGCCAGGGTCGAAAATGCTGCCCTCGCCCTTGACACCGCACGTGATGGTGGGAAGCGTCGGCTTCCACGACATCGGCTTGCAGGTGAAGACACCACCGTTGAGGTGGAGGCCGTCACTGCCCATATACAGCTGACCCGCCATCGTGAGCGCCATGGTGCTTCCAATGCCGCAGGCACTGTAGATCAGCGTGCGGACATTGGTCGGGCCTTTCGCGCTGAACGAATCGAGCGCTGAGCTGGAGCAGGTAGGAGGACGCCCGTCGCTGCCGTTGGGATCCAAGTGGACGATGAACAGTTGAGGGCTGTTGTCGAGCGTCGTACCACCAGGCCTTGAGATCGTACCGTCGAGCACCAGATCCATTTTCTCGTTCGCGGGCACCAGGATCATCACGTCCCGCATCACGGCGACGTTGTCGGGCCTCACCTCAATCGCGCTCCCCTTGAGCGGGCAACCGGTCATGTCTATCACCGCACGCACCCCGGCGGTGCTCATGACCGCCTGGATCTGTGCTGTCGTGCATACGGTCCCGGGTGCCGGCGCATACGCGGGCAGGCCGGCGTTGCTCCAGGTGGTGTCCTTCGTCAATTCGATCCAGCTCGTGGCGTCGTACACCTGCGCTAGCGTCGGAGAGATGACGGGTGTCGGCGCGCTGTCGTCGATCGGCACCGCTGCGGGGGGAGTAGCGCCGTTCGTCCACTTGGTCGGGTCGTGGCCCACCATGCTTCCCGGTGTCTTGAACGCCCCTTTGACGACTCCAGACCCGGTCTTCGTGTCGATGTCGCTGGCGGCGTAGACGCTCCCGCCGACCTCGGCTCCGTTGGCGTTGAGATTGATCTTCCCCGTGAGCGATACGAGGTCACCGCCGACACGGAGCTGCTTGTTGGCGACGCTGATGCCGTCGCGGACGTACACGCTGCCTGTCACGATGCAGGTATCGGTGATCGTCAGCTTGCCTCGAAGCACCCAGAGATCGCCTTGGATGCCGCCGGATGCACCGTTGTTGCACGAATAGTCTCCGTCTCGGATGACGAGGTCACCTGTATACGTGGACTTCGTCGCGGTGAACTGGCCTTCGAAGAAAGCAACCGTACCCGATGGTGTGGTCGCCGGACCATGGAACCACGGATACACCGCGTCCACGGTCGTCTTGGCCGAAGCCACCTGCCAGCCCGTCGAGGTGATCTTGACCCACTTCGTGGCGTCGCTTGGGCACCCGCTGATCCACGAACCCGCATTCACCGTCGGGCGGTCGATGTCGTCCGAGATACGGATCTGATAGTCGAAGTTGGGATTGCTCCCCGACCCCGTCAACGCGAATGGGTTGGCGGCACAGTCCACGCCGTCTTCGCCGATCTTGGACCTGATCGAGTTCAACGCGACGTCGCGGCCGGACTCGGCCGCGATGAATGCCTGCGTCCGGTCCTTATTGCCGACATTCGACTGGATCGTGAACAGAACGGAGGCGGCGATCATCGTGGCGATGACGAACCCGACCAGCATGACGACCACGACCGTGGCCAGCACTGCGCCTTCATCTCCGGAACGGCGGATCAGGTGGCGAATCCTTGTCACCAACATGTTGCGTCCTTTCCGGCGGCCGGCTGCCACTCGGGGTGGATCTCACCCCGAAACACGACCGGCGCCGAATCGGTCTCGATGTCGAATACGTAACGCACCCCACCATTCGGCTGCGAGGGGTTCGTCTGCGCAAAGAACGGGGTGGAGCCGTTCTGTCGGACCAGCGCACTCCACTGGCGGCCTGCCTCATCTTGGAGCCAGGTGCCCCACACCGGCACGGTGATGTCGGTCGCAGAGGACGCCATCTGGGCCGTCTTGTCGGCGAGCCGAAAGGCTTGGCAATGCCGAGCGTCTCCCGGAGAGTCGAACGTCGTCTCCACAAGAAGTACCGTGCCCCCAGCGGTCACCGTCGAGTACACGGCGTTTCGCATCGCCTTCTCGACAGCAGAGCCGACCAGCTGTCCTCGGTTAGTGGCTTCGGATGTTGAAAGCACAGCACTCTGGGTCAAAAAGGCGTTGATGAGGACACTAGCAATGCCGCTGAGCACTAGGACCGACACCACGAGGCCTACGATCAACTCAATGAGCGTCATTCCCGCGTCGGACTGGGATGTGGTCGGGTCATCCATTGGTCAGGTACCTACATTGATCTCTGCAGCGACAGTCATCAGCACCTTGCCTGATGGGGTGGTGGCCGTTAGCTCTAGATGATTTAGTCCTCCCGCGACGCACAAGAACCCAGCGTCCTTTGACTCGTAGTCATAGCGGCCCGTGGTGACGACGGTCCCCTCAAGGAACTTCGTGGGTGCAGCAACCGACGTGAGGGTTCCGCACGTCGGGGTCGCCCGGGCCCTTTCAACCATCCCGTTCAGCTCCCGCGTGGCTGAGGCAACATCTGCCTGTTCAGTCGAGTAGCGGATGCCGCTGATGAGCACCGGGAGCAAAGCGATAGCGATGAATCCCAGGATCACCATTGCAATCACTACTTCGATAAGGCTGAATCCCGAAGCGTCGGCGCTACGAACCCTTATCATCCGCCCACCTCCCCAAGTGGCAGAATCCCCGATTTAATGATGCCACGAGGGCCGAGGATCCACTCCCCAGCCCTCGTGAGTGAGGGAACGACCGTCAGCAGCCCGGCCCCGCCGTTTCGAAGTTGGTAGCGTCGCTGTCGAGCGCCGCGCGAACGCAGATTCCCTCGAGCCCGTCAGTCGTGTGGCTGTCCGAAGCATCGATGGTCACCACAAAGTCACCCTGCGAGAGCTCGGTGAGCTCCGCAGTGATAGCCGTCGCCAGCGCAGTTGCCGTAGCGGGCGCGTTCGCAATCTGCGCCGCGACCGCAGTGGCACCATCAGAGGCGGCAGCCTTCAGCGCGTTCTCCTGAGCTGACGCCTGCAGGCCCGCGAAGATCGGGATCGCGATCGCGACCAGGATGCCGAGAATCACGACGACGACGATGAGCTCGATGAGCGAGAAGCCCTTCTCGCCCTCCTCCTCGCGGCGAGCCTTCTCGGCCTCGAGGTAGTTCTTGATAAATGCACGCATGGCGCGTCTCTCCCCAGTGTGAGTTGAAAGGTCAGCTCTAACCGACCGACGCGCGCCAAAGCGCGTCGGTCTCAAATAACCCCAGTAACACGTCCCAGACTCCGTTAGAGCTGGGTTTGAGACACACGCGCTGTGCGTGAATCCCCTCCCGCATAGAAGCATCCGAGATACAGCCCACAGAAGTCAATGCATACGCATGCTGGGTTGCCTCAGGAAAGGCTCAGCCCTGAACACCTGGTGCAGGTCAGAGCACGAGCTGTTCTTCCGGAGCAGCGGCATCGATGAGATCCGCGCGATGCTGTCGGCGCACCTCACCCAGGCGCCCAGGTACGACCTCGTGCTCGACAAGCCGCTCTGGGTCGACACCGAACTCAGCACCTGGGACCGCGAGATCATCCAGCTCGCCGACATCACCTCGTTCCTCGTGACGCGTCTCTTCGAGACCGGCGAGCCCGTCGCCGACCTGCAGGGACTGTGGGATGCCTTGCTCACCCAGCTCGCGCTGCACCCCGTGTCTGGACGCATCCTCGGGCGGGGAGTCGCCGTCTACCCGGCCCGCTCGAGCAAGCTCACCCTTTAGACATTTTGATCGAATGTCGGAGGCTATCCGTAGTCTCTATGCATGAATATTTCTCCTATGGAGGTCGACCTCGACTCGCGGATCAATGGTGATCCCGAGCTCTTCCTCGACCCATGGGACGTGCTCGACCCAGGCGAGGTGGTTCCGCCTATCGAGCTCGCGCAGCTCGAAGCGAGTGGCGCCGCGCACGAGGCCGCCGTCAACAAACTCGAGGGCATCAGCGCCCGAGCGCGCATGCTGGTTGCCGACGAGTACGCCGGCATCGCGGACATCCTGCGGGATGCTGCGGCCTGCCCCGATCCGTGGGTCGGGCCTGATCCGACTCTCGATCCAGCGTGGCTCGATCCGCAGGGGCGTTCGGCAGCGGCGGTCCGTGCGGAGCGGCGGAACATCGCCGTGCGCGCCGCGACGCTGGACCTCGCTGTGCGGTTGGGCATGTCCGAAATGATGGTGAGCACGC
The DNA here is from genome assembly GCF_031844125.1 of Microbacterium sp. PRC9. NCBI lineage: Bacteria > Bacillati > Actinomycetota > Actinomycetes > Micrococcales > Microbacteriaceae > Microbacterium > Microbacterium sp. PRC9. The sequence continues at coordinate 343,168 of NZ_JAUZUR010000006.1, forward strand.
GCGCCGCGCACGCTGACACCCTGCGCGAGCGGTGCCCGAACATCTGGGAAGCGTTCCGGGCCGGACGGGTTCCTACTCAGAACGCGACGGCCGCGGCGCAGCAGGCCGGCACACTCCCGGCCCGCGACAGAGGGGCCTGGGCGAAGTTCGACGAGCTGCTCCGGGGATCCGCGACGACTCTCACTCCCGGAAAGTTCCGCACGCGCGCTCGAGTCGTGCGCGAACGAGTGCACCCCGAGCACATCGACGAGCGGCACACGCGGGCGATGGACGATCGGAACGTGTGGTTCCAGGCCGAGGCCGACGGGATGGCTTCGCTCACCGTCTTCGGCCCGGCCGACAAGGTACTGGCCACGTATCGGCACGCGGACGCGCACGCGCGGCATCTGCGTGCGCACGACGGTGAGGAGCGCACGCTGGCCCAGCTCCGGGCCGACATCGTGCTCGACGTGCTCGCCGCGGGCGCAGCTGGTGCCGCCCAGGCCGCGGGATCCGGCACCTGGCGATCCCGCGCCTCCGTCGCGATCACTGTGCCCGTCATGACGCTCCTCGGCCAGGACGACGAGCCCGCCACGCTCGACGGCTACGGCCCGATCGACACAGAGACCGCGCGGCGACTCGCAGGCGAGGCGTCCAGCTGGGTCCGCATCCTCACCCACCCGGTCACCGGCACCGTCCTCGACGTCGACCGCACCACGTACCGGGTTCCGAAGGCGCTGAGTCGGTGGCTCGGGGTTCGCGACCAGGTCTGCACCGGCCCCGGATGCACGAGATCCGCCCGCGATTGCGACATCGACCACCGGATCGACTGGCAGTACGGCGGGAAGACCGCCGACACGAACCTCAGTCCGTTATGCGAACGACATCACGTGATCAAGACCAAGAGCAAATGGGTGCTCTACCGCGACGAAACCACCGGCGCGAAATGGTGGGTCTCGCCGACCTCGCTGACTGTGCCGGTCGATCCGCCACCCTTCTGAGTTCCGCCTGCCCGCTCAGTTCAGGATCGCGAGCGCCTGCTGCGTCGCGACGATCGCCAGCCACGCCGCCAACCCGATCGACACCACGATCGCGATGCCCGACAGAAGCCTGCTCGTCCGGCGTTGCGTCGCGACGATCAGCCCGCCGATCGCGAGGAAGAACGCGCCGGCTGCGAACGCCACACTGACCAGACTGACCAGGCCGGCGACCGACTCGTTCCAGCCACCGAGCCAGAACACGACCGCCAGACCCCCGAGCGCAGCCACCGCCATCAGCACGATCGACGCGCGCGCCGGAACGTTCGCCGGCGCAGCCTCGGGCAGCGGCGGCCGCATCTCCCCCACGTACGAACTCGACACCGGCTGGTACACGATCGGCGTGGGCAGACGATCGTCGACCGGCGCCGGACGCCGGGGCGCGAGCTGGTCGGGAAAGGGCTCGCCCTTCGCAGCCCGGGAGCCGTTCGTCGAGACCTCGCGCGACGCCGGCGGACGAGGACCCGGCGCGACCTGCGGATTCGGCGCGGACGCCGGGACTTCGGGTTCCGGCATAGCCGACGGCGCATCGACGGATGCCTCGTCCCGGGTCTCCGCGGGCTCAGCCAGCGACGACGGGGCCGGCCACACCGCGGCGGCATGGGGTTCTTCGTGCTCGACGACGACAGGGGCAGATGCCTCGAACACGACCTCCGCATCCAAAGGCACGAACGACTCCTCGCCCAGCGACGACGGAGCCGGCCACACCGCGGCGGCATGCGACTCCTCGGCGACCGACGGCGGCGCGGGCGACCCCACCGCCGCGCCGGGCACCCCCGACCCTTCGCCTGCCGCAGCCGTCGAACCCACAGCATCCGAATCGGCCGTGCGCCGCGCACGCAACTGTGCGCGACTCAGCGGCGCAACCGCCCCCGACCCGGCGTCACCGACGACGTCCATCGACACCGTGGCGGCAGCATCGGTCGCCACCGGACGGTAGTCCTCCGTCCACGCAGCGCCGTTCCACCACCGCAGGCGGTCAGCACGCGAAGCGTCCTCGTACCAACCGGGCGGCGGTCCCCCCTGAGACCCGTCCGACATCATGCTCCCCAGCAGAATGATTCTCGAGCGCAAACATACCGGAGCCGCGTGACCCGGAGCACCACAGCAAAGCCGCGCCTTATTTCAATCTCCACCGCTAAACTGAAACAGTGAGCGCCCCTGTTTCACTTCCCGACGCTTCGGTCTGGCGCGCCCACACCACCGAGATGCGGGACTGGCGCCAGTCGATCCGTGGCGGCAGTCGGGAAGATCGGATGCTGCGCTCCGTCGCCGTGTCGATTCCTCCGCGCATAGCGCACCTGACCTACACGCCGGGCCCCGAACTGACCGCCGCCGCGGAGCGAGCGCTCGTCGAGGTGGCGACGACCGACGCCGAGGCACGAGCGCAGTCGCGCACGCTCGGGCGCTTCATGCTCCGCACCGAGTCGGTGGCCTCCTCCAAGATCGAGCGCATCTCGGCGACTGCCGCCGACTACGCACGTGCGCTCGCAGGAAGCCGAGCGAACAGCAGCGCGACCAGCATGGTCGCGGCCTCCGCCGCGCTCCACCGCCTCGTCGACCGAGCCGGCGATGCGGGGACGATCACCGTCGAGGATCTGCTCGCCGCCCATCGCACCCTGATGGCCGACGACTCCGCCGAGGCGCACTACGCCGGGCGGCTGCGCGACGTGCAGAACTGGATCGGCGGCAGCGACCACAGTCCGCGCAACGCGCTGTACGTGCCGCCACCTCCCGACGTCGTGGCACCGCTGCTCGACGACCTCATCGAGTGGGCGGACCGCGACGACGTTCCCGTGTTCGCGCAGGTGGCGATCGCGCACGCGCAGTTCGAATCCATCCACCCGTTCACCGACGGCAACGGCCGTATCGGACGGGCACTCGTGAGCGCGATCCTGCGCCGGCGCGGGGTCACGAAGACCGCCGTCATGCCGCTCGCGAGCGGCCTGCTCGCGGTGCGAGACGACTACTTCTCTTCGCTCACGGCGTACCGCGAGGGCGACCCCACCACCATCATCGCGATCATGGTGCGTGCGGCCGTCGCGGCGGCCGTCGAGTCGCGAACGTCGATCGACGCACTGCGCGAACTCCCCGCCGAGTGGCGGTCGCTCGTCGACGCGACCGACGGCTCCGCCACCGATCGACTCCTCACCGCCCTCCTCGACGACCCCGTGATGTCGGGCGAGGACGCGATCACAGCGATCGGAAGCACCCCGGCGACCGCCTACGCCGCACTCGACCGGCTCACCCACGCGGGCGTGATCACCGAGATCACCGGACGCAAGCGCGACCGCGTGTGGGCGGCGAACGACGTCATCGGCGAGCTCGACGATCTCGACCGGCGGATTCAGCGACGCATGCTCGCACCGGCGAAGTAGCCGCCTCAGCCGTCGAGCACCTCGAGGCGCACGGTCACCGGTCCGCCGTCGACCAGTCCTTCGGCATCGCGCACGGCCTTCTTCAGCGGCAGCACGTACGAGCCGTCCGACGAGGGGAAGATCGACGTCGTCCACTCGCTGCCACCGATGTTCGCCCGCACGCGCACCGAGCCGAATCCGCGGTACGGGCGCGGGATCTCGCGGATCTCCTCGCTCAGCTCGGGCGGCACCGACGTGAAGAACCACGCCGAATCCTCGCGCGCCTCCCAGCGGAACACATCCCCGTCGAACTCGATGATCACGAACACGAGGGTAGCGAGCGGCTCCGACGCGCCGAGCGTACACTGCGGGCATGGCCGCCATCGTGGCCGGTGGGATCCGCATCGCGTACCGGCGAGAGGGCAGCGGCGCGCCGCTGGTGCTGATGCACGGCGCCCTCGAGGACTCGCGGATCTGGAGCGACGAGTTCGATCGCCTCAGCCCTCACATCGAGGTGATCGCGTGGGACGCTCCCGGTTGCGGCGGCTCGGACGGCGTGCCCGCCGGGTGGACTGACCGCGACTGGGCCGACGCCGCCGCCTCGTTCCTCACCGCGCTCGGACTGACATCCCCGTGCGTCGCCGGCTTCTCGATGGGATCGGTGCTGGCGCTCCTGCTCGCGCGCGATCACCCGGACGCGGTCGGCAGCCTCGTGCTGGTCGGCGCCTACGCGGGCTGGGGTGGATCGCTCGACGCCGACGCGCTCGCGCAGCGACTCGAAGCGGCGCGGTTCACCGTCGAGCATCCTGTCGACGAGTGGGCCGACGGCTTCCTCGACTCGGTCTTCGCACCAGGCACCGATCCCTCCCGACGCGCTCGCGCGCGAGCACTCCTCGACGACTGGCGGCCGGCGACGACGACGGCGCTGCTCGACGTGATGTCGCAGGACCTGCGCCCCGCGCTCCCGTCGATCCGCACGCCCACGCTGATCGTGCGCGGGGCGCAGGACGCGCGGAGTCCCCGCGAGGCCGCACTCGCGCTGGTCGATGCGCTCCCCGACGCGCGCCTCGTCGAGATTCCGAACGCCGGCCACGACTGCACGGGGCCTGAGCTCGATGCCGTGCTGATCGCCGCTGCGCGCGGCGACCGCGAGGGGTCGTGCGGCGCCTGAGACCTCCTCAGAGGTGCTCGCCCGGCGCGCCGCCGTGGCGATCCACCAGTCGCTGCAGGCAGCTCGACCACCCGTCGATGTGGTTGTCACGCTCCTCGGCGGTCGCGAAACCGGAGTGCCTGACGATCACGCGGGTCGCAGCATCCGCCGCGGACTGCAGCTCGACCTCGACGTCGGTGGTGTGCTCCTCCCCCGCCCACTTCCACCCGAGCCGCAGCGCGCGCGGCGCCTCGAACGTGAGCACCGTGCCCTCGACCGCCATGTCGACGGGCACCGACCGCGCCTCCCAGCGGCCGAGCTCGCGCAGCTCGACGACCGCGGTGGTCTCGAAGCGCGGAGGCCAGAACCATTCGGCGAGGCGACCCGCGACCGTGAATTCCCGCCACACGACATCGACGGATGCTGCGACCAGCGCCTCTTCGGTGAGCTCATGCATGCTGACACCGTACGCCGACCCTCCCCCATAGGATCGAGCGCATGCCCAACCCGCGACCACGCGCTCCCCTTGCCACGCCGGAGCGCCCGGGGCGCGACCTCTCGAAGCCGCTCCCCGCAGCGCTCAGCTGGATCACGCTGATCGCCTTCGCCGGCGCCTTCGCGGGTGCGTACTTCGTGTTCCAGCTCGCATGGTGGGTACCAGCGCTCTACGGCGCCGCGAGCGTCGTCGCGTTCGCGGCCTACGGCATCGACAAGGCGGCCGCGCGCCGCCAGGCGAACCGCATCTCGGAGCAGACGCTGCTCATCCTCGGGCTCATCGGCGGCTGGCCGGGCGCGCTCGTGGCGCAGCAGGTGTTCCGCCACAAGACCCGCAAGCGGTCGTTCCGGCGTGCGTTCTGGGGCACGGTCGGCGTGAACGTCCTTGTGCTCGCGGCTTACGTTTACCTGACGGCCCCGGCTCTCGGCAGCTGACCCGTCAGCGCCCGTACTCGGGCGCCCAGTCATCGCCGTCGGGCATCCATTCGCCCGAGGAGGACGCCACCCGCGACGGCTCGGAGCGGTGCCACCGGGCGCCTTCGGGCCAGCTCGCGGCGAACGTCGACGCGACACGGAACACCCGCCGCGACAGACCGGACACGGTCTGCACCGGACGTGCTGACACGGGCATGCGCAGCTGCGGGTCGTAGCGGACGCCGTCGGACGAGCGCAGCCGGATCGTCAGGTCGAGGTCGTCGTGGATGCGCGCGTTGCCGCGGTCGACCTGATCGCGCACGCGCTCCCATACCCGCGTGCGCATCGCAAAGTTCGATCCGAACACGAGCGGGATGCCGAGCCACTTCTTGATCCAGTAGTGCCCGCCGCCGATGTACCAGCGCTCGCCGAGGTAGTTCTGGATCGGTGTTCCGCCGTAGAACTCGGCGCCGCCGGTCAGCACCCCCAGGGTGGGGTCCGCGACGAAGGCGCGCACGAGTCGCGCGATCCAATCCGGGTGCGGCCTCGAGTCCGCGTCCAGCCGGGCGATGATATCGGCGTGTTCGAGCGCCGCGTCGTAGCCTCGAGACACGGCCGGCCAGATGCCGATCGACGGCTCATATTCCAGCACGGCGTCGTACGCATGAGCGACGGCGGCGGAGGCATCCGTGCTGGCGTTGTCGACGACGATCACGACGTCGGGCCGATGCGTCTGCGCGGCCAGTGCGGCCAGGCACGCGTCGAGATAACCCGCGTCATTCCGGCACGGAATGACCACGGCGACGCGAGGGGCGAGGGTCACAAGCCACACGATACTCCCGGCGTGTCGGCCGACGGCGATACCCTGCCCACATGAACGGACTGCGCTTCGTTCCGGCGAACGAGGCCTCGTGGGACGACCTGCAGGCCATCCTCACGGGCGCCGCGGGGCGGTGCCAATGCCAGCGCCAGCGGCTCGGCGACCACGACTGGTGGCGCATGCCCGAGTCGGAACGTGCCGCGATCCTGCGCGCCGAGGCGCACTGCGACGACCCGCGCGCGACCGAGACGATCGGCATCGTCGCCTACGACGGCGACGAGCCCGTCGCCTGGTGCGCGGTCGACCGGCGAGGAGTCTTCGGGCGGGTCCGCGGCTCGCCCGTACCGTGGCAGGGGCGCGACGAAGACCCCGACGACGAGTCGGTCTGGGCGATCGCGTGCGTCGTCGTGCGCAAGGGCCACCGAGGCGAAGGACTGACGTACCCACTCATCGCGGCCGCGGCCGAGCACGCCCGCGCACGCGGCGCGTCGGCGGTCGAGGGGTATCCGATGCTGACCGGCGGCAAGAAGGTCATCTGGGACGAACTCAGCGTCGGGCCGGCCGGGCCGTTCCTCGCCGCGGGTTTCCGAGAGGTCACGCATCCGACGAAGCGACGCCTCGTGATGCGCCTCGACTTCTGAAACGACTCAGCAAGCGCTCGCCGAAAACTGCCCCTTGAGACCGCTCCCACGGTTGGTTACAGTCCGGTAAGTAATCGGCATTCCGCCGGCTCTACCTCAACGGAGAGGACTCCCCATGCCCGCCCCCGTTTCACGCCTCGCGGCGCCGGACGCACGATCGGGCCGACGCGCCCGCGCCGTACGCGTCGGCGCACTGGCGACCGGCACCGCCCTCGTCGCGAGCGCGCTGCTGGCCACCCCGGCCGTGGCGGCGCCGCCGCGCGCGGTCGACCCGTTCCACCCGGACTTCGGCCCGAACGTCACGATCTACTCCCCCGACACTCCCGTCGACCAGATCCAGGCCGACCTCGACGCGCTGCACGCGCAGCAGGTCGACGCCGAGATGAGCACCACCCGTCAGGCGGTGTACTTCCTGCCCGGCCAGTACGGCTCGACCGCCGACCCGCTGCAGGTGAAGGTCGGCTACTACACCGAGGTCGCCGGGCTCGGCGCGTCGCCCGAGGACGTCACCGTCCACGGCGCCGTCGAGGTCTACAACCGCTGCCTGGCCGACGGCGGCACGGGCAACTGCCTCGCGCTCGTGAACTTCTGGCGCACGATCTCGAACCTGTCGATCGACATCGACAAGGCCGGTCAGGACGGATGCCGCGCCAGCGCCGAGTTCTGGGCCGTGTCGCAGGCGGTCTCGATGCGCCGCCTCGACATCTCGGGCGGCAACCTGTCGCTCATGGACTACTGCACCGCCGGGCCGCAGTACGCCAGCGGCGGCTTCATCGCCGACTCGCGTCTGCCGTTCGTGATCAACGGCTCGCAGCAGCAGTGGCTGATCCGCAACAGCGAGGTCGCCGGCTGGTCGAACGCCGTCTGGAACCAGGTGTTCTCGGGAGTCGTCGGCGCGCCCGACGACGCCGGCTTCCCGAACCCGCCGTACACGACGGTCGACCGGACGCCGGTCAGCCGCGAGAAGCCGTACCTGTACGTCGACGACGAGGGCCGCTACAACGTGCGCGTGCCCGCGGCACAGCGCGACACGAGCGGGATCAGCTGGGGCGCGGGTGAGACCGCGGGGCGCAGCATCCCGATCACCGATTTCTACATCGCGACCCCGTCGGACTCGGTCAAGGACATCAACAACGCGCTCGCACGCGGACAGAACCTGATCCTCACGCCGGGCATCTACGACGTCGCCCAGTCGATCCAGGTCAAGCGCGCGAACACGGTCGTGCTCGGCCTCGGTCACGCGACGCTCACCGCGGTGAACGGCGCGGTGCCGCTCGAGGTGAAGGACGCCGACGGCATCGTCGTCGCGGGCGTCACGATCGACGCGGGCACCGAGCTGTCGCCGGTGCTGCTGCGCGTCGGCAACCCAAACGGCGGCAAGAAGCTCGATGCGCAGGACCCCATCACGCTGAGCGACGTGTATTTCCGCGTCGGCGGCCCGCACGTCGGCAAGACGACGACCGCGCTCGAGGTCAACGCCGACGACGTGCTCATCGACCACACCTGGGTGTGGCGCGGCGACCACGGCGTCGAGGGCTTCGACCCGAACAACGGCGTGAACGGCGACACCGAGCGCTGGAACACCAACACCGGCACCAACGGCGTCATCGTGAACGGTGATGACGTGACCGCGACGGGTCTGTTCGTCGAGCACTTCCAGACGTACAACACGCTCTGGAACGGCGAGAACGGCCGCGTCATCCTGTACCAGAACGAGCTGCCCTACGACCCGCCCACGCAGGCCGACTGGACACAGCCGAACGGCACGCTCGGATACCCCGGCTACAAGGTGGCCGACCACGTCAAGAACCACGAGCTCGACGGCGCCGGCGTGTACGTGTTCAACCAGAACAACCCGTCGATCCTCACGACCAACGGGTTCGAGGTGCCTGCGACGCCCGGCGTGAAGCTGCACCACATCATGACGGTGAACCTGTCGGCCGGCACGGTCCAGCACGTCGTCAACGGCGTCGGCGGCCAGGCCGACAGCACCAACACGGGAACCCCGCAGTTCGTGGTGGACTACCCCACCCCGTAAAGACCCCCCGGAAACGGATGCCTCGGCCCGGCGCGCTGCGCGGGGCCGAGGCATCCGTGATTCAAGGGCTGCGGGTCACCAGTTCGGGTGGATCGCCGCGCGGAGGTCGCGGTCGTAGACGTCGCGCACGGCCCGGTCGAACGCGGCAAGGTCGAAGCCACCCTCGAGGAGGGCGGCCGCCGCGGCGTTGGACTCGGCCTGCCGCACGTTGCGCGCGCCGGGGATGACGCTCGTGACGCCCGGGCGCGACGCGATCCACGCGAGGGTCGCGGCGGGCAGCGACACCCCGTCGGGCAGGGCGGCGGCGAGCTCGGCCGCTGCCGCGACACCCGTCTCGAAGTCGACGCCCGAGAACGTCTCGCCACGGTCGAACGCCTCGCCGTGACGGTTGTACGTGCGGTGATCGTCGGAGGCGAACGTCGTGGTCGCGGTGTACCTGCCCGACAGCAGGCCCGATGCGAGCGGCACGCGCGCGAAGATCGCGACGCCGGCGGCCTCGGCGGCCGGGAGCACCTCGTCGAGCGGCTTGAGGCGGAACGGGTTGAAGATGATCTGCACGTTCGTCACGTTCGGGCGGGCGATCGCCGCAAGCGCCTGCGCCGTCGTCTCGACCGAGACGCCGTACGCCGCGATCGCACCGCCGGCGACGAGCGCGTCGAGGGCGTCGAACGTGGCGTCGTCCTCGATGACCGCGGTCGGCGGGCAGTGCAGCTGCACCAGGTCGAGCGTGTCGACGCCGAGGTTCGCGCGGGAGCGGTCTGTCCACGCGCGGAAGTTCTCGGGCGAGTAGTTCTCGGGCTCCTGCGCGAGGCGCCGGCCCATCTTCGTCGCGACCGTGATGCCGTGGCCGGGCCGGGCGGCGAGGAACCGGCCGATGATCGACTCGCTCCGCCCGTCGCCGTAGACATCGGCGGTGTCGAAGAGGGTGACGCCTGCGTCGACGGATGCTGCGAGCACCGCGGTCGCGTCCTCCTCGGTGACCGCGCCCCAGTCGGCGCCGAGCTGCCAGGTGCCGAGGCCGATCGCCGAGACCGAGCGTCCGGTGCGGCCGAGTGCGCGCTGCTGCATGAGGATCCTCCGGGGTGGGGCGGGGTCGGATTCCAGCATCCCACCATGGCTCGCGAAGAGGGCGACGCACGCGATATGCGCGTCGCGCAAGGCCGATGGCGCAACACCGTGCGAGGTCTATGGTGGCTGGCGGACGGAGGGAGGTGCCGATGAGCTCGGAGGAGGCACCGCGGCTTCGGCGCGCCGTCTCGTACACCGCGCGCCTCGCCCAGCAGCCGAGGCTGCTGCTGGCGATCAAGACATCGCTCGCGGCCGTGCTGGCGTGGTACCTCGCGCCGCTCATTCCCTACCTCGACGACCAGTACTCGTACTACGCGCCGCTCGGCGCGCTCGTCACCATGTACCCGACGATCGCCCGCTCAGCAAGGGTGGGCTTCCAGGTGCTGATCGGCCTCGCAGTGGGCATCGGGCTGGGGCTCTCGGGCGTCGTCGCGCTGCGTCTCGGCGTGCCGGGCGGCGTGGTGCTGGGCACGGTGATCGGCGTCGGCGTGCTGCTGGGCGGGCTGCGACTGCTCGGCGACGGCGGGGACTGGGCCCCACTGGCCGCACTGTTCGTGCTCCTCATCGGGGGCGCCACCGACCCCGAGGAGTTCTCGATCGCGTACCTCGGGACGACTGCATTCGGGGTGATCGTCGGTATCGCGGTCAACCTCATCGTCGTGCCGCCGCTCTACCTGCGCAGGGCGGGCGAACGGCTCTCGGCGCTGCGCGACACCGTCACCCGGGTGCTGGACGACGCGGCGGATGCCGTGGCCGAGGATCGCATTCGCGCCGACCGGTTCGAGTCGGCGCTGCGCACCCTCGCCGAGACACGCGAGACCGTCACCGCGGAGGTCGACGAAGCGGACGAGAGCGCTCGGGCGAATCCGCGTCGCCGCCGTCACCGGGGCGAGCGCGAGGAGAACTCGCGCCGCATGAGGGCGCTCGACCGTACGGCCTTCCTCACTCAAGAGCTCATCGATCTCCTGCTCGAGCTGCAGGCCGCCGACGATGCGTCGCTCGCAGAGGAGGTGCGCGACGAGCTCGCCGGCGCGATCAGGAGGACGGCCGACCTCGTGGCGACGCCGCTCGGTGACGCGGACGCGCAGGCCCGGCTCCGCGCGGCGGGCGAAGCGCTGGCGGGCTACCAGCGTGCGCTCGGCACACCCCGGCCGGGGACGCGCGCCGAGATCGCGACCGGCGCGGCGCTCGAGCTGTGTCTGCGGCGCATCATCGACGTGTCCCGCTCCTTCGTGTGAAGCGGGCCTGTCACCGCGACGCGGCGAGCGGGTTACGGGTTGACGATGACCGGGGTGCCGAGCGGGAGCTCGGAGAGCTTCGTGATCGCGGTCGGGTCGACGCGGAGGCATCCGTTCGAAATCGGTCCGGAGCGGTCGTCGTGGTAGTGGAAGGCCGTGACCGCGACATCCGCTCCCCCGAAGCCGTCGAGGGTCGGCGACTGCACCGACAGGTACACGATGGGGTGGCCGCGCGTGTACGCGTACTCGGGCACCACGCGGGTCGTCATGATGAACGTGCGCCCGAGCGGGGTCGGCGTGCGGTCGGTGCCCCACGCGAAGTCCGACGCGATGCGCTCGGGCACGCCGGCGCGGACGATGTCGATCGTGCGGCCCGAGATACTCACGACGACGCTCGTGTCGGTCGGGGCGAGGTCGACGTCGGTCTTGCGCATCCACCCGGCCGTCTGCGCCGGGTTGCCCTGCGAAGGAACGGCCTGGCGCCCGGTGAGCAGCACCTTGACCCAGTTCTCCTGTTCCTCGACCACGGGGACCGAGGTGCCGTCGTACGGGAACTCGTGCGGGAGGTACGCCACCGGCTCGGCGGTGGGATCGGCCCACACCGGGGCGCCGATGCCCTTTGCGACCGCGTGCGCGGGCAGCGGGGCGGTGAACGCGGCGTCATCGACGGGCAACGCCGGGATGACGGCGAAGACGCTGATCTGCGGCAGGGTCGACACGTCGTACGACGCCGTGTTCGCGGCGAACCCCGTGGGGGTGGGCGTCGGGGTCGGCGTGGGTGTGGGTGTGCGAGTCGGGGTGGGTGTGGAGGTGGCGGTCGGGGTCGGCGTAGGCGCGGCCTCCGTGGCGGGCGGACGCAGAAGCCAGGCGACGGTCAGTGCGCCGGCGAGGAGCGCCGCGGCGAGCGCGACGATCACCCAGACGTTGAGTCGGCGCTTGCGCGGCGCGACAATATCCGGCTCGACCGCTGCCGGGCCGTCGGTCTCGGCATCCCCCATTCCCCCATGGTCGGTCGCGAGGGCGGATGCCGCAACCTGACGCCGACACCCGGATGCGTCAAGACCAGCCGTTGTCGAACCAGCTGTGCCACAGGGCGCCGTCGTTGCCGCGGCCCACGATGTCGAGCCGGCGCGGACCCCACGAGCCGGGCTAGCCTGATTCGCGTGAGTGAGCTGACGCGCACGGGGATCACGGATGCTGCCGCGCCGCCCCGCATCCGCACGCTCGGCATCATCGGCGCCGGGCGGGTGGGGCAGGTGCTCGCCCGCCTCGCGATCGCCGCCGGTTACCGCGTGCTCGTCGCCGGGTCGGGCGACCCGGCGCGGATCGCCGGGACGATCCGGGCCGCGGCTGCCGGCGCGGTCGCGGTCGAGGCATCCGTCGTCGCACGCGACGCCGATGCGATCGTGCTCGCGCTGCCGCTCCCCCAGCACCACACGCTGCCCGCCGACGCTCTGCGAGGGAAGCTCGTGATCGACGCGATGAACTACTGGTGGGAGGTCGACGGGCTGCGAGCCGACTTCGGCGACCTGCGCACCACGACGAGCGAGACGGTGCAGCGGTTCCTGCCCGACGCCCGGGTCGTGAAGGCGTTCAACCATATGGGCTACCGCGACCTCGACGAGGAGGCGCGCCCGGTCGGGTCCTCGGGGCGGAAGGCGATCGCAGTGGCGGGCGACTCCACGTCGGATGTCGAGGTCGTGATGCGGCTCGTCGACGACCTCGGCTTCGACCCGGTGCTCGCAGGCCCCCTCGCGGCCGGGATCATGCTCGAGCCCGGCGCCGAGGCTTTCGGAGCCGACGTCGACGCCACCGAGCTCCGCGCGATGCTCGACCGCTTCCCGACCTCGCAGCGCGGGATCGTGGTGGCCCGCGCTCGCGCGGCGGGGTGACCCCCGGGGTTGAGCGAGCGAGGGAGACGAAACGCCCCGAACCCACGAGCGACCCCGACCCAGCAGCGACGCTCCCCGACCCCCGGTCGTTGAGCGAGCGAGGAACGAGCGAGACGAAACGCCCCCAACCCGGCGCTGGCGTCGGGCTCGGACGTCAGCCGTGGCGCTTGCTCCAGCCGAGCACGGCGTCGATGCCGCCGGCCATGAAAGCTTCGCGCTTGTCGTGGCTCCAGCCTTGAATGCGCTTCTCCCAGGCGAACGCCTCGTCGATCCGAGCGAACTCTTCCATCCACACGAGCTCGACCGGGAGCCGGCGCCGGGTGTACGTCGCTCCCATGCCCGCGCGGTGCTGCTCCAGGCGCCGGCTCACGTCCGTGGTGCTGCCGACGTAGTACGTGCCGTCTGCGCAACGGAGGATGTACACGATTCCCATGGGCCGATCGTCGCGGGAACGGGCGGTGAGGTGGAGCGGCATTCGGGGGTTCGGTGGACAGCTCGCCGGAGGGGCGCGGCGGGGAGGAATCGCCCTCCTGACTGTGCGCCGCGCGCAGGCGTTTCGTCTGCGGGCGCTAGAGCGCCCTCCGCTCAACGACCGGGAGTTTGGCGCTTCACGAGGCCCCGGTTCGTTGAGCGAGCGAGGAACGAGCGAGACGAAACGCGCTCAACGCGGTCTCGAGGCTTTGCCGACGAGCGCATCGACGGCGGTCGCGAGAACGATCGTCGCGACGTAGACCAGGAGGTCGCGGGCGTCGAAGACCGTTCCGAGCACCAGCATCGCGGGGGCGAACTGCGCGCCCCAGGCGAGCGGGAGACCGGTGAGCTGGAACAGCTCGACCGCCACGCACCATGCGGCGGCGATCGCGCCCGTGGCGAGTGCGGGAAGGCGCGGGGCGATGAGCACCACCGCCAGGTACGCCGCGACGGCGTAGAGGGCGTCGCCGGCGATGTCGGTCGCCACCGTATCGGGCAGCACACCGTGCACGAGCAGCCCGGCGACGACCGTGGCAACGAGAAGCAGCGCGGCGACGAGCCGACGAGTGCGGGTCACGAGATCACGCCGGCGGCTCGGGCGGGCTCCGCATACGCCTCGGCCAGCGTCGCCACCGTCATGTGGGCGTTCAGGCCGCTCGGGTTGGGCACCACCCACAGCGCGGCACCGCCGAGGTCGTGAGGTTGCCGGCCCGCCACCGCCCGAGGCCGCGCGAAGCCCTGCCTGTAGGCGGTGAGGCCGAGGATCGCGGCCACCGCCGGCTTCCACCCGGCGACATCGCGGGCCAGCCGCTCCGCGCCCTCGCTCAGCTCCGTCCGCGAGAGCTCGTCCGCACGCGCGGTGGCGCGACGCACGATGCTCGAGATGCCGATGCCCGCGTCGAGCAGCATGCGCCGATCTTCCTCGGCCATGCCGTCGTCGTCGATGCGCGGCATCCGTTCGATGATGCCCGCCGCGACGAGGGCCGGGTAGAAGCGATTGCCCGGGTACGCGAACGGAACACCTGTGGCGGCCGTCCAGAGACCCGGGTTGATGCCCACGAACACCAGCTTCGGGTGCGTGGGCATGAGATCCGGGATGCTGCGCCCGCGGTACGTCTGCAGTTCGGCGCGCGTGAAACCCATGCGTTCAGTCTCACGCACCCGCGGGCGCAGCCCGGCAACGAGGCGTCAGGTGCGCGCCTGACCCGCCGGCTCGAGGGTGAAGTCGTTCGAGGCGGACCCGTCGGGGCGCGTGCTCTCCTGGAACACGAACTCCAGTCCGCGCTCGTCGAAGGCGCGGAACCAGTCGTCCCACGAGACCTCCTTGAGGGCTTCGAGGTCGTTGCCGAAGTCGAAGTCGAGGCGGAGCTCGCCGACGCCGCCGTCCTGTTCGGTGCCTTCGATGGTCGCCGGGGTCGCGTGGCGGTCCTCCGCCCACTGGCGGATCACGTCGTGATCGGTCGTCGCGCTGTGCTCGACGGGTGCGTCATGCTCCACCGCGTCGTGTGACGCGGGTGCGCCGGCATCCGGCACGACGTTCTGCGGGGCGTCTGCCCGAGTGCCGGCGTCGGGGTTCGCCGCCTCGCGCTCGCGCTGCTCTCGGCGCGTGGCCGCGATCGGCTCCTGGGCGCCGGCGTTCTGCTCCGGGGTGTCCATGTGCTCTGCGTGGTCGCTCATGACCGTCCTCCTTCTGGGGTCCTCCCAGCCTGCGGCGGGCAGAACGCCCTGTGGAGGGGCTTGTCACCGGGCATCGTGCACGCTAGGACTCAGCTCCGCGCGGCCTCGATCTGGGCTGCCATGAGGGTGACGAGCTCGTAGAGGACGTGGCTCGCCGCGATCCCGGTGAGCTGTGCGTGGTCGTACGCGGGCGACACCTCGACCACGTCCGCGCCCACGACGTTCAGGTCGCTCAGAGCACGCAGCATCCGGAGCAGTTCCCTGCTCGTCATGCCGCCGGCCTCGGGGGTTCCGGTGCCGGGTGCGTGGGCGGGGTCGAGCACATCGATGTCGATCGAGATGTACAGCGGTCGGTCGCCCACGCGGCGGCGCACACGCTCGATCGCGGTCTCGATGCCGCGCTCCTCGATGTCGACGCTCGACACGATGGAGAAGCCGAGGCGCTCGTCGTCGTCGAGATCCTGCTTCGAGTAGAGCGGTCCGCGCGTGCCGACGTGGCAGCTCGCGGTGAGGTCGATGAGCCCCTCTTCGCTCGCGCGGCGGAACGGGGTGCCGTGCGTGATGGGGGCGCCGAAGTAGGTGTCCCACGTGTCGAGGTGCGCGTCGAAATGCAGCACCGCGACGGGCCCGTGCTTCTTGTTCACGGCGCGCAGCAGCGGAAGGGCGATCGTGTGGTCACCGCCCACGGTGACGATGCGGTCGACGCGCTCGCCGAGCGCCGTGGCCGCGGTCTCGATGTCGGCGACGGCCTCGCCGATGTCGAACGGGTTCGCCGGGATGTCGCCGGCGTCGACGACCTGCGCGGCCGCGAACGGCGACACGTCCTGCGCGGGGTTGTACGGGCGCAGCAGGCGCGACGACTCGCGCACATGCGAAGGGCCGAACCGCGCGCCGGGGCGGTAGCTGACGCCGGTGTCGAACGGGATTCCGACGATCGCGAGGTCGGCGCGCGGCACCTCCTCGATGCGCGGCAGACGCGCGAAGGTGGCGATCCCCGCGTAGCGAGGGTAGACGGACGCGTCGACGGGTCCGACGGGCTCGTGGTGTTCGGTCATGACTCACCTCTCGGGGTGGACGATTCGGCCGACGGATGCTGCGCCCCGCCGTCCTGCGGGATGTGGACGAGCTCCACGCCTCCGGCGGCGATCGCCTCGGTGATGGCGGGCGCGATGTCATCGGGGCTCGACGCGCGCCGGCCCGTCGCGCCCAACGCGTTCGCGAGGGCGACCCAGTCGGGCTGGACGAGATCCACGCCGACGGGACGGATGCCGCGATCCACCTCGTTCTGCTTGATCTCGGCGTACCCGCCGTTGTCGACGCACACGACGGTGAGGTCGAGGCGCTGCTCGACCGCCGTCACGAGCTCGTTGACGCAGAACATCAGCGCGCCGTCGCCGACCACGGCGACGACAGGCCGGCCGCCCGCGGAGGGCTGGGCGACCCGTGCGCCGATCGCGGCGGGAAGGCCGTAGCCGAGCGTCGCATAGGTCGGCGTGTAGAGCAGCGAGTGCGGGCATGCCTGACGCAGCACGTTGGCGAGCGCCATGTACACGATCTGCGACGAGTCGCCGGAGACGATCGCGTCGCGCGGGAGGGCTGCGGCGATCGCCTCGGCGAGCGCGACGGTCTCCGGGAGGATCGCAGCGGTCTCGGCGGCGATCGCCTCCCGTTCGGCGGTCACGTCACGGGGAGCGCGAGGCCCGTCGGGAAGCGCCGCGAGGAGCTCCTCCACCACGGCGGTGCAGTCCCCCACGATGCCGACGGACGCGTCGAGGTTCTTGTGCAGCTGCGCGGCCGAGATGTCGACACGGATCACCGCGCCGCGCGCCTCGAGCCGCGGGGCCCACAGCTCCGCCTCGCCGAGCTTCGAGCCGAGCACGAGGAGCACGTCCGCGTCCTCGGCGACCCGGCGCGCGGCCTCGAGCCGCAGGCTCGAGCCCAGCGACAGCGGGTGGTGCTCGTCGACGGTGGCTTTGCCGTTGAGGGTCGTGAGCACCGGGGCGCCGAGCCGCTCGGCGAGCGCCGTGATCGCCCGGCCGGCGCGCGTGGCACCGCCGCCGGCGACGATCACCGGGCGCGCAGCATCCGTCAGCAGCTTCACGGCATCACGCACCGCACCCGCGTCACCGCGAACCGGCGCCGGAGCGGGACGAGCTTCGCGTGCCGCCGCCGGCACGTCGGCCGGCGCCTCGAGCACGTCCAGCGGGATCTCGATGTGCACCGGACGGGGGCGCCCGGTGCGGAACAGCGCGAACGCGTCGTGCACCGCGTCGACGGCATCCGTCGCGCTCGTCACGCGCCGCGACCACTCCGCGATCGCGCCGACCATCGCGGTCGCGTCCTTCGTCTCGTGAAGGGTGCCGACGTCGCGGAACTCGGCGCCGAGCGCGACGCCGGGTGAGATCACCAGCAGCGGTCGCGACTCGCAGAACGCCGTGCCGATCGCGCTCATCGCGTTCTGCAGGCCCGGCCCCGAGGTGGTGATGACGACGCCGGGCAGCCCGGTCTGCTGCGCCCAGCCGTCGGCGCCGTAGCCCGAGCCCTGCTCGTGCCGGTTGGTCACCGCGCGCAGGCCGAGGCCATCGAGCGG
This sequence comes from Microbacterium sp. PRC9, assembly GCF_031844125.1. Taxonomy (NCBI): domain Bacteria; kingdom Bacillati; phylum Actinomycetota; class Actinomycetes; order Micrococcales; family Microbacteriaceae; genus Microbacterium; species Microbacterium sp. PRC9. Next base: position 361,035 of record NZ_JAUZUR010000006.1, read on the forward strand.
GCGGTAGAGCTCGAGATTGTGGGTGCCCGGGATGCCGAACACGGCGGTCACCCCGTAGTTGCGCACGGTCTCGAGCACCGCGCGGCCGGTCGTGTCGGCGTACCGCGCCGCGGCGTCGGCGGTCACGTCAGCGCCTCGACACGAGCCATCGCGTACCGGCGCTCTCCGCCGACCCAGGTCTCGAGCACCGGGATCTCGGAGATCTCGGTCGCGTCGACCGTCAGCGGGTCGGCTCCGAGCACTGCGAAGTCGGCGTACTTGCCGGCTTCGAGCGAGCCCAGGTCGTCTTCGCGGCCGAGCGAGACCGCGCCCTCGTACGTGTGGGCGCGCAGCGCCGCATCCGCCGACACCCGGAGGCTGTCGGGACCGAGCTTGTGGCCACGGCGCGTCACACGGGTGACGGCGGTCTGGATCGCCTCGAGCGGGATGGGCTCGGCCACCGGCGCGTCGGACGAGATCGTGAACGGCACCCCCGCCGCCTCGAACTCGCCGAGCGGATTGAACCGCTCCCCCGGCGTGCCGATCGCCTGCTCGACGCCCTCGCCCCAGTTGAAGTAGTGCTGGGTCTGGTTGACGGGACGGATGCCGGCTGCCGCCATGCGCCGGATCTGCTCCGGCGTCGGCAGCCCGCAGTGCTCGATGCGGTGGCGGGCATCGTCGTCGGGGTGCTCGGCCAGCGCCGCCTCGATCGCCGAGACGACCATCTCGATCGCCGTCGGCGACTGCGCGTGGGTCGCGGTCTGCAGCCCCGCCGCATGCGCCTTGCGGACGAGCGCGGTGTACTCGGCGGGCTCGTGGTACAGCTGGCCGGTGCGGCACGGGTCGCCGACGTAGCCGTCGGGGAAGTACGCCGTCCACCCGCCGAGCGTGCCGTCGGCGTAGAGCTTGATGCCGGCGAAGCTCAGGTGCGCGTTGCCGAACTGGCCGACGAGGCCCATCTCGAGCGCGTCGTCGAGCAGGTGCGACAGCAGGTACATCGAGACCCTGAGCTCCAGGCGCCCGGCCTCGGCGAGCCGCAGGTACATGTCGAACTCGCGCCGCGACACCTGCGCGTCGCCGATCGTGGTGACTCCCCCGGCGAGGAAGCGCTGGGTCGCGACATCCAGCTGCCGAAGGTGCTCCTCCGGCTCGTCGGCGAGGTGGAAGTTCGGGCCGTGGTGGCCGATCTTCACCCCGTGGACCCCGGTGAGCATGTTGCACGCGGCATCCGAGATCTCGCCGGTCAGCTCGCCGTCGGCGTCGCGGAAGATCTCGCCGCCCTCGGGGTTCGGAGTGTCACGGTCGACGTCGTTCAGCTCGAACGTGTACGAGTTCACGACACCGCCGTGCCCCGACGCGTTCATGAGGTACACCTCGCGGTCGGTCGCGACCTCGTCGAGCTCGAATCGGGACGGATGCCGCTGCTCGGCGAGGTTGCGATGCTCGTAGCCGTAGCCGCGCACCGGTCGACCCGCGGGGAGCTCGGCCGCCGCGGCCTTCAGCAGCGCCACGATCTCGGGGATGCTGCCCGCCTTCTCGGGTCCGCAGTCCACCCAGGTCATGAGCTGGCCGTACATGAGCGGGTGGGCGTGCGCGTCGACGAAGCCCGGCACGACGACGGCGTCGCCGAGGTCGACGACCTCGGGGTCCAGGCGCAGGGCGGCCGCAGCATCCCGGCACTGTTCTGTCGTGCCGATCGCGACGATGCGTCCGCGGTCGGTGAGCATCGCGGTGGCGGTGCGGCCCTGCGCGTCGACGGTGTGGATGGCACCGGCGATCACCAGGCGCGGGGCCTGCTGCGCGGGGCGGTCGAAGGGGGCGAGCTTTCTCATGGTGTCCTCGGTTCGAGTTCGAGTGCGGACGGAGCCGTGCTCAGAGGGTGCGGGCAGCCGTGGTGTCGGTGCGCGGCGTGAACGAGTCCGTCACGGGCGCCTCGTCGGAGTGCTGCGGCGCAAGCCAGGTGCAGAGGCCGGCGAGCAGGGCCATTCCGATGAACATGAAGATGACCGACCAGACGCTGCCGGTCCACGCGATGAGCATGGTCGCGAACCAGGGCGAGAAGCCGGCCCAGATCGCCGCTCCGACGCCGTACGACAGGGCGATCGACGTGTAGCGCGCCTGCGGGCGGAACATCTGCGCGAGGATCGCGGCGATGGGCGCGTAGGTGGCGCTCATCGCGATGCGCACGAGCGACGCGAGCAGGAAGATGACGGGCTCGACCTTGCCGGGGAGCACCAGCATGAACGGCACGAACGTCAGCACCGAGGTCACCAGGCCGATGTACATGATGTTCTTGCGGCCCCACTTGTCACCGAGCCACGCGACCGGCAGCGTCACGACGAACTCGATGAACGAGGCGATGGTCATGGCGTCGAGGATGAGCTGCGGGCTCATGCTGATCGGCTCGCCGGTCGCGTACGAGGTCGCGAAGGTGGTGGCGAGGTAGTAGCCGCCGGTCGAGATGGGCAGCAGGCCGATGCCGAGCAGGATCGGCTTCCAGTTGACGCGCAGTGCGAACGCGAGCGGCATGGTCTGCTTGCGGCCCTCGACCTTCTGCTCGAAGACCGGCGACTCCTCGACGCGGTACCGCACCCAGAAGCCGACACCCACCAGCACGATGGACAGCAGGAACGGGATGCGCCATCCGCCGTTCATGATGAAGTCCTCGCCGAAGCGCGACATGATCGCGAAGATGCCCGACGCCAGCAGCGCGCCGGCCGGGTTGCCCAGCTGCGTGAAGCCGCCGTAGAACGTCTTCTTGCCGGCCGGAGCGTGCTCGACGCTCATGAGCACGGCGCCGCCCCACTCGCCGCCGACCGCGAGGCCCTGCAGCGCACGCAGCAGGATGAGGAGGATCGGGGCGACGATGCCGATCGCCTCGTAGGTGGGGAGGCAGCCGACCAGCACCGTCGAGACGCCCATCAGGAGGAGCGTGATGACCAGCGACACGCGGCGGCCGAGCTTGTCGCCGATGTGACCGAAGATGATGCCGCCGAGCGGGCGCACGAGGAAGGCCACGGCGAACGTCGCGAAGGCGGCGGCGGTCTCGGCGAGCGGGTCGCCGCTCGGGAAGAAGAGAGGCCCGAACACGAGCGCAGCGGCCGTCGCGTAGACGTAGAAGTCGTACCACTCGATGGTGGTTCCCACGAACGCGGCGATGCCTGAGCGCCGCGCCCTGCTGGTGGTGGAAGTCATGACCGCTCCTTTGCGGATGTATCGGGGATGCGATGAAGGCTAAGGACGAGCGGATGCCGCTGGCAAGGGCAGAACTCCAGCCCTGGCTTGAATCTGCTGGCGTTCTGTTCGATCTGTTGCACAGAATCACTTGTCGCGTCCTGTGGACAGGGCTCTAGACTCGGATTCCGCACGCGACGACGTGCGTTCCCGGGAAAATCGACGAATTGGACGATCGCGATGGATTTCGACGCCGAACTCATCCGCGAGCTGCAGGTCGACGGGCGCGCGAGCATCCACACGCTGGCCGGTCGCCTCGGCCAGTCCCGCGCCGCCGTCTCGACCCGGCTCCACGCGATGCTGGCCGACGGCACCGTGCGGGTCGTCGCCGCGGTCGACCCGGTCTTCCTCGGGCAGCATGTGCTGGCGCACGTATCGATTCGCACGCAGGGCGGCGTCGAGCCCGTGGCGCAGCATCTGCGCGGACTCAGCGAGACGGTGCTCGTCTCCGCCGTCGGCGGCGCGTACGACCTCGTGACGGAGGTGCGACTCGGGTCGATGCCGGCGCTGCACGACCTGCTCGCCCAGATCCGGGCGCTGCCCGGCGTCGCCGACATCAACACGCTGATCTACACCGACGTGGTCAAGGGGTTCTTCGTCTCGGAGTACCACGGCGACGTCACCATCGACGCGATCGACACCGCGCTGATCGAGCAGCTGCAGCGCGACGGCCGCAAGAGCTACCGGGCGCTCGGCGAGGCCGTGCGGCTCTCCCCCTCGGCGGTGACGACACGCGTGCAGCGGCTCGTCGACGGCGGCGTCATCAAGATCAGCGCCGTCGAGGCGCGCGGGCTCGTGCACCGCCAGCTGTCGATGGGCGTCGGCCTCAACCTCGCGGGCACAGACGACCGCGTGACCGATGCGCTGCGCACGTGGCGCGGCGTGGACTTCGCCGCGCGCACCCTCGGCCGCTTCGACGTGGTGACGACTCTTGTCGAACCGTCCGCCGGCGCGCTGTACGCGAGCCTCGAGCGGATCCGCGAGATCCCCGGCGTCTCGGGCGTCGAGGCGTGGTTCCACCTCGCCGTGCTCAAGGAGGACTACGCCCGCACCCTCCGTCCCGCGGGCGGCGGCATCCCGCAGCCCCTCGGCTCGATCACGGGGTGAGCAGGGGCCGATGATCCCGGATGCTCGGGGCGTTTCGACTGCGGGCGCCAGAGCGCCCTCCGCTCAACGACCGGGGGTTATGGCACCCGGTCGCTGAACGAGCGAGTCGACGCAACGCACGATGGTTTGGCCGTTGACGTGGCCTTCTCCACCGGTCGTTGAGCGAGCGAGGAACGAGCGAGTCGAAACGGCCCGGACCCGCGAGCAACAGCGATTCACGCGGCGCCGGCGAGCGCGGTGATCAGGGCGTCCTCGACCGTCGACCTCGGCAGACGCGGGACCTCGGTGGCCAGGGTGCCGAAGGTCGCCGGGTCCCAGTCGAGCTCGACGGAGCGCTCGAGGTCGGTCGCAGCATCCGCTCGCTCCTCCTGCCGGATGACGAGCGCCGGGCCGTTCGCGGGGAGCGGGTCGAGCGAGGTCATGCGCCCACACTCTCACGCGAGGGGCGGGGCCGGGCGCTCACTCCGGGTCGTTACCGGTGTCGCGCCCGAGGCGGAACGGCGTCGTGACGCCGTGATAGGCGACGTGGGTCATGAGCCCCTCCGAGGCGTGCGGGAGGTTGTGGCAGTGGTCCATCCAGACGCCGGGGTTGTCGGCCACGAAGGCGACCTCGAACGACTCGCCGTGTGCGACATCGAGGGAGTCCACCCACCACGGGCTGCCCGACGACGGTATGCCGTCACGGGAGAGGACGAGGAGGTGGTGGCCGTGCAGGTGCATCGGATGCCCCTCGCCGCTGCTGTTGGAGATCGTCATGACGACGACATCACCCTCGTCGACCATGTACATCGGCACCGCGGCCCCCATGCCGCCGTTGATCGTCCACCAGTAGCCGGGGCGACCGTCGAGAAAGCCGGGGAGGCGGCCGATGTCGTAGGTGAAGCGGCGCTCCGGCGCTTCGGGGTCGAAGTCGACGTCTGCCGGTTCGCCGTAGGACAGCAGGTCGAGATGCTCCCTCGGCGGTGACGTCTCGTCGGCATCGACGCCGTCGGGGCCGATGGTGACCGAGACCCCCGGCACCTGCACGCGGGCGGCGCCGCTGTCGGGAACGCGCAGCTCGAGGTCGGCACGGCCGCCTGCGGTGATCTGCACGCTGTGATCGTCGACAGGCGTGGGACCGACCAGGTCGTGCCCATCGACCGCCAGCACCCGGAACGACGAACCGGTCACCCACGCCGACGTGGGCGTGGAGTCGGTGTTCACGAGCCGCACGCGGACGATGTCGCCGGGAGCGGCGTCGTGGTGGGAGGCTCCGAGCGCGCCGCCGATCGTGCGCTGCCCGCCCGGGTAGGTGTGGATCGCCGCGACCAGGTCGACGCCGGCAGTGGTCACGGCGGCGGTTGCGGCATCCGTCTCCGGAGCCGGTTCGAGGATCAGCGCGCCGAAGAGGCCGCCGACCACCTGCGGGTGCGACGCCTGGTGCGCGTGGTACCAGAACGTGCCGACCTGCTCGGCGACGAAGCGGTAGGTGAAGCTCTGCCCTGGCATGACGGCGTCCTGCGTGACGCCGGCGACGCCGTCCATCGCGTTGGGGACGTTGACCCCGTGCCAGTGCGCGGTGACGCCGGCGGGCACGTCCTCGTTGCGCAGCACCACCTCGACGAGCTGGCCCTCCGTCGCCCGGATGGTCGGGCCCGGCGTGCTGCCGTTGAGGGTGAAGCCGTCGAACGGCTCTCCGCCGTCGAGGCTCACGCGCTCGGCCCGCGCGGTCAGCTCGACGTGAACGTCGGCGGGCCGATCGGGGTCGACGATCAGGTCGGGCACGGACGTCTCACCGGTTGCGGGCGCGGCCGCTGTGCCGTCGGCGGCGCCTGCATGGGCGTGCGCCGCGGCGTGGGCTTCGGAGCCGGCGCCGCCCCCGAAATCCGGCACGCCCATGTCGAGCGCCGAGTACGAGCCGGGGAGCACGCTCGCCCACCACATCCAGCCGACGAGCCCGACCGCGACCAGGCCCAGTACAGCGCCGAGCCGGCGGGCGAACCACGCCCACCGGCTCTTCGCTGATGCGGTCCTAGGCGGAAGCACTGGCGGCAGCGGGCGTGGCGACCGCGTCGGCCTGTGCCGAGACGCGGCGCTTCGAGGCGTTGAGTCCGGCCAGGAGCGCCGCCGTGAACAGCAGCAGCGCGTTCACGCCGTGGAAGAACCCGAGAAGCGGGATGCCGTGACCGAACAGGCCGAGCGTCACCTGGAGGATGACGAGCCCGAACACGACGGCGGCGAACGCGACGCCCCGCCGGATCTTCGCGAAGAACGACACGATCAGCAGGATCAGCGCGAGCGCCGGGATGACGAACATGCCGTTCATGCCGTGGATCATGAAGCCCATCACCTCGGGGAACGGCGGCGGGCCCTCCTGCGCGGACGCGTCGACGACGCCGCCTTCGGCGATGTACAGGCCGAGCCCGGCTGAGGCCCAGGCGTGCGACGCCGCCTGCAGCGCGACGAGCGCGCAGATGGCGAATGACAGGATGCGGTAGGTGATGCGCATGACAGCTCCTCGATGTCGGGTTCAACGACACGACAGAGCGTCTGGGCCCCCGTCTGATACATCCGCGACACGACGCGGCTGTCCTTCATCGCCTGCCGCGGTGCGCAGATCAGCGTCGCGCCCAGTGCGGAGGCGGGCCCGCGCTCGGGCGGAGCGGCCTGTAGGTCGTCCATACCGTCCGGTAGCGGAACCCGCCGTACAGGACGGCGGAGGCGACGATGGCGAGACCGACCACGACGCCGACGACGACCGCCGCGATCACGGGCGTGCCGAGAGCCGCGCAGAGACCGCCGACGAACATGCCCCCGACCGACCCGTTGACGAGGATGCTGAGGATCATCGACGAGCCGAGCACCTGTTCCAGCCCGCCGCGGTAGCGAAGGAACGAGTAGGTCACCATGGACCCGAGTTGGTCGTCGCTGGGTGAGGCGAGGAAATAGCGGGCGGCGGTGGGATCGACGTCGGCGTAGGCGCCGCGGATGCGGTTCATCGCGACCACGTACATGAGGTCCTCTTCGGCGACCGTCATCACGCGCATGAGCGTGAGCAGGCCGACGACCGACAGGAACCCGAGGATGCCGAGCGCCGCCGCGGGGAACCACGACCCGAAACGCGTCGCCTGCCCCAGCAGGCCGATGGTGACGAGGCCCGCCGAGACGAGCGTGAGGTAGATCGTGATGCGCGTGAGCACCTCGCTCTGCGCGGTGCTGCGTGCGGCCAGCAGACCCCAGTGCTCGGTCGCGAGGATCTGCAGCCGGCGCGCGAGCGCGGCGTCGCTCTCGGCCTCGCCCCCGTCGGCCCCGTCCCCGTCGGCCCCCGTCGCCATGGTTCATGGTCCCACCGAGGTCGAGCGGGCGGTAGGCCGCTCCGGCGACGGGCACAGAATCGGAGGTCCTTCGCGACACGCCGGCTGGCCGCATCCGTCCCCGGCGTGTCGGGCGAGACCTCCGATCCTGTGCGCGCGCCAACGCGAACGGCCGGCACCCGCGCGGGTACCGGCCGTCGTCCCCCAGCTCAGGCGGCCGCGCCCTCGGGGTTCTGCGCCCACAGGTCGGGGCCGAAGACCTCATAGTGGATGCGCTCGCTCGGGATGCCGCGCGCGATCAGCGTCGCACGGGAGGTGCGCATGAACGGCAGCGGGCCGCACATGAACACCGTCGCGCCGGCGGGCAGTTCGACGTCGGCGAGGTCCATGAACCCCTCACGCGCCGGGTGGAGCGTGGGGGCGGTCGCAGCATCCGTCTCGTACCAGTTCTGCGCCTTCGCATCGTCCATCGCGAGCACCTGGCGGCGCAGCGACGAGTAGAGGGCATGCGTGTCGTGCGCGCGGTCGGCGTGGAAGAGGCGCACGGTGCGCTGGGGCTGGCGACGGGAGAGGTCTTCGAGGATCGCGGCGACCGGCGTGATGCCGATGCCTGCCGACACCAGCACGAGGGGCTGCTCGGAATCGTCGAGCACCACGTCGCCGGCCGGCTGCGACACGTCGAGCACCGTGCCCGGCTTCGCGTTCTCGAACAGCCACGTCGACACCTGGCCGTCGGGGGTGTCGCCGACGCCGCGCACGCGCTTGATCGTCACGCGGAGCGAGTCGCCGCGCGGGCCTGACGAGATCGTGTACTGGCGCGGCTGGCGCGAGCCGTCGGGCAGGTCCACCGCGATCGCGACGTACTGCCCGGTGTGGTGCGAGGGCACTTCGCCCGCGACCGGCGCGAGCAGGAGCGAGAAGACGTCGTCGGACTCCTCGAACCGCTCGACCACCCGGTACGAGCGCCACGGCTGCTCGGGGTCGGTGCCGCCCTCGGCGTAGAGCTTCGCCTCCTCGGCGATCAGCGACGTCGCGAACAGCCAGTAGACCTCGTCCCACGCGGACTTCACCTCGGGGGTCACGGCGTCGCCGAGCACCGTCCCCACGGCCGCCAGGAGGTGGTGTCCGACAACGAGATACGAGCGCGCCTGGATGCCGAGCGAGACGTGCTTGTGGGCGATCCGGCGCATCACGGGGGTGAAGTCGGGCGCGTTCGGGTCGATGAGCTGCACCGCGAAGGCGACGACCGACGCGGCGAGCGCCTTCGGCTGCTCCCCCACCGCCTGGTTCGCGCGGTTGAAGACGCGGAGGAGCTCCGGGTGGGCGGCGAACATCGCCGGGTAGAAGACCTTCGTGATCTCCTCGGCATGCTCGGCGACGACACCCGCGGTGGCGCGGACGATGGCTTCGGACTCCGGTGAGAGCTGCATGGGGTTCCTTTCTCGGACCGGACGCGACGGCCTCGACTCTCCTCCGTCCCTGCATCACGCGGCGGGCGTTCCACCGGTTTTATCCGGTCGACCTCTCAGCGCGGGCGGAGACAGCCCTCTTACCCTGGAACCATGCCCCGCCGCGCGCACGACTTCCGCGGACTCACCCAGCCCCGCCGCCTGCAGCTGCTGCAGGCCATTCAGCGCGTGCCCGGACGCCGCGCCGGCGAGCTCGCCTCGGAGTCCGGCATCCCGCTGAACACGGTCCGCGACCATCTGCGCGTGCTGGAGGACGAGGGGCTCATCCGCAGCGAGACGATCCAGGTCGGCGTCCGCGGGCGCCCTCCGGTGGTGTTCCACCCCGTGCGCGAGTCGGCGTCGAGCGACGCGGCGAGCGCGCGCGTCGAGGGCGCCGAGGCGAGGGGACGGATGCTGCGTGCCGTGACCCGCAGCGAGGCTCCGGAGCTTCCCGCCGACGCCGCGCGGCAGCTCGACGTGCTGTACGAGCACCTCGACGACGCCGGGCTCGATCCGGCCGTGGACGAGAAGACGCTGTCGTTCGACCTCGCGCCGTGCCGGTACCACGACATGATCGACGAGGACCGCGCCCTGGTGTGCGGCGTGCACGCGCGCCTCGTGCAGGACGTGCTGCTGCACACCGAGGGTCCGCTGGAGCTCAAGCGCCTCGAGCCCTTCGTGACGGCGCACCACTGCCGGCTGCTGCTCACCACACGGCCGGCATAGCGCGCGCAGACCCCCGCGCGGCGAGAAGGCCGGGAGTCTAGGCTGGCGCTGTCGGAGGAGGTTCCCATGACCGTCGACATCGAGGTCGTCTCGCTGGTCAAGCCGGACGACGTGAACGTCATCGTGGGCCAATCGCATTTCATCAAGACCGTCGAGGACCTGCACGAAGCACTCGCCGGGGTCGGCGGAACGCTGCGGTTCGGGGTCGCGTTCTGCGAGGCATCCGGTGCGCGGCTGGTGCGCCGCACGGGCAACGCCGACGACCTCGTCGCGCTCGCCGTCGATGCCGCGCTGGCGATCGGCGCGGGCCACGCGTTCGTGATCATGCTGCAGGGCGGCTTCCCGGTGAATGTCCTCAACCAGGTGAAGGCCGTGCCCGAGGTCTGCTCCATCTTCTGTGCGACCGCCAACCCGGTGCAGATACTCGTCGCGGCGACCGACGCCGGGCGCGGCGTCGCGGGTGTCATCGACGGTCAGCCGCCGGTCGGCGTCGAGACCGAGCAGGACGTCGCGGATCGCCGGGATCTGCTGCGCGCCATCGGCTACAAGCTCTGACGCGGCGGCGCCCGTGGATCTGCGATCTGCCGGATGCCGCTAGCGTCGAAGGGCGCGGCGATGCGCCGGCCGAGGAGGATCGCAGATGGATCATTTCGACACGATCGTGGTGGGCGCGGGGGTGGCAGGTCTCACCGCCGCACGCCTCTTGAGAAAGGCCGGCCGTCGTGTCGTCGTGCTCGAGGCCCGCGACCGCGTGGGCGGCCGCGTCTCGACCGACCGCCACTTCCCGGGCACGGTGACCGACATGGGCGCCTCGTGGATCCACGGCATCACCGACTCCCCCGTCGCCGCGGCGGCGGAGGCTTTCGGCATGCGCACCGTCGAGTTCACCGTCGGCGGCTACCAGCCCGACAGCCGCCCGATCGCGTACTACGGACCCGACGGGAAGCGATTGACGGATGCCGCCACCCGGGCGTACATCGACGACATCCACGCCGTCGACGCCACACTGCGAGAGGTCGTCGCCGCCTCGGCCCCCGATGCGTCGTACCGGGATGTGACCGACGCCGCGCTCGCCGCCCAGGGATGGGACGCGGAGCGCACGCAGCGTGTGCGCGAGTACCTCGAGCACCGCTCGGAGGAGCAGTACGGCGCGTGGATCGAGGACCTCGCCGCGCACGGGCTCGACGACGACTCCATCGACGGCGACGAGGTCGTGTTCCCCGACGGGTACGACCGCCTGCCGCGGCGGCTCGCCGAGGGACTCGACATCCGTCTCATCCATGTCGTGTCCGCCGTGCAGTGGACTGCGGAGGGCGTGCTGGTCACGACCGACCACGGGCTGTTCTCCGCCGACACCGCGATCGTCACCGTGCCGGTGGGCGTGCTGCAGTCGGACGACTTCGTGATCGAGCCCGCATTGCCGAAACCCGTCGCCGGCGCGCTGAGCAGGCTCACGATGAATGCGTTCGAGAAGGTGTTCCTGCGGTTTCCGGCGAAGTTCTGGGATGACGGCGTCTACGCGATCCGCCAGCAGGGCCCCGAGAGCCGGTGGTGGCACTCGTGGTACGACCTCACCGCGCTCGACGGCACGCCGACGCTGCTGACCTTCGCGGCCGGCCCGGCGGCGGTCGAGACGTGGGACTGGACCGAGGACGAGATCATCGAGTCCATCCTCGTGCAGCTGCGGCGCCTGTACGGCGAGCGTGTCGGGACGCCGACCTACGTGCACATCACGGACTGGCAGGACGACCCGTGGTCGCACGGGTCGTACGCCTACATGACGGTCGGGTCGACGACGGCCGACCACGACGACCTCGCGACGCCGATCGGCGGCGTGCTCCACCTCGCCGGCGAGGCGACGTGGACCGACGACCCGGCGACGGTGCCCGCGGCGATGCTCTCCGGCCACCGCGCGGCGGCGAGGGTGCTCGGACGCGACATCGCCATCGAGGAGGCCTGGGCCGACTGACGAGCCCGGTCGATCTTGTGGCGGGGTGCGGGGAGTGCGATTCTGCACCTGAGCCCACGAGCGTGGGCCGACCTGGCCGATAGGACGACACCATGGCCGCGTCCAGCCCCGCACCGCACGGCGGCTTCGTGGTCGACCTCGCGGAACTGTCGGCCGATGACCTCGCGACCGTCGGCGGCAAGGCGGCGAACCTCGGCGAGCTGATCCGCGCGGGCTTCGACGTGCCGCCGGGCTTCTGCGTCACCACCGCGGCCTACCGGCGCGCGGTCCGCGGCTCGGCAGTCGAGTCCGGGACGATCACGGATGCCGCGTCCGCGCGTACGGCCGTGCTCGAGGCGCCGTTCCCCTACGAAGTGGCCCACGCGGTGCGAGAGGCGTACGACCGGCTGGAGCCGGGGGCCGGTGCCGTCGCCGTACGATCGTCGGCGACCGCGGAGGACCTGCCGGGTGCGAGCTTCGCCGGCCAGCAGGACACCTACCTCAACGTGGCCGGCATCGACGACGTGCTGGATGCGGTCCACCGCTGCTGGGCGTCGCTGTGGACCGACCGCGCGGTCGCGTACCGCACCGCGCAGGGCATCGACGGCGCGGGAGTCGCCCTGGCAGTCGTCGTGCAGCGGATGGTCGATGCCGGGTCCGCGGGCGTGCTGTTCACGGCCGACCCGGTGACCGGCCGCCGCCGCCAGGCGGTGCTCGACGCGGCGCGCGGTCTCGGCGAGGCGGTCGTGTCGGGTTCGGTCGACCCGGACCACTTCGTCATCGACACGGCGACCGGACGGATCCTCGATCGGCGACCCGGCGGTGAGGCCGACCAGCCGGCGAGCGTCACCGACGCGCAGGTACGAGCGCTCGCCGCGCTCGGAGACCGAGTGGAACGCGCGTTCGGCAGCCCGCAAGACATCGAGTGGGCGATCGACGGCGACGGGCACGCCTGGCTCACCCAATCGCGGCCGGTCACCACCCTGTTCCCTGTGCCCGTGCGCGACGCGCGGCTGCCCGCCGGCGACACCCGCGTCTACTTCTGCGTCAGCCTCGCGCAGGGGCTCCATCGGCCGATCACGCCGATGGGCGTCGCCGCCTTCCGGGTGATCGGCTCCGGCTTCCTCGACCTCATCGGCCGCCGTCCCGCCCGGATCTCCGACGGACCCGGCGCCTTCGCGATCGGCGGCGACCGCATCTTCGTCGACGCGACGCCCGTCGTGCGATCGGCGGTCGGCCGAGAGATCTTCCCGCGGGCGCTCGACGTGATGGAAGCACGGTCCGCCGTGGTCCTGAGAGGGCTGTTCGACGACCCGCGGTTCACGGTGCTTCCACGGTCGCGGCGACGCTTCGCGCGCGGCTTCCTGCACCTCGCCGCGCGCATCCGGCTGCCGTTGCTCCTCGGACAGGCGCTCTTCAGCCCTGCTGCCGCCCAGCGGCGGGTGCAGCGGCTCGCCGCGGAGGTGCGGGCGCGCGACCTCCCCTCCGGCAGCGACATCCCGACCCGCGTCGACGGGGTCGTCGATCTGCTCTTCCGCGCGATGCCCCTGGCGCCCCGGAGCCTGCCCGGCGCCGTCGTCGGATTCGGCATGCTCGGGCTCGCCGGCCGACTGCTGCGCGGCTCCACGCAGCCGGGAGATCTGCAGACCGTGCTCCGCAGCGTGCCCGACAACGTCACCACCCAGATGGATCTCGAACTGTGGGACGTCGCGGTGCGGGCGCGGCGCGACGCCGAGTCGGCTGCGGCGCTGCGCACCCGCGACGCCGAAGACCTCGCGGACGCCTACCTCGCGGGCGCGTTGCCGGCCGTCCTGCAGCGCGTGATGGCGAACTTCCTCGCCCGCTACGGCCACCGCGCCGTCGCCGAGATCGACCTCGGCATGCCGCGCTGGGCTGAAGACCCCGCGCACCTCTTCGGCGTGCTGTCGGGATACCTCCGCCTCGATACGGATGCGGCGACCCCCGCGCAGCACTTCGCCGCCGGTGCGCGCGACGCCGAGGCGATGATCGACACCCTCGTCGGTCGCGCGCGTGAGCGCAGCCGGGCTCGCGCCGCCGCCGTCGGGTTCTGCCTCCGGAGGGCTCGAGCGCTCGTCGGCATGCGCGAGATGCCGAAGTTCCTCATGATCATCGCGATGCGCCGGGCACGAGCGGAGCTGGCCGCCATCGGCATCGAACTCGCCGCCGCGGGCCGGATCGCGGCCCCTGCCGACGTGTTCTTCCTCGACTTCGACGAGACGAAGCGTGCCGCGGCCGGAACGGACATGCGCGAGACGGTCCGTGAGCGCAGAGACCGGTACGACGCCGAGCTCCGCCGGCGGCACGTGCCGCGCATGCTGCTGTCCGACGGCACGGAACCGGAGGCCGTCGGCGCCGGCTCCGCCGCGGATCAGCCCGGGGCGCTGCGTGGCACTCCGGCGTCGGCCGGGACCGTCACCGCCCCCGCGCGCGTCATCATCGACCCGGTCGGGGCGCGCCTCGAGCCCGGCGAGATCCTCGTCGCCCCCTCGACCGATCCAGGCTGGACCCCGCTGTTCCTCACCGCGGGCGGGCTCGTCATGGAGATGGGCGGCGCCAACAGCCACGGGGCCGTCGTCGCACGGGAGTACGGCATCCCCGCGGTCGTCGGAGTCCCGCGCGCGACCGAGACGATCACCACGGGGGTCCACGTGACCGTCGACGGGGCAGCGGGCGTGGTGACGATTCCGCAACCGGCGGCCTGACGCCACCCGCGTGTTCTTGGCTGCAGTCCATGAAGACCGGGGGAACTGTTACGCCCGCACATTGACACACGCTCCGAGATCGACTTAGTTAGGCGAGGCAACCCTAACCAAGGAGCTCTCCCCCGTGCTCGATCTGCTCACGCGCCCCACCGCCGACGCTTACCGCGACCTCATCGCACAGACCTCGGCGCAGGTCGCCGACCGGTTCGAGACGACGACGCAGCCCTTCTCGGGCGCCTCCCGCGCCGATCTGCAGAGGCTCGTCGACGACGTGCCCCTCGACGGCGACGGCGTGGGATCTTCGCAGGCCGTCCGTGAGATCGATCAGCTGTTCCTCGAGCACGCCGTGTGGTTCCACCACCCCGCTTACGCCGCCCACCTCAACTGCCCGGTCGCGCTGCCCGCGGTCGCTGCCGAGACCGTCCTCGCGGCGGTCAACACGTCGGTCGACACGTACGACCAGTCCGCTGTCGGGACGCTCATGGAGCGGCGACTGATCGGGTGGGTCGCGGACCGCGTCGGCTTCACGCACGGCGGCGGTGTCTTCACGTCGGGCGGGACGCAGTCCAACCTCCACGCGCTGCTGCTCGCCCGTGAGGCGGCGCTGGCCGCCACTGCCCTGCCGCGCCCGCGCGCGCTCTCCCGGCTCGTGGTCTTCGCGACGGCATCGAGCCACTTCAGCGTCGGCAAGTCCGCACTCCTGCTCGGTCTCGCCGACGACGCGGTCATCGAGGTCAGAGGCGACGGGGAGGGACGGATGGATGCCGCGGCCCTGGCACTCGCGCTGCGCGAGGCCGCAGCATCCGGTCGCCTTCCGATGGCCGTCGTGGCGACCGCCGGTACGACCGACCGCGGCGTGATCGACCCGGTCGCCGCGATCGCGGACGTCTGCCAGGAGCACGGCGTGTGGCTGCACGTGGACGCGGCCTACGGCTGCGGGCTGCTCGTGTCGCCGCGCCGGCGGCACCTGCTCGCGGGCGTCGAGCGCGCACGGTCGGTGACGGTCGACTTCCACAAGAGCTTCTTCCAGCCGGTGTCGTCGAGCGCGATCCTGGTGCGGGAGCCCCGCGATCTCGCGGCGGGCGCGTGGCACGCGGACTATCTCAACCCACTCGAGAACGACGAGCCGAACCAGGTCGACGTGTCGCTGCAGACCACACGCCGGTTCGATGCGCTCAAGCTCTGGGTCACGCTTCGCGCGCTCGGCGCCGACCGGATCGGCGAGATGTTCGACATGGTCATCGACCTCGCGGCGGCGGTAGGCGATGAGATCGCGGCGGATCCCCAGCTCGAGCTCGTCGGCCGGACGCAGCTCAGCACCGTGTTGTTCCGCGTGCGCCCCGAGGGCGTCGACGACCTGGCGCGGGATGCCCTCGTGGCGGGCATCCGGCGCGTGCTGTTCGAGTCGGGCCGGGCGCTCGTGGCGAAGACCGTGATCGACGGGCGACCGTGCCTCAAGCTGACGCTGCTCAATCCCGAGACCACCCTCGACGACATCCGTCAGATCCTCGCGATGGTGAAGGATGCCGCCACCACCCTCGCCGGCATCGCGCCCGAGTTCGACGAGGCTCTCGCGGGTGCGGAGGCGTCCGCATGAGCGCGCACGTGCACGACATCGTCGGAGTCGGAATCGGCCCGTTCAACCTCGGGCTGGCGTGCCTCGCCGAGCCGACCGGGCTGGACGCGGTCTTCCTCGATCGCGCCGACGGGTTCCGCTGGCATCACGGCATGATGATCGAGGGCGCCACCATTCAGGTGCCGTTCCTCGCCGACCTCGTGACGATGGCCGACCCGACCTCGCCGTTCTCGTTCGTCAACTGGCTCAAGCAGACCGGCCGCCTCTACCCCTTCTACATCCGCGAGAGCTTCTACGCCCTGCGCACCGAGTACGACGCGTACTGCCGATGGGCCGCCGCGCAGCTGCCGAATCTGCGCTGGAACCAGGAGGTGATCGCCGTAGAGCACGACCCCGCCGACGACACCTACATCGTGCGCGCGATGCGCACCGATACCGGCGAGGAAAGCGAGCTGCGCGCGCGGCACGTCGTGCTCGGAGTCGGCACGCAGCCCGTCATCCCCGCGGCCCTTCGCGGGCTCGAGGGCCCCGTGATCCACAGCTCGCAGTACCTGGATCAGCGCGACGCGCTGCGCGCGTCGGGTTCCATCACGGTGGTCGGCAGCGGCCAGTCCGCGGCGGAGATCTACCGCGATCTGCTCGAGGGCACGCGGGACGGCGGCTACCGGCTCGACTGGATCACCCGGTCGCCCCGGTTCTTCCCGATGGAGTACACCAAGCTCACGCTCGAGATGACGTCGCCGGAGTACACCGATCACTTCCACGCGCTGCCGATAGGCATCCGTCAGCACCTGGGGCGCGAACAGCGGAGTCTCTACAAGGGCATCTCGGCCGACCTGATCGACGACATCTACGACACCCTCTACCGGTTGAGCGCCGACGGCCCGGTGCCGACCACGCTGATGACCGACACCGAGGTGACGTCCGCCGAATGGGACGGCTCACGGTACCGCCTGCAGCTGCGCCACGCGCAGGTGGATCGCGAGCACGAACGCGAGACCGCGTCGCTCGTGCTCGCCACCGGCTACGCCGCGCAGACGCCACCCTTCCTGGAGCCGATCGCCCACCGCCTCGACCACGACATGCTCGGCCGTCTCGCGGTGGCGCGCGACTACAGCGTCGACGGCGGCCGCGTGTTCGTGCAGAACGGCGAGGAGCACACCCACGGCCTCACCGCGCCCGACCTCGGCTTCGGCGCGTGGCGCAACTCGTCGATCCTCTCGTCGATCATCG
Organism: Microbacterium sp. PRC9; assembly: GCF_031844125.1. Lineage (NCBI taxonomy): Bacteria > Bacillati > Actinomycetota > Actinomycetes > Micrococcales > Microbacteriaceae > Microbacterium > Microbacterium sp. PRC9. Next base: position 378,302 of record NZ_JAUZUR010000006.1, read on the forward strand.
GCCGCGAGGTGTACCCGATCGAGCGGCGCATCGCCTTCCAGGACTTCGGGGTACCGGCCGACGTGCCCGCGACCGTCGGGGCCGCCCGATGACGCTCGCGACCTCGATCGTCCCCGCCGACCCGCAGCGCGACGCCCCGGCGCTGCAGCGGTGGCTCGCCGACCCGCACGCCGCGTTCTGGGGCATGGGCGACCTCGACGTCGGCGCCGTGCGCGACTACCTCTCGGACGTCACGGCAGATCCGCATCAGCAGGCCTGGCTCGGCCTGGTCGACGGCGTCCCCACCTTCTTCGCCGAGACGTACGACCCGGCGCAGGTGCTGCTGCGCGACATCCATGATCCGCTCCCCGGCGATCTCGGCATGCACGTGCTCATCGCTCCGCCCGAAGGCGCGCCCCGCCACGGCCTCACCGACGCGGTCTTCGCCGCGGTCATGACGTGGTGCTTCGACGAACTCGGCGCGCAGCGCGTCGTCGTCGAGCCCGACGCCCGCAACGACCGCATCCGGTGCAAGAACCTCCGCGCCGGCTTCACCGAGCTGCGCTTCGTCTCGGTCGACGACGGCGACCACACCAAGACCGCGGTGCTCTCCGTCTGCACGCGCGACGACTACGCCCGCTCCGAACTCGCCGCCGTCGCGGCGCTCGCACTCGCACGAACAGGGATCCCCGCATGACCGCCCCCGCCACTCACCTCTCCCCCGCGCACCTCGCCGACGCCCAGCGCCACCTGGTCGCCAAGGCGATCGCCGAGTTCAGCCACGAGCGACTTCTCGCGCCCGAGGCGATCCCGGACGGCTGGCGGGTCGTCGTGCCTGACGCCGACGTCGAGTACCGGTTCGCGGCGGTCCGCACCGAGCTCGAGCACTGGGTCCTCGACGAGGCGAGCCTGCACCGGCTCGTGGCCGGCGAGCCCGCCGACCTCGACGCGCAGGCGTTCATCCTCGAGCTGCAGCCGGTGCTCGGCCTGTCCGACGCACTGCTGCCGATCTACCTCGAAGAGATCGCGTCCACTCTGGCGAGCGCGGCGTTCAAGGTCGCGCACGGCGGGCCGTCGGCCGACGACCTGCTCGGGGCCGACTTCCAGACGATCGAGTCCGCGATGACCGAGGGGCACCCCGGGTTCGTCGCGAACAACGGCCGCATCGGCTTCGGCGTCTCGGCGCACGCCGCCTACTCCCCCGAAGCCGGTCGGCCGTTCCGCATGGTGTGGCTCGCCGCGCGGCGTTCGACGTCGCATCTGGCGCTCGGCGCCGGCCTGGACGAGGCATCCCTCCTCTCCGGCGAGCTCTCCCCCGCCGAGCACGCACGCTTCGCGGATCGGCTGACCGAGCTCGGCGAGACCCCCGCCCACTACCACCTGCTGCCGGTGCACCCGTGGCAGTGGGAGAAGCGCATCGCGATCACGTTCGCGCCCGACATCGCGCGCCGCGATCTCGTGCTGATCGGCGAGAGCGACGACGAGTACCGCGCGCAGCAGTCGGTGCGCACGATGTTCAACGCGACGCACCCCGAGCGCCACTACGTCAAGACGGCGCTGGCGGTGCAGAACATGGGGTTCCTGCGCGGGCTGTCGCCCGCCTACATGCGCGTGACGCCCGCCATCAACGACTGGGTCGCCGAGCTCGTGGCCGGCGACGCGACGCTTCGCGACTCGGGCTTCCGCGTGCTGCGCGAGCGCGCCTCGATCGGGTACACCGGCGACGCGTACCACCGCACGCCGGCGCCGTCGGCCCACCGCAAGATGCTCGCCGCCCTCTGGCGCGAGAGCCCCGTACCGCTGATCGCGCCGGGCGAGCGGCTCGCGACCATGGCGTCGCTGCTGCATCGCGACGCGCGGGGGCACTCGTACGCGACGGCGCTGGTGCGGGAGTCGGGCATCGAGGCGACGGCGTGGGTGCGCGCCTACCTGAGGGTCTACCTGCGTCCGCTCGTGCACTGCCTGCTCGCGCACGACCTCGCGTTCATGCCGCACGGCGAGAACCTCATCCTCATCCTCGAGGACCACGTTCCCACCGGCGTGTTCATGAAGGACATCGGCGAAGAGGTGGCCTTGCTCGCCGACCGGACCGTGCCGGAGGACGTGCGCCGCATCGTCTCGCCGGTCGACGACGAAGAGAAGGCGCTCGCGATCTTCACCGACGTGTTCGACGGCGTGCTGCGTCACCTCGCCGGCATCCTCCACACCGACGGCACGCTGCCCGAGAACGCGTTCTGGCGGATCGCCGCCGAGATCATCGACGAGCACGAGGCGCAGCATCCGTGGATCGACTCGCGCGTGGATCTGCGCGCCGACGCGTTCGCGCACTCGTGCCTCAACCGCCTGCAGCTGCGCAACACGCTGCAGATGGTGGATCTCGCGAACCAGTCCGCGTCGCTGATGTATGCGGGCACACTGTCGAACCCGGTCGCGCGTTCGCGCGTGGGCTCGGTTGCGCTGCGGGAGCCTGTGGGAGTCTGACGACATGGCGGAGGTCTATCGCGACGGCCTCGGCATCCCTCACCTCCGGGCGGCGGACGTGGGCGATCTCGCCGAGGCGCAGGGAGAGGTGACGGCGCGCGACCGTGGCTGGCAGATCGAGGTCGACCGGCTGCGTGCGGCGGGGCGGTTGTCGGAGCTGATCGGCGCGGCCGGCGTGGCGTGGGATGTCTTCGCGCGACGGGCACGGCTCGACGACACCGCGCGCCGAGCGCTGGAGGGGACGGATGCTGAGACCCGCGCGTTCGTCACCCGCTATGCGGTGGGGGTCCGGCGCGGGATGTCGGCGATCGGAGCCGGTGCGACCGAGTTCGCGGCGCTCGACGCCCACTTCGGCGACGAGCGACCCCTGGAACCCTGGGAAGACCACGACCCGCTCGGCGTACTGCACGTCGCGCACGCGCTGTTCTCGACGTTCCCCGTGATGCTGTGGCGCGAGCACGTCGCCGCGACGCTCGGCGACGCATGGGTCGACGTCTTCGCGGGGTACGGCGACGGCGGCGACGAGACCCTGCCGACGTCGGGGAGCAACGCGTGGGCGCTGCACGGCTCGAGGACGGCGAGCGGGCTGCCGCTGCTCGCCGGCGACCCGCACCGCATCTTCGAGCTGCCCGGCGTGTACCAGCAGGTGCGGCTCGCGTGCGACGAGTTCGACGTCGTCGGCCTCGCGTTCCCCGGCGTGCCCGGGGCCCCGCACTTCGGGCACACCGGTGACGCCGCGTGGGGCGTGACGAACGCGATGGCGCACGGGGTGGACCTGTTCCGCGAGCGACTGCGCCGCGTGCCGGGCGGCGTGCAGGCGCTCGGCCCGGACGGCTGGCGCGACGTCGACGTCGAGCGCTCGGTGATCCGGGTTCGGGGCGGCGATCCGGTCGACGTCGAGGCGATCGAGACGGAGCGGGGCACGGTCGTGACCGAGCTCCGGGCGGACGGCGACGAGCTCGTCGGGTGGAGCGTGCGCATGCCCGCGCGGACGAACGCCGACCTCGGCGCCGGCGCACTGCTCGGCCTGCTGCGAGCGCGGTCGGCCGGGGATGTCGTGGCCGCTTTCGAGGTGTGGGTCGATCCGGTGAACCGGGTGCTCGCGGCCGACCGCGACGGCACGGTGCTCGCCGCGACGGTGGGCGTGACGCCGGATCGCCCGCGCCCCGAGCGTCGCCTGCCGTTGCGTGCGGAGGCGGTGGCGGCGGCGGCGGATCGAGCGGGCACGCGCCCACTCGAGGTGACCGACGTGGCGGTGGATGCGAACGAACGCCCCGGCCGCCCGGAGATCGACCTCGGGTGGGCGTACTCGTCGTCCCACCGCGCGGACCGCATCCGGGTTCTGCTCGAGGAACTCCGGCCGGGGTCCGTCGGCGACTTCGGGCCCGTGTGGAGCGACACGGCGAGCGGCTCGGCGATCGCGCTGGTGCAGTTCCTGCCGCGGGGGCCGTTGCCGCCGCGTGCCGCAGCGGTGCGCGATGCGCTGTGGGAGTGGGATGGACGGATGGACGCAGCATCCGTCTCGGGTGGCATGTTCGCGGCATGGCGAGCCGCGCTCGTGCGGCGCGTCGCCGCACACCCCGCGCTGGCGGCATTGCACACGCCGCACGGCTACGGCGCGGTGTTCGACCCGTGGCTCGGTATCACCGGCCAGGTCGCCGCGGCATTGACGAGGCTGCTCGCACACCCTGCGCTGCGCGACGACGTCGAGCCCCTGGCGGCTGCGGCGCTCGATGACGCCACCGACGCGGACGAGTGGGGCGCGACGCATCGACTGCTTCCGGTGCACGTGCTCGCCGACGTGCGCGGCACGGTCGATCCGGGAGCGGGTCTCGACGTCCCGCTGTCGGGCGACGGCGACACCGTACGGTGTACGGGCTCGACCCCCGGTCTCACCGACCGGTCGTGGCGAGGCTCGGTCGCACGATGGGCGTGGGATCTCGCCGACCGGGAGAACAGCCTGTGGAGCGTGCCGTTCGGCGCCGCCGGCGACCCCGCCTCACCCCACTTCGCGGATCAGCTGCCCGCGTGGGCCGAGGTCCGACCCGCGCGGGTCGTGACCGACTGGTCCCGCCTCCGACCCGATGCCCCGACAGGAGCCGCATGACCACCCTCAGCACACAGCGCCTCGTGAGCGGACCCGCCGGAGCCATCGTGCACACGGCCGACGACCCGGTGCTCGGTCGCGTCGAGGTCGCCGTGCTCGATCCCGTCGCCGATCTCGAGGTCATCCACCGCTGGGTCACGGCACCGACCGCCCGATTCTGGGGGCTCGGCGACCTCACGCCCCAGGAGCTGAGCGACCTCTACGCGTGCGTCGACTCTCTCTCGACCCACCACGCCTTCCTGATCCGGCGCGACGGCCTCCCGATCGTGCTGCTGCAGACGTACGAGCCCGAGAACGACCCACTCGGCGAGGTGTATGCCACGGAGCCCGGGGATGTCGGCATCCACTTCCTTCTCGGCGACCGTGGCGCGCCCGCCGTCGGGTTCACCACGCGCGTCGGACACGCGATCGCCCGGTTCCTGTTCTCGCGGGCGGCCGTGGACCGCATCGTGATCGAGCCCGACGTCGGCAACGACCGCGCCGTCGCACGTGCTCGTCTCGTCGGGTTCGACCTCGGACCGCAGGTCGAGCTGCCCGGCAAGTCGGGGCAGCTCGCGTTCCTCACGCGAGAGGCGTGGGAGTCGGGCGGCTCGAGGGTGTAAGGGTCAGCCCCGCAGGCCGACCTTGGGCTTCGCCCACGAGCGGCCGCGGGTGTCCTTGAGGATGTCGTACTCGACGTCGACGTGCGGCTCGATGGCGCTGTACTTGTCGTTCGGCGCACCGATCACGAGCTGGAAGCCGAGGCCGCGCCACGCGCCGATCGCGCGCTTGGTGAAGTGCGCGTCGGCCTTGATCAGCGCCTCGTCCATGAACACCGGGGCATAGCGCGGACGCACCGCACCCGCATCGCCGAGCTGATAGCGCAGGGCCGCGCCCACGATGAACGCGATCAGCTCCTGCGACTCGCCGCCGGACTTCTCGCCGATGTGGTCGTACAGGGCGACGTGCTGCTTGGTCGCGGCGTCGACGCGCTCGGCGCTCACCCGCACGTGGTTGCGCACGTCGATCAGATCGCCGAAGTCGGGCGACGAGCGGCGCATGTGGCCGATCAGCTTCGACATCCGCCGGTAGACCTGCTCGCGCTCCTCGTCGGACGACGCCGCCTCGATGAGCGCCCGCACCTCGCGCAGTTCGCGGCGGAAGCGGCGCCGCGCCTCCGACTGGTTCTCGCGCGTCGTGATCTGCAGGCGGTGATCGTCGTCGTAGAACGGCAGGTCCTGCATGATCTCGTTGATCGGCGCGATGCGGTCGCGGATCTCGCGGATCGAGCGGCTCAGCGTCGAGTCGAGGTTGGTGAGGTCGTTGCCCGACAGCTTCAGAAGGCTGTCGCGCCACTCGGCCTCGAGCTCGTGCAGCCCGCTCGTTCGGAGCGCCTCCAGGATGCGCTCGAAGTCGTCGACGGACTCATCCGGGTCGGGCAGCAGGTTCGGGTTCGGCCAGCGCTCGAGGAAGCTCACCATGATCCGCCGCACGCCGTCGCGCTGCTGCTCGAGCGAGTCGGCGGCAGCGCGGCGGTCTTCGGTGAGCCGCTGCGCGGCGGTCGTGAGCGCGGCGACGAAACCGGCCAGCGCGTCCGAGGCGCTCGCCGGCCGCGACGTCTCGGTCAGGCGGAAACGGTCGTCGAGGAACGCGATCTGCTCGGGGCGCAGCATCCGTCCCGCGTCTTCTGCGGCATCGATCACCGTCTGGTCCGCGTCGACGTCATCGATGACGTCGCTCCACTGCGACTCGATCTGCTCGCGCTCGACCACGGTGCGCGCGATCTCTTCGCGCAGGCGCGCCGCCTTGCCCTTGGCCGCGGCGATCTGCCCCTGCACGCGGGCGATCTCGGGATTGGATGCCGTCACGTCGTCCTGCACGGCGAGCCAACGGTCCCGCTCGGCCGTGACGGCGGCGACGTCGACCTGCTCCCAGGTGAGATCGCGGACCTTGGCGTACACCGCGAAGCGAGCGTCGACGGCGTCCAGCGCGGCATCCGCCCGCGTGCGGTCCTCCGTCGCGCGCTCGAGCCGCGCACGGGCGTCGTCGAGCTGCCGCGCGAGGTCGGCGAGACGCCGGTCGTTGGAGAACCCGAGCACGTTCTCGCGACCGTGGCCGCCGTGCGCACCACGACTGCCCTGCGACATCTGGCCGGTGATCGTGAGCGCCATCCGGTGCTGCGACAGGCCGGCGGCGGAATCGACGCACACGAAGCCGAAGCGGTCGGCGAGACGCTCCTGCAGCCACCCCGTGAACGGCGTGCTCTGGTAGTCCAGGCGGCCGGGCAGCGTGGTCGTGTCGCGCAGGTCCGCCTCGTCGAGTCCGGCGTGGACCCCCTCGTAGCGCAGCCGCACCGGCGTGCGCACGGAGTCGATCGCCGTGCGGAATCGCCCGAGGTGATCCACGTCGATGAGGAGCGTCGTCGCGAAACCGCCCAGTGCGAGGTTGAAGGCCTCGCGCCACGGCTCGAACTCCGTGCGCACCTCGACGAGCTCGCCGACGAACGGCAGGTCCTCGACCTCGATGCCGGCCGCGCGCGCCACGAGCTCGCGCGATTCGTGCAGCGCCCGCGGGATGTTGCCCTGCAGCCCTGTCGCCCGCCGCACCTCAGCCTCCAGCTCGGCGATCTCGCGTGCTGCAGACTTCTCCGCCGAGATCGCCTCGGCGTACTCGGCCCGCACGCCGCCCTTCGCATCGCGGTCGGCGAGGCTCTTACGGGCGCGGTCGATCAGCTCGGCGAACTCGGCCTGCGTGGCCGCCTCCTCGCCGATCGCCCGCAGGTCTGCGTCGAAGCCCGCGCGGCGACTCTGTGTCGCGGTCAGCCGCCGCTCGACCTCGCGCAGCTCCCGCTGGGCGGTCTCGAGGCGATCGCCGCCCGAGAGTCGCAGCACCTCGACCAGACCGTCGCGCTCCGCCTCGGCGGCGTCCGCCAGCGCACGCTTTTCACGAAGCGTGGTGTCGGCCGCATTCTTGCGGTCGCGCAGCTCGGTCTCGACCTCGCGCAGCATGCCCAGTCGTCGATCGGCGCGCCAGAGCGTCGCCAGCGATGCCGGGTCGGAGAACTCGCCGACCTCGTCGATCAGCCGCACGCGCTCGAGCGCCACCGCGATCTTCTCGCGCAGCTCATGGAGAGGCTCGAGCGCGCTCACCTGCTGGCGCGCCGTCAGCATGCGCGTGCGCGTGCTCTCGAGGCCGTCGAAGTGCGCGACGACGGCGTCGGCAGTGGTCATCGTCTCGGGCTCTTCGAGCACGAGACGCTTGTACAGGTCGTCCACCGTCGTGATCTGCTGGCCGGCCTGGATGCGGGCGAGCAGGCTCATCGCCTTGCCCCCCGCGCCCGCAGCGCCGATCCCGAGCACGGCGTGCAGTCGTGCCGAGAACTCGCGATCGGTGCCTACCGGGTCGAGCCCGGCGTTGCGGAGGGAGAGGTCGGAGAGGCGCAGAGCGGCGGCTTCCTGGAGCGAGCTGAGATCGAACGCCCGGTCCGTCGTCGCGCGGACGCGCACGGTGTCTTCGAGCACACGCGCGCCGGCCGGGATGTACCACGCGCGCACGGCGGTGAAGCGGGACCCGTCGTGGTCGATCCACGTCATCGCGACGGCGGTCCACGTGTCTTCGCCGTCGCCGCGGAGCACGCGCATCTTCGTACCCTCGTCGGTGCGCGACTCGTCGAGCTTGCCGCGTCCGTAGGAGAGGATGTTGCGCTGCTCGTCGCCGCGCGGACGCCCCGTCACTCCCCCGTTGGACGCGCCGTTGAACGGCGTCGTGTGAGGCATCATGAGCGCGATGTACGCGTCCATGAGCGTCGACTTACCCGAGCCCGACCCGCCGCACAGCAGGGTCGCCTCGGGTGAGAACCGCACGCGGTGCGCGCCGTCGTAGCCACCCCAGTTGACGAGCTGCAGGTCCTCGGCGAGCCACTGCTGCCCGCGCGATGCCGCCGGGATCAGCCCGAACAGCGTGTCGAGCATCGTCACAGCGAGGTCTCCTCGAGGTCGTCTTCGTCGTCTTCGTCGTCTTCGTCGGTCTCGTCGAACACATCGACGGCGGCGACGGATGCTGCGCCCTGCGCGCCCGCCGGATCAGACTGCGTGCGCAGCCAGTCGCGCAGCTCGCGCAGCTTCTCGGCGCTCAGCACGATCTCGACGAGCGGGCTGATGCGGAACCGGCCGGTGGTCTCCTCATCGACGATGCCGTCGCGCGCCAGCCGGTCCATCGCCTTGCGGATCGAGCGCTGCCGGCGGGCGGTGTCGCCGTCGGCATCGACGAAGTAGCTCATGACCGTCTGCTCGACGTCTTCGATGTCGACGCGGGCCGCCGGCTCCCCCGCCGCCGACTCGCGCTGGTAGACCGTGCGCAGGTGCACGAGGACGAGCGTCTCGGAGCGCGTGTACGGGGCATCCCTGAGCAGGATGGGCATCTCGAGCTCGTCGGAGCGCACCTGCTGCTTGTACGCGACGCCGCGGTCGTGGTCGACCACCAGGCGGACGAAGAGGTCGTTGAGGCGCGATTCGAGGAGCTGCTGGTTGTCGAGCAGGACCGTCCACTCCTCGCGGTTGCGGTCCGCCAGGAGGAACCGCCGCTGCAGGACGTGCACGAACACGCGCCGCACCGCGGGGTCGAGCACGCCGCGGTCGCCGGGGAAGAGCTCGTCGAGGTCGTCCTCCATCGCCGCGGGCGCGATGAACGCATCGCTCGCGGCAGCGTCCTCGACGGCGATGTCGGTGGCATCGAGATCGCCGGCCTCGAGATCGGCCTGTGTGGCGGTCTCAGTCATGGTCGTGCTCCTTCGCGGTGCGGGCGGTCACGGATCCGAACGCGAACCGTCGCGTCGTCCCGTCGGGGCGCAGGGCTTCGACCACGGACACTTCGCCGCCTTCGCTCATGCCGTTGCGGTGAGCGATCTCGAGAAGGCCCACGAGGTCCACCGGTCGCCGGGCCTCGTCATCGGCCCCCTGGAACGCATCGCCCAGATCGAACTCGTCGCCGAGGCCGGCGACGTAGGCCTCGAGCTCGGCGTACCGGGGTCCTCCCCACGCGCGGGTGTCAGCATCCGCGAACTGGGCGTCCTCGTCTGCGGCGGTGAGCGGAGCGGGCGCGCCGGGAGGACGGATGTCGCTCACCGACTGCCGCAGATGGCCGAGGTCTGCCATCGGGAGGCTGCGGAGCGGCTCGACCGGGGCATCGGAGGACGAGCTGCGGGTCCACGCCTGCAGACCCGACATGACGTCGCGGAGCAGATCGTCGACCTGGCGGTCGCGGATCGGGTCGTGGGTGCGGACCTGACCGGTGATGACGCGGGAGGCGCGGCGCTGTGCGGTGAGGACCTCCTCGACGCCGAGCTCGACCCGGCGGCCGATGGCGTCCAGCTCCTTGCGCTGCTCGCCGTCCATGAGACGCGTGAACGGCTGCGCGAGCAGCGTGTGCAGCTGCTCGGTGAGGCTGTCGATGCGTTCCGGATCGCCGATCAGGCGCAGCGCCCCGGCGAAGGCGCGGCCCTCGGCGGTCGACTGCATGACGTGCTGGCCGCGCTGGAGGTACTCGCGCAGCACCTCGCCGGTCGGACGGACGTCACGACGCAGGTCGGCGACGACGTCGCGCTGCATGGCCTTGATGGATTCCGCGACGCGTGTGAAGTCCGCCGGGAGCTCGCGGGCCAGGTGCAGGACGTTCTCGGCCTCTTCGAGGAGCTGCTCGTCGTCGATCGGCTCGGACTGGCCGAGCTCGAGGCGGGCGATCTCGGCGTCGAGCGCATCGCGCTCCTGGATGAGGCGGGCCATCCGGACGGCGGGATCCGTCTCGGCATGATCGGAGAGGCGCTCGACCGCCTCGAGCAGAGTGCGCACGCGCGAGTTCGACACGCGCGTCCGGCCTCCGGCGGTGCGCCCCGTGATCTCGAGCGCACCCACCGCGTGCGCGGTCAGGCGGTACACCTCGGCGTCGCCGTCGATCTGCGGCACGAGCCATCCGACCCGCACCCAGTAGCGGCAGATCTCACGGGCGGTGCCGACCGGGAGCGTGCGATCGCCCTCGTCGTAGCCCGCGGCACGGAGTTCGTCGAGGATCTCGGCGACCTCGGCGTGCGCATCGGAGATCTCGACCGACGGGCGATCGACCGTGAACACGATCGAGAGGGCCGCGACCACGAAGGGCGCGTAGCGACCGTGGAGAAGGTCGAGGGTGGGGGTTCGGAACGCCGCGAGAGCCCGCAGATATGCCGCTTCGGCACGAGTGTTCCCCATCGGGTCCAGACTACCTGGGGCGGACACGGGACCACGATTCGGGCGGCAACCGATCCTATTATTGGACGCGATCCACTATCCCCAGGAGTTCCCTTGCGTCGCACCCTGCTCAAGTCCAAGATCCACCGCGCAACCGTCACGGGCAGCGACCTGAACTACGTCGGCTCGATCACGATCGACGCCGATCTGCTGGAGGTCGCCGACATCGTCGAGCACGAGCAGGTGCACGTCGTCGACGTGAACAACGGCGCACGATTCGAGACCTACACGATCGCCGGCGAGCGCGGCACCGGAGTGATGCAGATCAACGGCGCCGCCGCGCGCCTCGTCCACACCGGCGACGTCGTCATCGTGATGTCGTATGCACAGTACGAGCGCGAAGAGGTGCTCGAGCACCAGCCCGTCGTCGTCAACATCGACGAGTCGACGCCCGATGCACGGGTGAACAGCGTCGCGCGCGTGCTGACGACTGCGGGCTGACCGCCTCGCCGCCGCTGCGTCGAGGCGGCGACGGACCTGTACAAGCGGACCACGCCGGTCATAGGGTGCCCTCAAGCCCTGTGTCCGTGACCCTCGCCCCACGGCGGTCCAGCGCACCGGATCCCGACGAAGGGGTGCAGAGCATGGTCAGTTCCGAGTCACGGCGAGGCGAGACCTCACGCTCACCATTCCCGCGACGCGGGGTCGCAGCATCCGTCTCCATCGCTCTTGCGCTGTTCGTCGGCGTCGCCGCGCCGTCCCTGGCGCACGCGGACGGACCGACGACCTTCAGCAACACGACGTCGATCGAGATTCCCCAGGCGGGATCGGCGAACCAGACCGGTCCCGCGACCCCGTATCCGTCGAACATCACGGTGTCGGGTCTGGCAGGGCTCGTCACGAAGGTTCAGGTGGTCTTCCATGGACTCACACATGGGGCACTCAACGACGTGGACGCGCTCGTCGTCGCGCCCACCGGGCAGAACCTGGTCGTGATGTCGGACGTCGGCGCGCCGAACACGCTGACGACGTCGAACAACGCGACGCTCACCTTCGACGATTCCGCCGCCGGCGTCGTGCCGAGCGGCAGCGTCCCGACCGGTTCATATCGTCCGAGCAGCGACGGCGGCGCAGACGCCTTCCCTGCGCCCGCGCCCGCTCCATCCGCGCAGACGACTCTCGCGGGAGCATTCACCGGCGTCGCCCCCAACGGCACCTGGCAGCTGTTCATCGTCGACGACACCTCGGGAGATCTGGGGACGATGTCAGGCGGATGGAGCCTCGTCATCACGACCGAGCAGGCCGCGGTGGCGACGACCACCACGGTGACCACGTCGGGCACGCCGTCGAAGACCGGCGACCCGGTGACCTTCACCGCGACGGTCACCGCCGGGGGCAGCCCCGTGACGACAGGGAGCGTCTCGTTCACGGCGGACAACGCCGCCCTCGGCCCCGCGGTCGCCCTGAACGCCTCGGGGCGGGCGTCGCTCACGACGACCACTCTCACCGAAGGCACCCACGCGATCCTCGCGACGTACACGGGCAGCACCGGATTCCTGGGGAGCAACGGCTCGGTGTCGCAGCGGGTCGACAACACGACCGTCGTCACCGGGAACACCTTCTGCAACCCGGGGACGCTGACGGTTCCTCAGGCAGGAGCCTCCACCCCCTATCCCTCGAACATCACCGTGTCAGGGCTCGCCGGTCCGGTCACGAAGGTCACCGCGACCCTCAACGGGATCGCGCACACCGCGCCGATCGACCTCGACGTCATGCTGTCCGGCCCCACGCCGTCGACGAACCTCCTGCTGATGAGCGATGCCGGAGGCATCGCACCCGTGAGCGGCGCGACGATCACCTTCGACGACGCCGCTGCCGGTTCGGTGCCTGCACCGCTCGTCTCCGGCACGTTCCGACCCACTGACCTCGACACAGAGGGCACGGATGCTGCGTTCCCCGCGCCCGCTCCGGCCATCAGCGGGTCGACCACCCTGGCGTCGTTCAACGGCGGCAACGCGAACGGCGTCTGGAGCCTGTGGGTCGTGGACGACGCGAGCGGGGACACCGGATCGATCGGCGGCGGGTGGTGCCTCACGGTCGCGACCGTGAGCGCCACCACGACGGCGCTCACCTCGAGTGTGAACCCGTCCGCCTTCGGCGGCGCCGTGACGTTCACCGCGACCGTGACCTCTGGTGGATCGCCCGTCACCGGGGGAACCGTCTCGTTCGCCGACGGAGCGACGCCGCTGGCCTCGAACGTTCCCCTGGACGCCAACGGGATGGTGACGTTCACCACGAGCACGCTCAGTGTGGGCACCCATGGCATCACCGCGACATACTCCGGAACAGCGGCATTCGCCACCAGCGACGACAGCGTGGATCAGGTGGTCGGCCTCGCTTCGACGAGCACCTCCCTCACGTCCAGCCTCAACCCCTCGCTCGTCGGTGGCGCCGTGACGTTCACCGCGACGGTGACCGCCGGCGGGTCGCCCGTCACCGGGGGAACGGTATCGTTCACCGACGCCGGCAGCACGCTCGGCGCCCCCGTCGCGCTCGACGCGAACGGCACCGCGACGCTCACCACCAGCGCCTTGACCGCCGGCACGCACCCCATCACCGCGACCTACTCCGGAACGGCGGCCTACGCCACCAGCAGCGGGAGCGTCGATCAGGAGGTGCGGACCCCCGCGGTCGCGGTAGCGGGCGGACCGTACTCGGTGGCCGAGGGAGACAGTGTGGCCCTGGACGGCACGGGGTCCAGCCCCGGAGCCACATACGAGTGGGATCTCGACGCGGACGGCGACTACAGCGACGCGAGCGGCCTGACGCCCACGCTGACCTGGGATCAACTCGAGGCGGTGGGCATCGACGACGGCCCGTCGAACCACACCATCGCTCTCCGCGTGACGCTCGGTTCTCAGCAGAGCACCGCCACCACCAGCCTGGCGGTCGTCAACACGGCGCCCGACACCGTCGTGACCGGCGCCCTGACCGCGACAGCCGGAACACCGTTCACCATCAAGGTCGGAGCTGACGACCCGTCGTCCGCCGACATGGCGGCGGACTTCACGTACATGGTCGACTGGGGCGACGGCTCGCCGGTCCTGACGGTCGTCGGCCCCGCGGATCCGCCGGTCACGCACACCTACGCGGCGGCCGGAACGTACACGGCGTCGCTGACGTCGACCGACAAGGACGGCGGTACCGGCGAGGCGCTGACGATCGTCGTGGTCGTCGCGGCGGCACCGGTCACGACGCCTCCGGCGACGACTCCGCCGGCCACTCCGCCGGCCACTGGCGGTCTGCCGCCGACCGGTGCGGATCCGTCCGCCGCACTCGTGGCTGCAGGGTTCCTGCTCCTTCTGGGCGCAGGGATGGTCGTGTACGCGCGGCGGCGACACTCGATCCGCTCGTAGGAGACGACGAAAGAGGGTCGGCCTTCCGGCCGACCCTCTTTCGATCGGTCGGGATGACAGGATTTGAACCTGCGACCCCTTGGAGAGTTCGGGCGATTTCCGAACCCCTCCGGATGTCCTAGGAACCCTCGCGTTCCCTTGTGTTGACAGGGAACCGGACGGTTCGAATGCTCCGATTGTATCGGGTTGGCGGCGGACGTCCCTGGGTGATTGGGGTGGGAAAGTGATGGCCTACTTCACTTGCCTCAGGAACTCGAGCGCGACCTCGGCAGCCCCCTCGATCGGCATCGCAAGTGGTACCACGATGCCATTCTCTTCGGAGGCGAGCGGCTCCAACGTCGCCAACTGCGAGGCGAGCATCGATGCAGGCATGAAGTGCCCTGTTCGCTGGCCGATACGCGCGGCTAGTTCTTCATCGGTGCCGTGGACATGAACGAAGGCTAGATCCAGGCCGCTGACCCGAATGAGCACGTCGCGGTACACCCGACGCAACGCCGAGCATGCCACGACGACCGGCCCCGTTCGGCCTTCATCGCGGACTAGCGTGGCAACCCTGGTCAGCCACGGCCAGCGGTCGTCATCGGTGAGCGGCACCCCCGCTGCCATCTGCGCCATCGCCTCCGCGGAGTGCAGGTCGTCGGCTTCGATGAACTCGGCGCCAAGTCGTGCCGCGAGGGCGGCGGCGAGCGTCGACTTGCCAGCACCCGCCACACCCATCACGACGACCGCGACCGGCGACGAACGGGCACCGTTGCCGGTATCCACCTCGCTCACCAGTCGTGGACAGTACCGTCGGCGAGACGGTTGTAGGGCAGGTACGCCTGCTCGTACGGGTACTTCCCGGCTTCGTCGAGGTTGAGCTCGACACCGAGTCCGGGCTTGTCGCCGGGGTGGAGCAGACCGTCCTGCCACGTGAAGGACTGCTCGAAGACCTGGTCCGTCTTCTGCCCGTGCTTCATGTATTCCTGGATGCCAAAGTTATGGATGCTGAGACCCAGGTGCATCGCGGCCGCCATACCGACCGGCGAGATGTCGGTCGGGCCGTGCATGCCGGACTTGACCTGGTACATCGCCGCATACTCGAGTGTCTTCTTCAACGGGCTGATGCCGCCCATGTGGGTCACGGCGCCGCGGACGTAGTCGATCTGCTGATCGCGGATGAGGTCCTTGAAGTCCCAGATGGTGTTGAAGATCTCTCCGATCGCCAACGGCGTCGTGGTGTGCTGACGCACCAGCCGCAGCGCCTCCTGATTCTCCGCCGGGGTGCAGTCCTCGAGCCAGAACAAGTCGTACGGCTCCAGCGACTTGCCGAGCTTGGCCGCCTGCAGCGGCGTCATCCGGTGGTGCCCGTCGTGCAGCAGCGGGATGTCCGGACCGAACTCGCTCCGCACCGCCTCGAACACCCCCGGCAGATGGTTCAGGTACGCGCGGGTGTCCCAATCCTCCTGCACTGGCTTCGCCCCACGGCGCGCGGGCTCGTGGTCGTACCGAGCCTCACCGCCACCCGTGTCGGACGACTGCGACGCGATGCCGTAAATCGCCTTCAACCCCGGAACACCGGTCTGGATCCGGATCGCCCGGTACCCCTGCTCCAGGTGCGAACGCACCGAATCGAACAGCTCCGGCAGCTCCTTCCCCGACGCGTGACCATACGCCAGCAGCCCGGTGCGCGACGCCCCGCCCAACAGCTGGTACACCGGCATCCCCGCCGCCTTGCCCTTGATGTCCCACAGCGCCATATCGACCGCCGCGATCGAGGCCATCGTCACGGGGCCGCGACGCCAGTACGCGGAGCGGTACAGGAACTGCCACGTGTCCTCGATCTTCGAGGCATCCGACCCGATGAGAAGCGGCACCACGTGCTCGGTGAGATACGCGACGACCGCGAGTTCACGCCCGTTGAGGGTTGCGTCGCCGAGACCCGTGTGCCCTTCGTCGGTCGTCAGCTTCAACGTGACGAAGTTGCGGTCCGGGCTGGTGACGATGACTTCAGCCTTTTCGATGATCATGATGCTCTCCTCGAGAACGGGGGCGCAGCGTTCACACTGTGCGCACGGGGGTTCGGTTGCGGTCCGGCCGCGTCGCGCACGCGGGCGACGAACGCCTCGGATGCCGCGAGCCGCGGTGACACGACGGCGATGAGTGCCGCGACCGGGTCGTCGGATGCCGCCGCAGCGGCGAGCTCGTCCGCTCGCGGATCGGACTGGGATGGAGCAGTCTGTAACCACTGGATCCAGGATGCTGTCGCTTCGGCACTCGCGCCCGGGGCTCGGCCGGCATCGAGCGTCCGCTCCGCCACCGCGGCGAATCGGAACTGCACCTTGGAGGTCGCACCGGCGGCGATCTGGCTGAGGCTGTGGACGATGCGACGGTTGGCGAAGCGCGCGATCAGCTGCGTGCGGTAGTCCTCATGCTCGGTGCCCGGGGGCAGGCCGGCAACCGCCTCGGCCCAGAAGTCCTCGACCCGCGCGCGGCAGTCCGGGTCGGCGATCGCGTCCGACACCGTCTCGAGCCCGCGCGGGATGCCCGCGAAGGCGAGGACGCAATGGGCCCCGTTCAGCAGCCAGAGCTTGCGGTTCTCCCACGGCTCGATGTCGTCGACGAAGCGGGCGCCCGCGCTCTCCCAGCGGGGACGACCGGCGGGGAACTCCCCCGCCAGCACCCAGTCGGAGAACGACTCGGTCACGACCTCGTCCTCCGCCACCTGAGGGGTGATGCGGTCGACTGACGTGCTCACGAAGGAGACGTTCGCGCGGATCCAGTCGGACAGGCCCTCGTCGACCTGGGTTGCGAACCCCGTCACTCCCCGTGCCACGAACGCACCGTTGTCGGGGATGTTGTCGCACGGCACGACCGCGATCGATCCGGCGTCGGCACGTCTGCGGGCATCCAGGCCGAGGATCAGCCGGCCGAGCACCGTCGAAGCCGTGGTCGCGCCTGCTCGCAGCGCGATGAGATCGCCCTGGACCGCGGCGTCGGCGAGATCGGGGTCGCCGTCAGCGTCGAGCCCGTAGCCGCCCTCCGTGACGGTGAGGGTGACGACCGCGACCTCCCGCCCCGCCAGGTAGCGGCGGAACGCCTCCACATCCGCGCCGTCGTGGGTCGCCACGACGCTCTCGATCCGCTCTTCGGCATCGCCGTCAGGTCCGCGGACGATGAGCGGGTACGAGAAGCCTCGCGCGGCCAGCTCACGCGCAGCCCGCGGGCTGCGCACAGTGAACGCGGCGATGCCCCAGTCGGCGGCATCCGTCGCGTGCTGGGTGTACCAGGCCTGGTGGGCGCGGAAGAAGCGCCCCAGACCGATGTGCACGATCCGCACAGGGTGGCGCGGCCCGGCAGGGGTGTCTTCCACGATCACAGCTTGAACACCTCGCGCGGAATCGAGTCGACCAGGTCTCGCGAGATGCGGTGCGCGGTGGCGAGCGGGACGCGCCCCTCGACGACCAGCCGCGCCAGGAAGGACGAGTCGACCCGACGTGCGGTGTCGTGCCGCGCCGGGATGGAGAGAAACGCACGCGTGTCGTCGATGAATCCGCTCGAGCGATAGAAGCCGGCGGTCTCGGTGACGGCCGAGCGCCACCGGAGGATCGCGTCGGGCGCGTCGAGGAACCACCACGGCGCCCCCACGTAGACGCTCGGGTAGAACCCCGCGAGCGGCGCGACCTCGCGAGAGTAGACGGTCTCGTCCACCGCGAAGAGCACCAGGTGGAAGCCGGGAGCGGTGCCGAACGCGTCGAGCAGCGGGCGGAGGTTCTCGGTGTACTCCGTCCGCACCGGGATGTCGTGACCGGTGTCGGCACCGTACCTCTCGAACGTCGCGGTGTGGTGGTTGCGACGGACGCCGGCGTGCACCGTCATGACGAGACCGTCCTCGACGCTCATCCGTGCCATCTGGAAGAGCATGTGCCCGCGGAACAGGCGTGCTCCCGCGGCATCCAGGTCGCCGGCGAGCGCGCGCCGGAAGAGCTCCTGTGCCGTCGTCGGATCGAGGTCCACCGTGAACGGCTCGAGCACGCCGTGGTCGGCCGACACCGCGCCCGCCGCGATGAACTGGGCGCGGCGCGTGGCGAACGCCGCCAGGTAACCGACGAACGTCGTGTTCTCGCCGGTCGCGCCGAGGAGCCGTGAAACGTTCGAGGCGAACGCGGGGACAGCCGGATCCACGTACGCATCGGGGCGGAAAGTCGGAAGCACCCGCCCCACGAACGACGGGTCGGCGGCCAGCGCCCGGTGGGGCGCGAGATCGTCGAGGGGGTCGTCGGTGGTCGCGAGCACGTCGATCCCGAAGCGATCGAACAGCGCGCGCGGACGGAATTCCGGCTCGAGCAGCGCGGCCGCGATGCGGTCGTACACACGGTCGGCCGACCGCGCGTCAAGCTCCTCGTTCACCCCGAACAGCGACGAGAGCTCGTGAGTGAGCCAGTAACCACTCGCAGTGCCCGCGAAGCGATGCCAGCTCTCCGCGAAGCGCCGCCAGATCTCCCGAGGTTCGACCGGGCGGCTCGGATCAAGCCCGACCTCACCGAGATCGAGACCGGCCGAGTGCAGCATCCGCGTCACGTAGTGATCGCGCGTGATGAGCAACTCGGCGGGGTCGCTGAAAGCTTGGTCGTCCAGAAGCAGCCGAGGATCGACGTGCCCGTGGGGCGAGACGATCGGCGCGGTCGCGACGCCGTCGTACAACTCCCGCGCGATCTCGCGCGTGCGGGTATCAGCGGGCAGAAGCGCATCACCCGACGGGACGCTGCGACCCACGACAGACGTGGAAACCGAGGGATCGGTCACTTGCCGGCCTCCGCGTCGGCCGCGCCGACGGCGAGCCAGCGCTCGCGCAGCGCGAACGCCGCGGCCTTGGGGCGGCGGTCACGGGTGAAGACGCCCTTCTTGTTGCCGTCCACGCGGATCACGCCCTGCGACGTCTGGAAGTCGGCGAAGTTCCAGACCTGCTCGCCGATGACGGCCTCGACACGGTCGAACACCTCGTGGTAGGTGCGCAAGAGGTCGACCTGGAACTCCTCACTCCACGCCTGAGTGCCGACAGCGTGCAGGCCCGCGAGCGTGTCCGCGCCGTATTCAGTGATGATGATCGGCTTCCCGTGCGTGCTCTCCCAGCCCCGCAGCTCGGCCTCGAGCTTGAGCGCGGCCGACTCGAGGTCGCCCGTGTCGATGTACCAGCCGTAGTAGCGGTTGAGGCAGATCACGTCGAACAGGTCAGCGAGACGGTCGTTGTGGAACGTGCCGCGGTACTCGTTCGCGTACGTGATGGGCCGCGAGGGGTCCAGTTCGCGGGCCAGCGCCGCAAGCGGGGCGAAGTACTCCCGAGCACCGTCCTCGATCGAGTCCGGTTCGTTGGCTATCGACCACATCACGACGCTCGGGTGGTTCTTGTCGCGGCCGATGAGCTCGCGGATGCCCTGGGCGTGCGCGGCCTGCGTGTTGCCATTGAACATGGTCGGCGAGTAGGCGGGCTCGCTCTTTCCCCCATGGAAGCCACCGCCCAGCCCGAGGTTCAGCCCGACGGCCGCCGTCTCGTCGATCACCACGATTCCGTGGCGGTCGGCATAGTCGAGGAACTCCTCGGCATACGGGTAGTGCGACGTGCGGAATGAGTTCGCTCCGATCCAGTCCATGAGCGAGAAGTCGTGCACCATCACGACGTTGTCGAATCCGCGCCCACGGAACGCGCTGTCCTCGTGCTTGCCGAATCCACGGAAGTAGAACGGCTCGCCATTGATGAGGAAGAGTGCGCCGTCGACGCGGATCGATCGGATGCCGACCGGCAGCTCGTACACGTCCACGACCTCACCACCCACGACGGCCTCTGCACGCAGCTCGTAGAGGTAGCCCCGCCCGGGACGCCAGAGCTCGGCATCCGTGACGGTCATCTGCCCGGAAGGCCCGTCGGCCGTCGCGACCTCAGCGCCGGCCGCATCGGTGAGCGCGACGCGGACCTCGGCCTCGCCCGTCACATCGACGCGGTAGTCGATCACTCCGGTCGAACCGTCGACGTCTGTCGTCACGGTCAGATCGGCCACCCGGACGGGCGGCACCGCATACAGGATCACGGAGCGGGCAAGACCCGCGTAGTTGTAGAAGTCGTGACGGTAGCCCTGCTTGCGCTTGCCCGCCGCAGTCGTGGAGATCATGCCGGGCGGGATGGTCTCGTTCGTCAGCTCGTTGTTGACGCCGATCGTGATTCGCACCTCCTCGCCCGCTGGCGCGAGGTCGGTGACGTCCACCTCGAACGGGGTGTAGCCTCCGACGTGCTCGGCCACTTTGGTGCCACCGACGTAGACGACGCCCTCGTGGGTAGCCGCATCCACCCGCAGCACAACGCGATCGCCCGCCCAGCCACGCGGCACGCGGGCCGTGCGCTGGTACCAGACCCACCCGACATGGTCATGGATCGCCTGGTCGGCGAACACGTCGTTGTAGCTCGCAGGAACGGGAGCCTCGAGAGCCGTGGCGAGCTCGGCGCTCCACGGTTCGGGTGTCGCGGCCTCGTCGAGGGCGAAGCGCCAGAGTCCGTCGAGGCGGATGAGCTCGCGGGTGGCGGTGGCGATGGGCTTGAGCACGATGTGTCTTCCTGGGAGTCGGGGATGGATCAGGCCGCGTCTTGCGACGCCTTCAGCGCGAGGCGCTGCTCGCGCCTGACACGCTGCTCGGCGGCGTTCGGAACGGGCGAGGCGAGGAGCAGCTGGCGGGTGTACGGGTGCTCGGGGGTGCGGGTGACCTCGGCCGCGGGACCGTTCTCGACGATCTCGCCCTTGTAGAGCACCGCCACGTCATGACTGACGTGATGGACGACATCCAGGTCGTGCGAGATGAAGAGATAGGCGACACCGGTGTCCTGCTGGATCTCGAGCAGGAGATCGAGCACGCGGGCCTGCGTCGTGAGGTCGAGTGCGCTGACCGGCTCGTCGCACACGATCAGCTTCGGGTCGAGCGCGAGCGCGCGGGCGATCGCGATGCGCTGGCGCTGGCCGCCCGAGAACTCATACGGCTGACGGTCGATCGCGTTCGAGGGCAGGCCGACCCGATCGAGGAGGGTCATCACACGCCGGCGCGCCGCATCGCGGGCGATGCCCTGCACCCCGAGGGGTTCGGCCAGAATGTCACCGACGTCCATAGCGGGATTGAGGGATGTGTAGGGATCCTGAAAGATCACCTGCAGGTCGCCGCTGAACCTGCGACGGTCGCGACGGCTGATCCGGGTGATGTCCTGGCCATCGAAGGAGATCGTCCCTGAGGCGATGGGCGCAAGGCCCAGGATCGCCCGGCCGATCGTCGTCTTGCCCGAGCCCGACTCGCCGACGAGCCCGAGGGTGCGCCCCTCCGCCACGCTCAGCGACACTCCATGCAGGGCGCGATGGGCCTTGGCGCGCATCTTCTTCGACTTGTACTCCACCACCAGATCGCGCACGTCCAACAGGTCGCCCATCAGATGTCCTCTCGCAGAAGGGTCTCGGCGGCAGAAGACAGGGGCTTCTGCATGTCGGCCTGATCGAGTGCCAGCTGCCGCTCATCCTCTTCGTCACTCGCCTCCGCATCCGAGGCCGACCCGGACAGACCGAGGGGCGTCAGTGGCGCCTTGCCGACCAGCATGCTGGCCATGAGCGAGCGCGTGTAAGGATGCGACGGGTTCTCGAGGATCGCCTCCACCGGTCCGCTCTCGACGATCTCGCCTTGGCGCATGACCGCCACCCGGTCGGCGATGTCTGCGATGACGCCGATGTTGTGGGTCACCAGGAGCACCGCGACGCCGAGTTCTCGCTGCATCGTACGGATCACGTCGAGGACCTCAGCCTGGACGGTGACATCCAATGCGGTGGTCGGCTCGTCCGCAACGATGAGATCGGGTTCGCACGAGAGTGCGCCCGCGATCAGCACGCGCTGCGCCATCCCGCCGGAGATCTCGTGAGCGTACCCCTTCATGACGCGGTCAGGATCGGTGATACCCACTCGCTCCAGCAGGTCGCGCGCGCGAGCGGCGGCCTCCTTCTTGGAGATGCCGAGGAGCTTCTCCATCGGACGCGTGAGCTGATGGCCGATCGTGAACGCAGGGTCGAGGTTCGACATCGGCTCCTGCGGGATGTAGGCGATGCGTCGCCCCCGGATGCCGAGAATCGCCTTGGTGTCGACGTCACCGTCGCGGACGAGAACGGACTCTTCGAACCGGATCGAGCCCGACAGGATGCGCGCAGTACGCGGCAACAGGCCGAGGATCGAGAACGCGGTCTGCGACTTGCCCGACCCCGACTCCCCAACGAGTCCGAGCACCTCACCGGGCCGGATCGTGAGGGAGACATCCCGGACAACGCGGGTGTACTCGCCGTCGGCGTTCGGATAGCCAACGCTGAGCTGCGCGACCTGCAGGATCGCCTCGGAGTCGTCGACCGCGGCTGGCTCTGCTGCCGGCAGAGCAGTCTGTGCGGCGGGGCGTCGCGGAGCCGTGATCTCGCGACGGTCTTCGAGCGCGTCCCGTATCGCGTTGCCGAGCAGCACCAGGGTACCGATCGTGATGCCGATCGCGAGCGCCGGCCAGAGCATGAGCGAGGGTTGGATGTAGATGTTGCTGAACCCGTCGCTGAGCATCGCACCCCAGGACACTTCCGTGGGATCGCCCAGGCCGAGGAACTGCAGGCCGCTCTGCACAGCGATCGCGACTCCGCAGATGAGTGCGGTCTGGATGATCAGCGGTGCGCGGACGACCGAGAGAACGTGCCGCGAGATGATGCGGGCATCGCTCAGACCGACGACGCGGGCCGCATCCACATACAGCTCATTGCGCACCGACTGCACCGCGGTGCGGGTCAGGCGGAAATAGGCTGGACTGATGAGGATGCCGAAGGCAATCATCGCGTACCATGCCGAGGGTCCGAGCGCCGCACGCACCGACAGCAGGATGATGATGGCCGGCAGCGCCATGAGCATGTTCGAGAGCCAGTTCGACGCGCTGTCGAACGCACCGCTGTAGAACCCGGCGATGAGTCCCGCCGGCAGGCCGATCGCGATCGCGACGGCCGCGCACACGAGAGCGGAGAGCAGGGTCAGGCGAGCGCCGTAGACCAGCCGGGAGAAGACATCGCGGCCGGCGCTGTCGGTGCCGAGCAGATTCTGCCCGCCGGGGTCGGCAAGGGTGTTGCCGACGTCGGCGTACGTCGGGTCCACTGGCGCGATCAGCGGGGCGAACACCGCTGCCAGCACGATGATCGTGAGGATCGAGAGCGAGATCACGCCCAGTGGGTTGCGCAGCATCCGGCGGACGGTGCCGCGACGGGGGCGCTTGGGGACGAGTGCGGTCTTGATGACGCTGGTCATGAGAGCCGGACCTTCGGGTTGAGGGCGCCTTGGGCGATGTCCACGAGGAGATTGACGATGATCACCAACACGACCGAGACGATCACCACGCCCATGACGAGCGGGATGTCGCTCAGAACGGTCGCGTTGACGGCGAGGGCGCCGAAACCGGGGATCGCGAAGATCTGCTCCAAGATGACCACGCCGCCAAGAAGACCGATGAACTGCAGGCTCAGAACGGTGAGACCGGCCGGCGCGGCACTTCGCAAGACGTTCTTCAGGACGATCTCGCGCTCGCCGAGGCCACGGCTGCGGAGCGTCCGAACGTAGTCCTTATCGAGCTCCTTGATCACCGCGCTTCGGATCTGCTGCGCACTGGATGTGACGTAGTTCACGACGATGGCGATCACGGGGAGTGTCAGTGACACGATCCACGCTTCGGCCCCTGCCCCAGGTCGGATCGTCGCCACAGCCGGGAACCAGCCGAGGTTCACCGCCAGGATCGTGACGAGGAAGATGGCGAGCACGAACCCCGGAATGGCGTCCCCGATCACCGCGCCGATCTGCACCGTCTTGTCGACCCAGCCGCGGCGGACGGCTGCGAGGACGCCGAGGGCGGTCGCGATGAGCGCCACCAGGATGATCGAGACGAACATCAGGACCAGAGTGACCGGGAGTCGATTCTGGATGGTCTCGGTGACGGGCTCGCCGTTGAACCAGGACTGGCCGAGGTCACCCCGCAGCGCTGCGCCTGCCCAGTCGAAGTAGCGAACCAGGAGGGGCTGGTCGAGGCCGAGCTCGGACTCCTTGAGAGCGATCTGCTCGGGGGTGGCCTGCTCGCCGAGGATGTTGCGGGCGATGCTCGAGCTCGAGAAGAAGAGCAGGGTGTACGCCAAGATCGAGATGACGACGAGGAGCCCGACCCCTGAAAGGAGTCGCCGCAGCGTGAAAGTGAGCATGAGAGGTCTCTCCAGGTTGTGAGGAGGGGGCGGCTCGCGCGCTGTGCGCGGGAGCCGCCCCCGCCCCTATCCGAGTGCGGCCTACTCCGCCGGGGCGAAGTTGTAGAGTGCCGGCATCGCGGACTGGATCTGCGCCTCGACCGTGATCTTCTCCGGGTTGTAGACGCTGATCTGGTCGATGCGATAGAGCGGCATGAACCAGGCGTTCTCGGTGACGTACCGGTTGACGTCCTGGGCAGCGGCGTCGCTGTCATCGCCGCCCTGTTGGACAGTGGAGATCAGCTCCTCCAGCTCAGGAGACGTCGTCTGGAACGGATTGAAGGTGGCGTTCGGCGCGATGATCTGGTTGATCGCGACCCACGCCTCACCCTGGAAGAGGTTGAAGTTGAACGCTTCGAACTTCTGCTGCACGGCGTCTGCGACGTAGTTCGCCGGAACGGCGCTCACCTGGTTGACGGTGATCCCCACCTCACTGAGCTGCTGGGCGATCGCGGTGATCTGAGTCGCGAACCCGTCGATCACCGGGAGGGTGATCTCGAGTCCGTCCTCGTAGCCCGCCTCGCTCAACAGTTCCCGCGCCTTCTCGGGGTCGAAAGAGTAAAGGTCTTCGAGGTCGTCGACGAATGCACCGCTCTCCGGACCGAACACCTGGCTCGTCGCCGTGCCGCGGCCCAACTGCAGCTGCTCGAGGAGAGTCTCACGGTCGATGGCGTAGTTGATCGCCTGGCGCACGCGCACGTCTGCAAGGGCGGGATTGATGGCGCCGTCACGATCGAAGAACGTCACGCCCGTCCAGTCGACCTGGTAATCGGGGATGATCGCGAGCCCGGCAGCCTCCGCCTGGTCGGCGGTCCGTGCGTCGAGGGTGGTCCAGTCGACCTGCCCCGAGACGATCGCGTTCGCCCGCGCGGAGAGGTCTTCGAGAATGCGAAGTTCGACAGAGTCGAACTTCTGCAGGTCCGGGTTCCAATAGTCCTCTTTCGCCGTGAAGACCGACTGCGAGTCGCGGACGGAGTTGGCCTTGTCGTACAGGTACGGGCCGGTGCCGACGGGATCGGTTTCGAGGGTTCCCGCCTCGATGGCGGCGGGGCTCGCCATCAGACCGGCTGCCTGACTGAGGTAGTACTCCATCGCCGGGTCGGGTTGCGCGAGCGCGATCTCGACTGTGTCCTCGTCCACCACCGTCGCCGACTCGAACTGCGCCAGCTGGACGGCCTGACGACCGTTGCCGGCCTTGAAGTGCTCGAGGTTGGCCTTCACGGCCTCAGCATCGAAGGCTTCGCCGTCCGAGAAGGTGACGTCCGTGCGCAGGTCGAGAGTCAGCACGGTGCGGTCGTCGTTGTACTCCCACTCGGTGGCGAGCATGGGGCTGAGCTCCCCATCGGGCTCGCGGAGGATAAGCGTGTCGTAGACCAACTGATACGGCACCAGCGCGTGACCCACGTGCGCCTGCGCCGAGTCCCACGATGCGACGTCGCCAAGCTGCCCGAGAGTCAGTGTTCCGCCGCGCGCTGGCGTTCCTCCGTCGGGCGCTTCGGCCGTGTCGGTACTGCCGCCCGCGGCGCAGCCGCTGAGCAGCAACGCGCCGACGGCGAGCAGGCCGACCTTCTTGGTGATGGACTTCATCGTTTCCTCATTTACGTCATTGGAAAGAGCAGAGTGCGGGGGGCCGCAGTTCTCATGGAAACGCGAGTGGAACATTTCGTCAAGAAATTGCCAATACTTGCCATACGCTGGGCATGCCGCGACAATCGATCACGGTGACCGAGAGGAGCCGCGATGCGAGTCACGGCGAAAGACGTCGCGGAGCGCGCCGGGGTGGCGGCGTCCACCGTGTCGCGCGCACTGAACAGCCCAGGGCGCATCAACGAGCAGACGCGGCAGCGCATCCTCGATGCCGCGCGAGATCTGGGCTATTCAGCCGCTCCGAGGATGGTCGACCGCAAAGGGCTGGTCGCGCTCCTCGTGCCCGACGTCACCAACCCGTTCTATTTCGACATCATCCGCTCCACTCAGGAGCAGCTGCGTACGGCCGGCTTCATGCAGTTGTTGATCGACACGGGAGAATCGGGCTCCACCGAGGCTGAAACGCTTTCGCAGCTCGAGGGCATCGTTGACGGGGTGATCCTCTCGGCGACACGACTCGACGCACCCGCCCTTCATGCGGCGACGGCCAGACTCCCTCTGACCGTGATCAACCGCCGGCACGAAGACATCCCGAGCGTCCTGATCGACATCCGCACCGGTCTCAGCCAGGCAGTCGATCACCTCAAGGCTCTCGGCCACGAAACCATCGCCTTCATCGCCGGCCCCCCCGGGTCCTGGCAGAATCGCTGGCGTGGCAAGGAGTTCGACGAACAGGTTCGCGCGCAGTCGCTGACGCCCATCGTCGTCGGACCTCACTCGCCGACGCGCACAGGCGGCATCGCCGCCGCCGACGCGCTGCTCATGACCGGCGCCACTGCGTGCGTGGCATTCAACGACCTTCTGGCGATCGGCATCCTGCAGCGTCTTCGTCAGCGGGGAGTGCGTGTCCCCGAGGACATCAGCGTCGTCGGCTGCGACGATATCTTCGGAGCAGATTTCAGCGCCCCACCGCTGACGACGATCGCCGGCGACACCGAGCAGGCCGGTCGGCTGGCCGCGAGCCGCCTGATCGCGATTCTGAACGGAGAACCGCCCCGCGCCGGAACGACACTCATCCCCACGCACCTGCTCGTCCGCGAGTCGACCGGACCGGTGCGTGCATGAACGGTCCCGTCCCGTTCGAGTTCCACGAGACCGGGCGCTCCTGCCGGGCACGAAAGCTGCACTGGCCGCCGGCGACCCATCGTCCCCGGCCGCCGATCTAGCGACGGCGGGGGCGCACCGCGATCCACGCCCACGAGACCGAGAATTGGACGCCGCGGCGTGGGGGCGGAAATTGCAGCCACCAATAGACCCGCCCGCATCTACATCTTCGAGGCGACCGGTCCACTCGAGGATGACCCGAACCTTACCGACAAGAGTTTGCCGGGCAACCCGACCCGGTCGTACCGCCGGGCGTCGACCGCGGCGAACTTCGGGTTGTCCCTATTCGCAGGCTCTGGCAGGGCCACCACGTTCCATAGACGACGAATCCCCGGTGAGACTTTTACAGCCTCACCGGGGATTTTTCTGAACCGTCGGGATGACAGGATTTGAACCTGCGACCCCTTGACCCCCAGTCAAGTGCGCTACCAAGCTGCGCCACATCCCGTTAGCCCCCGCTTGCGCGCGGACAACTCCCCCATCCTACCCGCTGCGCGGACGCCTCGCGAACCGAGAGACGCCCGGGCGTGGCATCCGTCGATCGCTTGCCGGTGTCGGTGGGGCGCATTAGCGTCGCGACATGGCGAACATCACCATCGAGCCGGCCACCGCAGATCGCTTCGACGACGCGCAGCACGCTCTGAGCGGCGGAGGTGACGGGCACGGCTGCCAGTGCCAGTGGTGGATGATCACGAACGCCGAGTGGCAGAAGACGTCGCAGGAGCAGCGCGAGTCTCTGCTGCGCGACGAGATCGAGGCGGGTCCCCCTCCCGCCCTCATCGCGTACGTCGACGGCGAAGCGGCTGGATGGGTGCGGATCGGGCCGCGCACGGCGCAGGTGCGGATCGGCCGCACGCGCAACTTCACGGATGCAACGCAGGAACCCTGGGACGATGACTCGGTGTGGTCGGTGAGCTGCTTCGTCGTGCGCAAGGAGCACCGCAACCAGGGCCTCAACGCGAAGCTGCTCGACGCGGCGATCGACTACGCGCGCACGAGCGGAGCGCGGGTGATCGAGGCTTATCCGCTCGACCTCGATGCCGGTAAGAAGATCCCCGTCAACGACCTGTTCCATGGTGTGCTGTCGACGTTCGAAGAGGCCGGGTTCCGCGAGGTGGCACGGCCGAAGCCGCACCTCGCGATCGTGTCGCTCGACCTCGCGGGGTGAGCCCGAGACGTCAGTGCACCGGCGTCGGCTCCCGACGCACCCGATCGACCTCGAGCACGACGACGACGCCCACCAGGAGCGCAGCGGCGACGACGTACTCCCCCGACGGCAGCAGGCCGGCCAGCGCGATCAGCACTGCGCCTGCGAGCACGGCCGCCGACGCCCACCGCGACAGCGACGCGCGCAGCAGCACGACCCACGACCCCGCCACCACGATCGCGATCGGCAGGGTCAGTGCGAGGCCCGCGATCGCGTGCGGAATCTCGGTGTGGCCGGTGATCTCGTCGATCTCGACCTCCACACCGGCCGACACGGCGCCGACCGCCGCGAAGATCACGTAGTGCAGGTAGCCGAAGCGGAAGCCGGACCTCCTGTCTTCCAGCCGGTGCTGCTGCTCGCGCGAGAAATAGACCCACCAGATGCCGGCGGTGACGACGATGCCCGAGATCGCCAGCGTCACGAGTTCCGGGACGTGCTCGCCCTCACCGAGCGCATCGATGATCGCATTCGCCGAGGCGAGCAGGCTCTCGCCGAGGAGCAGCAGCGTGAACAGCCCGTACCGCTCGGCGATGTGGTGCGGGTGCCATGCGGTGCGCCCCGACGCCTCGCCCCACACCGGCACCAGCAGTTCGAGCACGACGAGCACGAAGAACGTCCAGAACTGCGCGACATCGTCCAGCAGGTAGATGCGCGCGACCCAGAGCACCTGCACCACCGTCACGCCGAGAGCCATGCGCAGCGCGGTGCGGCGGGATTCGGGATCGGATGCTGCGGCCCGCAGCCACTGCGCCACCATGGCCAGCCGCATGATGACGTAGCCCCACGTCACCACGAGGAAATCGAACTCCACCATCGCGTCGTGCACTCCGGCCGCGAGGACGAGCACGCCGCCCATCTGAAGGATCGTGAGGACGCGGTAGAGCCAGTCGTCGGTGTCGAACGCCGAGGCGAACCATGTGAAGTTCATCCACGCCCACCAGATCGCGAAGAACACCATCAGGTAGGCGAGCACGCCCTGGCCCACGTGATCCTCGCTGATGAGATGGTGCAGGTTCTGCGAGGCCTGCGACACCGCGACGACGAAGACGAGGTCGAACAAGAGCTCCAGCGGCGTCGACACGCGGTGCGCCGCACCCGTATCGCGTGCGGACATCCGGACGAGGCCCATCCGAGCCAGCACATCGGTCATGCGACGATTATGGTTGCCCTGCGTATCGAGGAGGATCATGCGTCGGCTCTGGATCGGGTTCGTGCCGTACATCGCGGTGTCGATCGTGCACGTCGCGGCGCTCGCAGTCGGCTCCGACGCCGTCGCCGCGCCCACCAAGCTCGCCCTGATGCCGCTTCTCGGCCTCGCGGTCGTGTGGGGTGCGTGGGGCTCCCGCTGGACGCCCACCCACACGCTGCTCGTCGTCGCCCTCGTGCTCTCGTGGCTCGGCGACGGCGCCGGCACGTTCGTCCCCTGGCTGCCGACGGTGCCGATGATGCTGCTCTTCTTCGGCCTCGCACACCTCTGCTACATCTGGCTGTTCTGGCGGAAGCTCGCCGTGCGCCGCGCCCCGCTCTGGGCCGCCGTCTACGCCGTGTGGTGGGTGGTGCTGCTCGCCGTGCTGTGGCCGCACCTCGGCGGGCTCGCCATCGCGGTGGCGATCTACGGACTGGTGCTCGGCGGCACCGCCTTCGCCGCGTCGCGCTGCCATCCTCTCATCGTGTGGGGCGGCGTGTTCTTCCTCACGTCGGACTCGGTGCTGGCGTTCCGCCTGTTCACTCCCGACGCCATGCCCGACTGGACGAGCCCGCTCGTCATGCTCACCTACTGCCTCGGACAGGGGCTCATCGCGGCGGGCGTACTGGTGAGCGTGCGTGCACGGAACGCCGTCGAGACGCCGGTGGCGACACGATGACGGATGCCTCAGCCTGGGCCGGCAAGTCGGTGCGCGTCGACGCCTGGCTCTGGGCCGTGCGGATCTACAAGACCCGCTCGGCCGCGACGACGGCCTGCCGGGCCGGGCACGTGCGCGTGGGCGGAGAACGGGCGAAGGCGGCGCAGGCGGTGAAGCCCGGAGACGAGGTGCGGGTTCGCATCGACGGGTTCGACCGCATGCTCGTCGTGCGTCAGCCGATCTCGAAGCGCGTCGGCGCGCCTCTGGTCGCGACGGCGATGGAGGACCGCACTCCCCCGCGCGATCCCACGCCGATCATGGCGCAGCGCGACCGAGGCGCAGGACGCCCGACCAAGCGCGAGCGCCGCGAGATCGACCGGCTCCGCGGCCGCGAGGAGTGACGGCGCCCTCGCGGCGGTTCCGGCGTGAGGCAGCACGCCGCTGCCCGACGCACAGCACCAGCATGATGGCGCACGAGACCAGGTAGAACGTGTGCAGCGCCCAGATCGGACCGATCGGCAGGCTGAACACATACAGCGAGTACACGACGTTCGCCGCGTTGATCATCCCGATGCTCGACACGCTGTACGACGAGACATCGCGCGTGCGCAGCGCCTTGCCGAGCATCGGCAGGTTGCTGACCGCGAATGCCACGGTCGCGACCGTGCCGGCGATGAGCGGGACGTCCATGGCCCCACCGTAGGTCTCACGCCCCGCAGGCCGCGTCGGACGAACCGCCCATCTTCGGGTCACCGCCCGCATGGGTCATTCTGTGCAGGCGACCGGGCCCGGGTGGCTGCGACGGGATCACACCAGGCCGTTCTCGTAGGCGTAGGCCGTGGCTGCGGCCCTCGTCGACAGGTCCAGCTTGCCGAAGATGTTGGCCAGGTGACGCGCCACGGTCTTCTCGCTGAGGGACAGCTTCGTTCCGATGGCGCGGTTCGTCAGGCCGGTCGACACCAGCCGCAGCACCTCCAGCTCGCGCGGTGTGAGGACACCGGTGCGGCGATCGCCCGTCATCTGCGCGAGCTCGGCGACGGCCGGCTCTGCGCCGAGCGCCAGGAATGCCGCGCGGGCCGCCTCGAACTCGGCCTGCGCGGCCGTGGCCTGGCCCAGAGTCTCGAGCGCGCGCCCCGAGAGCACGCGGCTGCGCGCGGCTTCGTACGGCGCACCCACCTCCTCCCACGCCCGCACGGCTCTGCGCGCGGCGTCCACGGCGTCCGTGGCGCGCCCCTCGCTGAGCAGCACCCGCGCGTCGGCGGTCGCCACGGTGGCGTCGAGCATCGGCGTGAGGATGACGCGGTGCGCATCGCGGAGCTCTTCGAGCGCGCGTCGGGCGGCTCCGCAATCGCCGGCAGCGACTTCGATCTCGATGAGCGCGGGCAGCAGATGCCGGCGGGTGACAGGGTCCACTCCCGCCGCGCTCCGGCGGATCTCCTCCTGAGCGCGTCCGGTGCGTCCGAGCGCGAGATTCAGCAAGGACGCACCGGGCTGCGGTTCCCATCCTGATTCCCCCGCCCGCCGGTAGGACTCCTCGGCCGAATGGAATGCGCCGCGGAGGCGCGACAGCTCGGCGAGCTGATAGGGCGCGCCCCAGACCGCCCGGTAGTCGCCCGCGCGGAATCGTGACAGGGCGAGCTCCACGGCGGTGGCCGCCTCGGCCCACGCCCCGCGCACGAGGAGGAGCGCAGCTTCGAGCGCGCGGCATTGCCCAGTGAACGCGACCAGCTGGGGCTGCTCGCTGCACCACCGGTCGAGCACCGCCATCCAGGCACGTGCGCGTTCCAGGTCGAAGGCCAGCAGAGCATCGGAGATTGCGGCGCACGAGATCACGCCCGTCGGCAGCGGATCGACCTCGCCTGCGGCGACCGCGGCCATCGCGCGATCCAGGTGCGCGAAGCCCTCCGCTGTGAACCCCGCCTCGATGAGCGACTTGCCGAGGCCGAGCCCTGCGATGGCCGCGAGCTCGGGGTCGTCCTCACGGTCTGAGAGCTCGAGGATCTCCTCGAACGCGTGTACCGCCTCCGCCGCGTTCCCGCTGCCGAGCTGACCGACGGCCGGCGCCAGACGTGCGAAGCCTGCGAGCGAACCGGGTGCGGTCATCGCGCCGACGATCCGCATCGCGCGAGCAGCCCACAGCACGCTGTTCGTGAAGTCGCCCTGTTCGATCAGGTTGAGGGCGAGCCATCCCGCTGCGCGGGCGGCCCCAGCGGTGTCCTCGTCGCTCAGATGCGCCGCGTAGGCGCGGGCGAGTGCGTCGTCCGAGGCGCGCGGTTCACCACGCAGCAGTGCGGCGATGGCGAGCAGCTGCAGATCGGATCCCGCGAGGCCGTCGCGGGCGTCGACGCGCGCGAGCGACTCGAGCGCATCCGCCCAGCGCCGGTCTGCCACGGCCGCTCGGCCGGCGTCGAGGTCGCTGGAGGAGATCATGTCGCTCTCCCGTCGGTCGTCCGCACACCGGCCTTGCGTCGCGGCCGGATCTTGCGCCACCACGTCACGACGGCGAGGGTCCCTGCGCCGATCGCGGTCGCGATGAACACGATGAGCGGCCAGTTCACCTCGAACCAGTACGCGGTGCGGTGCAGCAGCGAGGCCTCGACAGTCACATCGGTTGTGAACGACGCGAGGTTGCGACTGGCGTAGCCCGGATCCCCCGCGGCGTCTTCCACGACGATCGCGGGTCGCAGCTCGAGGCGCAGCTGCTGGTCGACCGGCTCCAGAGCGGTGACCGTCCAGGACCACTCGACGACTCCCTTCGGGCTGAACTCCTGCACGATCCATCCCCCGACCGACTCGGTCGGCTCCTCCGCCACGCTCAGCGCATCGCCGACGGGGGTCAGTCTGGCCGCGACCGTGCACTTCACCAGAACTTCCTCGCTGGCCGCGGCCCCGTCGCCGACGTCGACGACCTCGTCGGCCGGCAGGGGCTCGGAACGGACGTCGAGGGCGGCGTTGTAGTTCACCGCGCCCTCCACGGGCACGGAGAGCTCGCTGGGGTAGTCCACCTTCCCCTCGCGCCACTCCTCGACGCCCTCCTCGCATCGTTCCTGGAAGCGCGCGACCGCTTCGTCGGGTCCGGGCGGGGCTCCGGGCTCCGGCGTCGGCCCCGCCGTCGGCAGGCCGGGCTCGACCTGGCCGCCGCCTTCCGTGGGCTCCGCCGAGGGTTCGGAGCCGGGCTCCCCCTCCCCGTCTCCCTCATCGCCGCCACCGGTCGTCGGCTGCGAGGAGGGCACGGCGGTCGGCTGCGGTCCCGAGTCGGCGCCGTCCGCCGCACATCCGGACAGCAGGAGCACCATGGTCACGGCGAGTGCCGCGCGAGCGCACTCGCCGACGACTCCCGGCTTCGGCTTCCTGCTACCGGCACCGCCCATGGCACGTCCCGTCCCTCCGCGCCAGGGCCGATGGTGCATCCACGCAGGGTCCGAAGCGCTCCGTCTCCGGCGTCCCGGCCCTGACGTCATGTGAGAGCCTCCGAGCAGCCGCGGAGATACCGCATCCTCGCGACCGGCCGCGATACCGCAGGTGCCGCGGCGCGGCGAGCGCGTGGCTCGCGTCAGGCGTCGAGCAGGTCCAGCAGCCAGCGTACGCCGCGGACGGCGGCTCCGGCATCCCTCACCCGCTCGGAGAGCCCACGGTCGCTCGTGACCACCGTCACCACACGGCCCGCGGCGACGGCTCGCTGCGCAGACGCGACGATGGCGTCGTCACCGGATGCCTCGGCCCGCACCACCTCGACGCCCGTGGCGCCGTCCACCCCGCGCGCCTGACCCTCGACGACCGCGGTCCACTCCGGGTACCAGGTCTGCTCCGGCAGCTCCAGCGCGGACGCCGGCACGCCGTGCGCGGCGAGGTCGGCGATCCGCGCGATCAGGCGGGAAGCCGCGCCCGGGCGGTCGCGCCACCAGCCGTCGGGCACCGAGCCCATGACGTTCGCGATGTCGACGATGACCGCCGGCCGAACGCTGAGCAGGCCGCGCAGCTTCTCCCACGAGGCCGCGAAGCCGGGGTGCAGCGGATACGCGATGACCTCGTCGACGGGCACCCAGGCGAGCTCGCGGCTCTCGGGGTCGCTGATGGTGGGCTCGAAGGGAACCACAACGTCGCCCACGACGGTGGTATAGCTCCAGTAGCCGAGATCGAAGACGCTGAGTACTCGGGGCTGCACCGCGGCATCTGGCACGCCGGCCTCCTCGGCGGCCTCGCGCAGCGCGCCGTCGCAGGCCGACTCGCCCTCGTGCTGTGCGCCTCCGGGCAGTGCCCAGGTGTCGCCGAAGTGGCTCCACGAGACGCGGTGCTGCAGCAGCACGCCCCGTTCCGCGTCGACCGCGAGGAGGCCTGCGGCCCCGAACCGGCCCCAGTACCGCTCCCCCGTCGGCGCCACGACCCACGCGTCCCCGGGGTCGCGGGGTCCGTGCGGACGGCGCGGCTCACCGGGGGCGGGAGGCTCGATCGTCACCCAGCCAGCCTGTCACACGAGCGGGCCGCGAACGCCGAATCGGCCCCGTCGCCGTCACCGGGAGACTCGCCACAATGAGGTGCATGGATTACGAACTCGACGACGACCCGACCCGCGTCCAGCGAGACGCCGTATGGGCCTGGCTTTCGACCGAGGCGTACTGGGGAGGCTGGCGCACGCGAGAGCAGGTCGAGACGCAGCTCGACAACGCCTGGCGGGTGGTCGCCGCCTACCACCGCCCGACCGGCGAACTGGTGGGCTTCGCACGCGCGGTCTCGGACGGCGTCGGCTTCGCCTACCTCGCCGACGTCTTCGTCGTCGACGCGCACCGCGGGCACGGACTCGGCAAGCGCCTGATCCGCCTCATGATCGACGACGGTCCCGGCGCCGACATGCGCTGGACGCTGTTCACCGGTGATGCGCACGGCCTGTACCGCCAGTTCGGCTTCGCCGAGCCCGATGCGACCGCGATGGTGCGCCCGGCACTCTACCGCCACGGCGAGCAGGCATGAAGAAATGGTGGATGCCTCGGGGCGAGGCATCCACCATGTCGAGGTCCGTCAGCGCTGGCGACGCTCGCGTACGCGCATGTTGATCACGATCGGCGAGCCCTCGAAGCCGTACAGCTCGCGCAGGCGCCGCTGGATGAAGCGGCGGTAGCCCGGGTCGAGGAAGCCTGTCGTGAACAGCACGAAGGTCGGCGGGCGCGTCGAGGCCTGTGTGCCGAACAGGATGCGCGGCTGCTTTCCCCCGCGCAGCGGGTGCGGGTGCTCGGCGATGAGTTCGGTGAGGAACGCGTTGAACTTGCCCGTCGGGATGCGCTGATCCCACGACTCGAGGGCCGTCTCGAGCGCCGGAACGAGCTTGTCGAGGTGGCGACCGGTGCGCGCCGAGATGTTGACGCGGGGCGCCCACTGGACGTGCGCGAGGTCCTGCTCGATCTCGCGCTCGAGGTAGCGGCGGCGGTCCTGGCCGTCCATGTCGTCGTCGTTGAGACGGTCCCACTTGTTGTAGGCGATCACGAGCGCACGGCCCGACTCGAGGACGAGGTCGATGATGTTGAGGTCCTGCACGCTGATCGGCTGGGTCACGTCGATCACGACGATCGCGACCTCGGCCTTCTCGAGCGCCGCCGACGTGCGCAGCGAGGCGTAGAAGTCGGCGCCCTGCTGCAGGTGCACACGACGGCGGATGCCGGCCGTGTCGACGAAGCGCCACAGCTTGCCGCCGAGCTCGACGATCTCGTCGACCGGATCGCGCGTGGTGCCGGCGAGCTCGTTGACGACGACGCGCTCCTCGCCCGCGGCCTTGTTGAGCAGCGACGACTTGCCGACGTTCGGGCGGCCGAGGATCGCGACGCGGCGCGGGCCGCCGATCTCGGCCTTGGCCACGGCCGACACGTCGGGCATGACCTTCACGACCTCGTCGAGGAGGTCCGCGACGCCACGGCCGTGGATGGCAGAGACCGGCCACGGCTGGTCGAGGCCCAGGTTCCAGAGCGCCGCGGCCTCGGGCTCCTGGCGGGCGTCGTCGATCTTGTTGGCGACGAGGAAGACGGGTTTGTTGGCCTTGCGGAGCAGTCGCACGACGTGCTCGTCGGTCGCGGTGGCGCCGACCATCGCGTCGACGACGAAGAGCACGATGTCCGACAGGTCGATGGCGACCTCGGCCTGCGCGGCGACCGAGCGGTCGATGCCACGGGCGTCGGGCTCCCACCCGCCGGTGTCGACGAGCGTGAATCGGCGGTCCATCCACTCGGCCTTGTACGTGACGCGGTCGCGCGTGACACCGGGGGTGTCCTCGACGACGGCCTCGCGACGGCCGAGGATGCGGTTCACCAGCGCGGACTTGCCGACGTTCGGGCGACCCACGATCGCGACGACCGGGAGCGCCGGCAGGAACTCGATGCCGTCCTCGCCCCGGACGATGCCCGCGAGCAGCGCCGCGTCCTCGTCGTCGAGGTCGTAGTCGTCGAGGCCGACGCGCAGGGCGACGGCCCGCTGCTCGGCGAGCTCGTCGTCGAGGTCCGCGAGGTTCTCGGCGAGGTTGTCGTCGCCGGCCTCGAACTCGTCGAAGTCGGCATTGTCATCAGCGGCCATCTCAGGCTCCTGTCTGCAGTGGGTCGACCGCCGGCGCGCTCAGCGCGGCCTGGATCACGCCGAGCACGGCGTCCACGGTCTGGTCGAAATCGAGGGGGGTCGAGTCGACGACCTCGACGCCGGGTGCGGCGGTGAGGAAGTCGACGACGGCCGAGTCGGACGCGTCGCGCTGGTGGAGTGCGGCGGCGACGGTCGCGGCATCCTGCGTCGCGAGTTCCGCGCTGCGGCGGGCGGCGCGGATCTCCGGTGCGGCCGTGAGGAGGATGCGCACGGGGGCGTCGGGGGCGACGACCGTCGTAATGTCGCGCCCTTCGACGACGACACCCGGGCGCCCGGAGCGGGCCACGAGCGCACGGAACAGCGCGTTCACCGACTGCCGCACCGCGGGAACGCGCGCGACGCCGCTGACGGCGTCCGACACGCGAGGCTCGCGGATCGCGTCGGTCACATCGGCCTGCCCGACGCGCACCCAATAGGCGTCGGGATCGAGCGAGATCGCGTAGTCGAAATCACCCGAGACATCGAGGACGGATGCCGCGTCCGACGTGTCGACGCCGCGCTCGAGCGCGTGCCACGCCAGAGCACGGTAGGCCGCTCCGGTGTCGAGGTAGCCGTAGCCGAGACGTCGGGCGACCTGCTTGGAGACGCTGGATTTGCCGCTGCCGGCCGGTCCGTCGATCGCGACGACGACGGGGTCCGGCCCCGGCGTGGTCATCACGGGGTCAGTCATTGGTGGTGCTCGCAATCTTCCAGCCGCGCGACTCGAGACCGTCGATCGCCCGGCGCACGGCGCTCGGGACGACGCTGATCTCGGCGAGGCCGAACTGGGCGCCGGGCGAGTGCTCCAGGCGCAGGTCTTCCACGTTCACGTCGAGGTCGCCCAGTTCGCCGAACAGGCGTCCGAGCTGTCCGGGGGTGTCGTCGACCATGACGACGACCGGCTCGAAGCGGCGGTTCTGGCCGTGCTTGCCGGGCAGGCGCTCGACACCGTCGTTGCC
The DNA here is from genome assembly GCF_031844125.1 of Microbacterium sp. PRC9. Classification (NCBI taxonomy): domain Bacteria; kingdom Bacillati; phylum Actinomycetota; class Actinomycetes; order Micrococcales; family Microbacteriaceae; genus Microbacterium; species Microbacterium sp. PRC9. The sequence continues at coordinate 416,138 of NZ_JAUZUR010000006.1, forward strand.
GCGCCGGATCGTGTCCGCGACGGCACGGCGCGCACCCGGGGCGTCGGGCTCGCGCAGGGCGTCGGCGACGGCGGTGAGGTCGGCCGCGATCAGGTCGAGCACGTCGACGACGGGTGCCGCGTTCGCGCCGAGGATCTGCACCCAGAGCTCGGGAGCGGATGCCGCGATGCGGGTCGTGTCGCGCACGCCCTGACCCGCGAGCCGCAGCGAACCGTCGGGCGCGTCGACGAAGCGCCCGGCCAGCAGACTGGCGACCAGCTGGGGCACGTGCGAGACGAGCGCGACGCCGCGGTCGTGGTCCTCGGGGGTCATCTCGATCGGCGTCGCACCGAGGTCGAGCGCGAGGGCCTCGACGAGGGCCAGATCGGCCGACGGCGTCTCCTCGTCGCGGCACACCACCCACGGGCGACCGACGAAGATGTCGGCGCGAGCGGAGATCGCTCCCCCGCGCTCGCGTCCGGCCAGGGGGTGCGAGCCGATGTAGTGCGTGAGGTCCACACCGCGCTCGCGCAGGGTGCGCAGCGGCTCGAGCTTGACGCTGGCGACGTCCGTCACGACGGCGTGCGGGTGGCGTTCGAGTTCCCTCTGGATGACGTCGGCCGTGACATCGGGCGGCACCGCGACGACGACGAGCGACGGCGTGTCGTCGTCGGCCGCACGGCGGCCGGCGCCGTAGTCGATCGCGAGGCGCAGCTGGGCGGGGGACGTGTCATCCAGCGCGACGTCGATCCCGCGCGCGCTGAGCGCGTGGCCGATGCTCGCGCCGAGGAGGCCGGTGCCGACGATGCGCACCGTGCCCTGCACGCGCGGAGCAAGGGAGGTCGCTGTCACTTAATCCTCCTGTTGACCTGCGGCTTGGCGCGAAAGAGTCAGCAGAGCGCCCCGCTCCACTTTAGTCAACTCCCGGGCGCGCCCGGCTGGCAGCGTTCCCAGGTGGAGCGGCCCGAACTGCCGGCGCACGAGCTCGACGACCGGATGCCCGACCTCGGCCATCATGCGGCGCACGATGCGGTTGCGCCCCGAGTGGAGCGTGAGCTCGACGAGCGAGCCACCACCCTCGGCCGAGGACGACAGCAGCCGTGCCTTGTCGGCGGCGATCGGGCCGTCCTCCAGGTCGACGCCGCGCAGGAGCTGCTGGATGATCTGCGGGGTCACGCGCCCGTCGACCTTGGCGATGTAGACCTTGGTGACGCCGAACGACGGGTGCGCCAGCACGTGCGCGAGCTCGCCGTCGTTGGTGAGCACGAGCAGGCCGCTGGTCTCGGCATCCAATCGCCCCACGTTGTACAGGCGCTCCTCCCAGTCCTTCGTGAAGCTGCGGAGGTCCGGGCGGCCGCGGTCGTCCTTCATCGAGCTCACGACGCCCGTGGGCTTGTTGAGCATCACGTACCGCTTGGACTGGTCGAACTGGACAGCCGTGCCGTCGACGTCGACCAGGTCGTTCTCGGGGTCGACGCGTGAGCCCAGCTCTGTCACGACGGCGCCGTTCACGCGCACGCGCCCCTCGACGATGAGCTGCTCGGCGACGCGCCGCGACGCGACCCCCGCGTTCGCGAGCGCCTTCTGCAGGCGCACTCCTTCGGTGGATTCCGCTCCGCCGGTCATCGACGCACTCCTTCGTCCAGGTTGCCGCCGGCTTCGTCCGCCCTCGACACCTCGTCGGCACCGTCCAGCAGCGGCGAGATGTGCGGCAGTTCGTCCAGCGAGTTGACACCCAGGTGCACGAGCAGCGCATCCGTCGTGCCGTAGTTGATCGCGCCGGTCTCGGCATCCGCGAAGAGCTCGGTGATGAGCCCGCGCGCCAGCAGCGTGCGCACGACCGAGTCGACGTTGACGGCACGGATGGACGCGACCTGGCTGCGGGTCACCGGCTGCTTGTAGGCGATGACCGCGAGGGTCTCGAGCGCCGCCTGCGAGAGGCGCGACGGCGCCTGCCCGCCGACGTACTCGCTGACGAGGTCGTCGAGCTCCTCGCGCACATAGAGACGCCAGCCGCCGCCGACCTCGCGGAGTTCGAACCCGCGCACCGGCCCACCGGACTTGCCGTCGTAGTCGTCGACGAGGGTCTCGATCGCCTGGCGTACCGCGGGCACCGGTGCGCCGACGGCGGCCGCGAGGCTCACCAGACTCTGCGGTTCCTCGACGATCAGCAGGATCGCCTCCAGCCGCCGTGCCACATCGGTCACCGTCACGACGGGCGGGCCCTCGGTCGAAGCATCATCGGTCATAGTCGGCTCCCAAGGTGGCGAGGTTCTCGTCGCTCCAGCGCTGAGCGCTCCAGCGGAGGGTCAGCTCGCCGAGCGGCTCGAGCTGTTCGAAGGACAGGGCGGCGTGGCGATACAGCTCCAGCACCGAGAGGAATCGGGCGACCACCACACCCGGTTGGCCGACGCCCGCGATGAGCTCGCGGAACGTCAGGGATCCGGTGTCGCGCAGCAGGGTCACGACGATGGCGGCCTGCTCGCGGATGCTCACCAGCGGCGCGTGCAGGTGGTCGAACCCGATGCGCGGGATCTCCTTCGGCGTCATCGCCAGCAGCGCGAGCGCGGCGAAGTCGTCGGCGCTGAGCGACCACACGAGTTCCGGAACGGCGTTGCGGTACTTCTCGTCGAGGCGCACGGAACGCGTGTGGCGCACCGCCTCACGGCGCAGGCACCGCTCGAACCAGGACGACACCTCTTTGAACGCGCGGTACTGGAGCAGTCGAGCGAACAGCAGGTCCCGCGCCTCGAGCAGCGCGACCGACTCGGCGTCGACGAGCTCGCCCTGCGGCAGCAGCCCCGCGACCTTCATGTCGAGCAGGGTCGCGGCGACGACCAGGAACTCGGATGCCTCGTCCAGCTCTTCGCCCGGACCCAGCTCGCGGAGGTACGCGATGAACTCGTTGGTCACGAGCGACAGCGACACCTCGGTGATGTCGAGCTCGTGCTTCGAGATCAGGGTGAGCAGGAGGTCGAACGGTCCGTCGAAGTTGGTGAGCGCGACCCGGAACCCGGAATCCTGATCAGGCGACGGCGCCACGGGCGACCAGCTCCCGCGCCAGCCGCAGGTAGGCCTGCGCGGCGGCGTGCTCCGGCGCGAACTCGGTGATCGGCATGCCCGAGACGGAGGCATCCGGGAACTTGACGGTGCGGCCGATCACGGTCTCGAGGACGTCGTCGCCGAAGGCGTCGACCACGCGCTCGAGCACCTCGCGCGAGTGGAGCGTGCGCGCGTCGTACATCGTGGCGAGCACGCCGTCGAGCGTGATGGTGGGGTTGAGGCGGTCGCGCACCTTGTCGATCGTCTCGATGAGCATCGCGACGCCGCGGAGGGCGAAGAACTCGCACTCGAGCGGGATGACGACCCCGTGGCTCGCGGTGAGGGCGTTGACCGTGAGGAGGCCCAGCGACGGCTGGCAGTCGATGAGGATCACGTCGTAGTCGCCCGTGAGCTTGCGCAGCGCCCGCGACAGGGTCTGCTCGCGAGCGACCTCGTTGACGAGGTGCACCTCGGCCGCCGAGAGGTCGATGTTCGCCGGGATCACGTCGAGGTTGTCGACGCGCGTGTGCACGATGACCTCGTGCGGGTCGCGCTTTCCGTCGAGCAGCAGGTCGTAGATCGTCGGGATGTCGTGGGTCTGGATGCCGAGACCCGCCGACAGCGCGCCCTGCGGGTCGAAGTCGACCGCGAGCACCTTGCGGCCGTAGCCGGCGAGGGCGGCCGCGAGGTTGATGGTGGTCGTCGTCTTGCCGACGCCGCCCTTCTGGTTGCACAGCGCGATGATGCGGGCGGGGCCGTGACCGTCGAGCTTCGGCGGGGTGGGGAAGCCCTGATAGGGACGACCGGTGGGTCCGATCGGAGTGTCCCCCGTGGCGGCCTTCGTCGCCGCCTGTGCCTTGCCCGCCACCAATGCTCCCGCCTACATGCTTCGTGTCCACCGATTCTAGTCACGCCCCGCCACGGAACGCCTGCGGCGCGGCGGGCGGGGCCGAGCAACGGCGCAGCTCCGACCGCCGTCAGAGCGAGCCGAGCACGTCGAGACGCACCTGCGCGGCGATCGCGATGAGCGCGTAGTCCAGCACGGTGATCAGCGGAGCCCAGGTCAGGAGTGCGGCGCCGAGCTGCGGCATCCGCCCCCACACGCCGTCGCGGAGGGTCCACCCCAGCGTGAACCAGAACAGCGGGATCGTCACGACCCACACCACCATGCACCACGGGCACAGCGAGCCGTACTCGAAGACGCTGCGCCACGCGAGGACGTGGACGAATGCCACCGCGCCCAGCAGGAACAGCGAGTAGACGCGCCAGTACCACCGGCGCAGCCCGCCGGGCGCGGCCAGGGCACTCACCCCGGCGTAGATGGGGCCGAGGAACAGCACGATCCCGATGATCGAATTGCTGAAGCCGAGCAGATTGCCACCCGGCGACAGCAGGTTGGGTCCGCACGTGACGATCGGGCTCACCTGGCACGAAATGAGCGGCGCCGTTCCCGCGAGCTGGCCGATGTACTCGAGGTAGAGCAGGAACGAGACGACCCAGCCGGCGAGCCCCGCGACGATCCAGAACACCGCCAGCGCCGTCGGCGGACACGCTGTCGGGTGGGCTGTTGCCTCGACCTCAGGTACTCCGGATGCCGCACGCGCGGCGACGTCGGTCATGCGCCCATTCTCCGCCACAGGGCGTCGGGCCCGCACGGCTTTCGGCCGTGCAAAATCGCCGCTCACGCGCTGATTCGCTGAGGCGGCGCAGCGGCGTCACCGCGCGCGCGGATGCGAGGTGGCGTACACGTCGCGGAGCGCGTCGACCGACACGTAGGTGTAGATCTGGGTGGTCGCGACGGAGGCGTGGCCCAGCAGCTCCTGGACGACGCGCACGTCGGCGCCGCCCTGCAGGAGGTGGGTCGCGAACGAGTGCCGCAGGGTGTGGGGCGACACGTGCGCGGTGAGGTGGGCGCGCTCGGCCGCCGACTGGATGATCAGCCAGGCGCTCTGCCGCGACAGCGGCGCCCCCCGCGCGCCGAGGAAGAGCTTCGGCGTCGACCGGCCACGGTGCGAGAGCTCGGGCCGCGCGCGCGTGAGGTAGGCGTCGACGGCGGCGCGCGCGTACGATCCGACCGGCACGATGCGCTCCTTCGATCCTTTGCCCCGCACACGCAGCACGTCGCCGTGCGCCGCATCGTCCACGTCGAGCTGCACGATCTCCGACACGCGCGCACCGGTGGCGTACAGCAGCTCGAGCAGCGCACGGTCGCGCATGCCGAGCAGATCGCCCGCCGCTGCTCCCCCGCTCCCGGACGCGTCGGCCTCGGTCGCCGGCGCGGGGCCCGAGGCATCCAGCAGGCTCTCCACCTGCTCGATCGTGAGCGCCTTGGGCAGCCGTCGTGGCTGCTTCGGCGGGCGCAGGTTCGAGGACGGGTCGGCCGGCTCGATGCCCTCGCGGGCGAGGAAGCGGTGGAGCCCGCGCACCGAGGACTGGAGCCGCGCCAGCGACGACGCAGCCATCGGCGGCTGGGTCGCGGCGCGGTCGGCGATGAAGCTCGCCAGAGTCACCGAGGTGACCGCGGCGGTGTCGTCGATGTGCTGTTCGCGCAGCCAGTCGGCATAGCCGGCGAGGTCGCGCCGGTACGCCGCGACGGTGTTCTCCGACAGGCCGCGCTCGATCGCGACGTGGCGCAGGTACGAGTCCATCGCTCGATCGATCTGCATGTCAGGAGCCTCCTGCCACGAGGGTCTCACGTCCGGCGGGCCCGTCGGCGAACTCCGGAGGGTTCGTCAGGCTCCCGTGGTGTCGGCCTGGCGCAGACGCTCGGCCGCGGCGAGGAGGCCCACCGCGAGGATGCCGTTGCGCAGCCGCCCCGCGAGGACTCCTGCGACGGCGTCGGCGAGCGGCAGCCACTCGAGGCGGATGTCGGCCTCCTCGTCCTCCCGCGCGTGCACCTCGCTCGCGGGGGTGAGACCGCGCGCGAGGAACAGGTGGACGATCTCGTCGTTTCCGCCGGGCGTGGTGAAGATGCTCACGAGCGGCTGCCACGACGATGCGACGAGGTCGACCTCCTCGGCGAGCTCACGTCGGGCGGTCTCGAGCGGCGTCTCGCCGGCCATGTCGAGCAGGCCGGCCGGGATCTCCCAGTCGCGGTGGCGGATCGGGTGCCGGTACTGCTGGATCAGCAGCACCCGCCCCTCGTCGTCCACCGCCACGACCGCGGCCGCACCGGGATGGTCGACGTACTGGCGCACGATCTGCCCGTCGCCGTACGCCACGGTGTCGCTGCGCACGTCCCACACCCGGCCCTCGTAGACCAGGTCGCTGTCGAGGATGGTGGCGTCGACCGGCTCGTCGGCGAGGAGTTCCTCCGCCACGTCAGTCGTTCTCGACCTCGAACAGCTCGCTCGAGCGGTGCCGCTCGAGCGCCGCGCCGACGAGACCGCGGAAGAGCGGGTTGGCGTCCGTCGGCCGCGAGCGCAGCTCGGGGTGCGCCTGCGTCGCGATGTAGTACGGGTGCACATCGCGCGGCAGCTCGACGTACTCGACGAGGTTCAGGTCAGGGTTGATGCCCGAGAAGACGAGACCGGCCTCGGCGATCTGGTCACGGTAGCGGTTGTTCACCTCGTAGCGGTGGCGGTGCCGCTCCGACGCGCGCTCCGCGCCGTACACCTCGGCCGCGATCGACCCCTCCGCGAGGTCGGCCGGGTACAGGCCGAGACGCATCGTGCCGCCCAGGTCGCCGTGGTCGAGGATGTCGACCTGCTCCTCCATGGTCGCGATGACGGGATGCTGCGTGTCGGGGTCGAACTCGCTCGACGAGGCATCCTCGATCCCGGCGACGTGACGGGCGTACTCGATGACGATGCACTGCAGACCGAGGCAGATGCCGAGCGTCGGGATGCCCTGCTCGCGCGCGAACTTGAGCGCCCCGATCTTGCCCTCGATGCCGCGGATGCCGAAGCCGCCCGGGATCACGATCCCGTCGAGCGGACCGAGCGCCTTGGCGGCGCCCTCGGGCATCTCGCACTCGTCCGAGGGGATCCAGCGGATGTTGACGTGCGTCTCCTGCGCGAACCCGCCCGCCTTGAGCGCCTCGGTGACCGAGAGGTAGGCGTCCGGCAGGTCGATGTACTTGCCCACCAGGCCGATGGTGACCTCGTGCTTGGGGTTGTGCACGGCGTTCAGCACGCGCTGCCAGCGCGACCAGTCGACGTCGGCGGCCTTCGACAGGCCGAGCGCGCGGACGATGTACTCGTCGAGGCCCTGCTCGTTGAGCATCGAGGGGATGTCGTAGATGCTCGGCACGTCGACCGCGTTCACGACGGCGCCCTCGTCGACGTCGCACATGAGCGCGATCTTGCGCTTGTTCGCCTCGGTGACGGGACGGTCGCTGCGCAGCACCAGCGCATCGGGCTGGATGCCGATCGAGCGCAGCGTCGCGACGGAGTGCTGGGTGGGCTTGGTCTTCTGCTCCCCCGACGCGCCCATGAAGGGCACGAGCGACACGTGCACGAAGAAGACGTTGTTGCGGCCGAGCTCGTGGCGGATCTGACGCGCCGACTCGATGAACGGCTGCGACTCGATGTCGCCGACCGTGCCGCCGATCTCGGTGATGATCACGTCGGGCTGGGGCGTCTCGTCGGCCTGGAGGCGCATGCGGCGCTTGATCTCGTCGGTGATGTGCGGGATCACCTGCACGGTGTCGCCGAGGTACTCGCCCCGGCGCTCCTTCGCGATGACCTGCGAATAGATCTGGCCGGTGGTCACGTTGGCCGCCTGGCTCAGCTCGATGTCGAGGAAGCGCTCGTAGTGCCCGATGTCGAGGTCGGTCTCGGCGCCGTCGTCGGTCACGAAGACCTCGCCGTGCTGGAACGGGTTCATCGTGCCCGGATCGACGTTCAGATACGGGTCGAGCTTCTGCATCACGACACGCAGTCCGCGGGCGGTGAGGAGGTTTCCGAGGCTGGCCGCGGTGAGCCCCTTGCCCAACGAGGAAACGACACCACCGGTCACGAAGATGTGCTTGGTGGTGTCGTTCGAAGTGTCGCCGCGGAAAGAATCAGAAGTCTGCATCACGGGCTTTTATCCTATCAGGCAGTGTTTCGATGAGCTTCGCAGAAGCTGAGGACACGCGGAGGCAGCGGACTCAGTCGACTTCGGTGCGAAGGCTGAGCAGCTCGCGTGCGTGGGTGAGGGCGGCGTCCGAGTCGGGCATGCCCGACAGCAGACGCGCCATCTCGGCCTCGCGGTCGGCGCCGTCCAGGCGACGGACATCGGATGCCGTGACCGAGCCGTCGTTCGCCTTCACCACCGTGAGGTGGTTCGCGGCGAACGCCGCGACCTGAGCGAGGTGGGTGACCGCGATCACCTGCGACGACTCCGACAGGCGCGCGAGGCGCCGGCCCACCTCGATCGCGGCGGCTCCGCCGATGCCGGCATCGACCTCGTCGAACACGAATGTCGGGACGGGGTCGACGGTGGCGATGACGACCTCGATCGCGAGCATGACGCGGCTGAGCTCACCGCCGCTCGCGCCGCGCGAGACGGCCCGCGGCTCGGCGCCCGGGTGCGGTGCCAGCAGGATGGCGACGTCGTCGCGCCCCGACGCGGACTCGGTGCCCGCCGTGACGGCGACCTCGAGGCGCGCGTCGGGCATCGCGAGCGCGCGCAGCTCGGTGCTCACGGCGGCACCCAGCCGCGCGGCTGCCTCGGCGCGCGCCGCGGTGAGCACCGCAGCGGTCTCGTCGAGGACGGATGCCGCGGCATCCCGTTCCGCCGTCAGCCGGTCGATGCGATCGGAATCGTCGTCGAGCTCAGCCAGGCGCGAAGAGCCGGTGTCGAGCAGTTCGATGGCGGCGTCGAGCGTGCCGTGCGCGCGGACCAGGCCGGCGAGCACGGCGCGGCGCTCTTCGACCGCGGCGAGCTCGTGCGGCCCCGACTCGTCGAGGTCGGCGAGGTAGCCCGCCAGGGCTGCGGCGATATCGGCGACCCGGTAGCCGACGTCGGCAAGCTGCCCGCCGAGTTCGGCCAGCACGGGGTCGTGCACGCGCTCGAGGGCGCGACGCGCCTCGGCGAGCAGCGCCCCGGCATCGGGTTCGTCGCCCTCGCCCGAGAGCCCGTCATGCGCGGTCGCGGCGGCGAGCCGGAGCTCCTCGGCGTTCGCCAGGCGCTCCGCGCGCGTCGCCAGCTCGGCGTCCTCGCCGGATTCGGGCGCCGCCTGCTCGATCTCGGCGAGCTGGTTTCGCAGGGCTTCGGCCTCGCGGGCCCGCGCGTCGCGGTCGTCGGTGAGCTGCGACAGTTCGCGGTCGATCGCACGCCAGTGCTCGAACGCGCGGCGGTACGCGTCGCGTGCGGTGTGGACGGCCTCGCCGCCGAACCGATCCAGCGCGTCACGCTGTGCGGCCGCGGATCGCAGTCGCAGCTGATCGGACTGCCCGTGCACGACCACCAGCTCGTCGGCGAGGTCGGCGAGCACTCCGGCCGGTGCGGCGCGGCCGCCGACTGACGCCCGCCCACGGCCCTCGCTCGAGATCGACCGCCCGATGTACAGCTCGGCACGACCACCGCCGATGGGCTCGACATCGCCACCGGCCTCGCGCACGCGCGCGGCCACCGGTCCGTCCTCGGGGACGATCCACACGCCGTCCACCGTCGCCTGCGCGGCGCCCGCGCGCACGGCGCCGGAATCTGCGCGCTGACCGAGCAGCAGCCCGAGTCCCGTCACGACCATCGTCTTTCCGGCACCGGTCTCACCGGTGATCGCGGTGAAGCCGGCACCGATCGGCAGCGTCGCCTCGGCGATCACACCGAGGTCGCGCAGGCGCATCTCCTCGATCACGGGGCCACCTCGCTGCCGACCACGTCGATCTCGACGTCGACGGCGGTCGCCGCATCCTTCGCCGGCCTCTGGGTCGGCATGACGCCCGTGATCGCGGCCGGACCGCGCCAGCCCTCGACGGGGAGGCGGAACTTGCGCACGAGACGATCGGTGAACTGGGCGGGGTGCAGGCGCGCGAGACGCACCGGGCGATCGGACCGCCGCACCACGACGCGCGCGCCCGGCGGCAGGTCGTGCGACCGGCGCCCGTCGCACCACAGGATGCCGGTGCCGTTGGTGCGCTCGAGCACCTCGATGGCCACGGAGTGCTCGGGGCCGACCACGAGGGGCTTGGCGAAGAGAGCGTGTGCCGACAGCGGCACCACAGCGATCGCCTCGACCGTCGGCCAGATCACCGGCCCGCCGGCGGAGAAGTTGTAGGCGGTCGACCCGGTGGGCGTCGAGACGACCATGCCGTCGCAGCCGAACGTCGACAGCGGACGGCCGTCGATCTCGACGACGACCTCGAGCAGGCGCTCACGGCTGGCCTTCTCGACGGTCGCTTCGTTGAGCGCCCACGTCTCGTAGATGACGGAGTCGGCGGTGTCTTTCACCCGCACCTGGAGCGCCATGCGGTCCTCGACCTCGTACTCGCGCGCAATGACGCGGCGGACGGCTTCATCCATGTCGTCGCGCTCGATCTCGGCGAGGAAGCCGACGTGGCCCATGTTGATGCCGAGGACCGGCGCACTGCCGTCGCGCACGAGTTCGGCAGCCCGCAGGATCGTTCCGTCGCCACCCAGCACGATCGCGAGTTCGATCTCGGTCACCGGCACATCGATGCCCAGCACCGCGACGTCGGCCAGCGAAGACCCCGCCTGCACGAGCTCTTCGCCGTCGTCGAGAGCGAGGACGGGACGGGCGCCGGCGGCGCGCAGCGCGGCGACGACGCGCTCCGCGGCAGCCACGGTGTCGGCGCGGTGGGCGTGCGCCACCACGAGGATGCTGCGCTGGGCCTCGGTGTCGGCGTCGTTCATCGGCTCCCCGCCAGTCGGTTCACAGTGCTCAACCATTCTGTCGGATTGCTCCCCCGACCCGGCGCGAGGTGTGCGATGAACTCGGAATTGCCGTGGGTCCCCGCGATCGGGGAGGATACGAACCCGCACGTGCCGAGGCCCGCGTCCCACGCCGCCCACAGCACGCGCGCGACCGCGTCGGCGCGCAGCACGGGGTTGGTCACGAGGCCTCCCTTGACCGCCGTGCGCCCGACCTCGAACTGCGGCTTGATCAGGAGCACGAGATCGGCATCGGATGCTGCGACCGCCCGCGCCGCGGGAAGAACATGGGTGAGCGAGATGAACGACAGGTCGCCCGTGATCATCGCGGGTGCCTCGGAGAGGCCGCTCGCCTCGGCGAGCGAGTCGGGGGTCATGTAGCGGACGTTGAACCCTTCGACCGCGACCACACCGGTATCGGCGGCGACGGATGCTGCGAGCTGACCATGACCGACATCGACGGCGATCACCGGCTCGGCGCCGCGCTCGCGCAGCACCTGGGTGAAGCCGCCGGTGGATGCGCCCATGTCGAGCGCGACGCGGCCATGGACGTCGACCTCGAAGGCGTCGAGGCCGGCGTTGAGCTTGTGCGCCGCGCGGCTGACGTAATGGTCGGAGACCGCCACCTCGATCAAGCTCTCGTCGCCGACGGGAGTGGAGGACTTCACCACGGGACGGCCGTCGACCGTCACGAGCCCATCGGCGATGAGCGTCGCGGCGTGGGTGCGGGAGCGCGCGAGGCCCCGGGCGGCGAGAGCGGCGTCGAGGCGGCTCGTCATGACGAGGTGCCGGGGGTCGCCTCGAGGCGACGGGCGAGCGTGTCGTGCAGCGCGTCGTACGCCTCGGCACGCGTGGCCAGCGGCTGCGCCTCGATCACCTCGAGGGTCGACAGCAGATCGCCGTGCTCGTCATCATGCGCATCGACTCGATCCATGTCCCCCAGAATACGGGGGTCGCCCGACACTCCCCGCCTTTCCGCGGCGAGGATCAGGGGCGGTGGAACGGATCCGCGTAGAGGCGCTCGGGCACGCGGAAGCCGAAGATCGCGCGTCCGGTCGACCAGATCGCTGCCGCACCCGCGCGCACGAGGTCGACCGGGGCGCCCTCGCTCAGGATGCGGATGTCGGCGCCGTCGATCGCGACGCGAGCGTCTCGCACGGTCGTGACGCCGTCTTTCACCTGCACCTCGGGGTAGGGCTCGTGGAGCTCGCGGAGGTCGCCCAGGATGTAGGTCGGACGCGAGTTCTCGGGCGCCGCCAGGACGTGCTTCGGACGATCCACACCCGTGAGCACCAGAGCAGACGGGATGCCGGCACGGTTGGCACCGAGGATGTCGGTATCGAGACGGTCGCCCAGGAACAACGGATGCTGCGCCTCGAACCGCGCGACGGCCTCCTCGAAGATCGGCACTTCGGGCTTGCCGGCGACGGTCGCGAGTCGGCCGACTGCCGTGTGCACGGCGGAGACCAGTGTGCCGTTGCCGGGCGCGATGCCGCGAGACTGCGGGATCGTCCAGTCCGTGTTGGTGGCCACCCACGGGATGCCGCCGTCTTCCTCGGGCGTCTTGAGCGCGAAGGCCGCCTCAGCAAGCTGAGTCCAGCCGACCTCGGGAGCGAATCCCTGCACGACCGCCGACGGCGCGTCATCGGCGCTCCGGGTCACGACGAACCCGGCCTTCTCGACCTCGACGACGAGGCCATCGCCTCCGACGACGAGGACCGTGGATCCGGGCGCGATCTTCTCCGCGAGCAGCCGCATCGCGGCCTGCGGGCTGGTGACGACGTCACGCGGCGTCGTCGCGAGCCCGAGCTCGCTCAGATGCGCCGCGACCGAGGCATCCGTGCGCGCAGCGTTGTTCGTGATGTACGCGAGAGAGCGGCCGTCGCGGGCGCGGTTGAGGCTGTCCACCGCGTGCGGCAGGGCGCCGGCACCCGCATAGACGACTCCATCCAGGTCTGCCAGCACGACGTCCACGCCGTCCAGCGGGGCGGGCGTCGCAGCCCGCCGCCCGAAGAGCGCCATCAGCGGTCGGCCTCGCCGTCGCCGGTCGCGTCGTCGACCCCCGCCTCCACGAGGATCTCGGCGACCTCGTCGGCGACGGAGATCTCCTCCTGCTCCTCGGCAGCGGGTTCGGGCTCGTCGACGGCCTGGGGCTCGTCGACGGCCTCGGGCTCGCCGAGATCCTCGGACGTGTCCCGCTCGGTCTCAGCCTCGTCCTCAGCCTCGGACTCGAGGTCCTCTTCGACGACCTCCTCGACGAAGACGGTCTCGAGGTCGCCGAGACCCGATGCCGCGTCGATCGCGTCTGCCGCGATCACCGCGCGACGCTGCCACTGCGCGGCCTCGTCCGTGCGGCCGAGCTCCTCGAGCACGGCGGCACGGGCGGCGAACAGCGCGGGGCTCCACTCGAACGCGCGATCGGGATCGAGTTCTGGGATGTCGAGTTCCTGCAGCGCGCGCTCGGGCTCGCCGAGGTCGAGACGGGCACCCGACATCGCGATCGCCAGTTCGACGCGCACCGGCGTGTCGAGCGTGGAGCGGTCGACGGCGCGACCGACCTCGAGCGCGCGATCGGCGCGCCCGACGCCCCGCTCGCTGTCGACCATCAGTGCGATCTGGTCGTCGCGACCCGAGATCCGCCGGTAGGTGCGCAGTTCGCGCAGGGCGAGCGCGAAGTCGCCGGTCGCATAGGCGGTGATGGCGAGCGTCTCGCGGACGACGGCGATGCGGCCGGCGCGACGGGATGCCGACAGCGCGTGCTGGTGCGCCAGCGCCGGGTCCTCGTCGATCAGCTCCGATGCCATCACGAGGTGACGCGCGACCTCCTCGGCGTTCTCCTTGCTGAGGGTCTTCAGCTCGTTCCGTGCAGCCGGCGGCAGGTCACGGCCGGTGACATCCTCGGGGATGACCGGGTCGTCGTGTCGCGGGCGTACGGCACGGATCTCGCCCTCGCGGACGGCGCGGTCGGGGCGGTTCGCTCCCCCACGCATCGGGCGCGCGGAGCGCTCGTACGGCTTGTGATCGCCGTCGCGCTTCACGTAGGGACGGTCGCCATCGCGCTTCTCGTAAGGCTTGCGGTCGCCGTCACGCTTCACGTAGGGACGGTCGCCATCGCGCTTCTCGTACGGCTTGCGGTCGCCGTCGCGCTTCGCGTAGGGACGGTCGCCATCGCGCTTCTCGTACGGCTTGCGGTCGCCGTCGCGCTTGGCGTACGGCTTGTGGTCGCCGTCGCGCTTCGCGTAGGGACGGTCGCCATCGCGCTTCTCGTACGGCTTGCGGTCGCCGTCACGCTGCGCGTAGGGACGGTCGCCGTCGCGCTTCACGTAGGGACGGTCGCCATCGCGCTTCTCGTAAGGCTTGCGGTCGCCGTCACGCTTCACGTAGGGACGGTCGCCATCGCGCTTCTCGTATGGCTTGCGGTCGCCGTCGCGCTTGGCGTACGGCTTGTGATCGCCGTCGCGCTTCGCGTAGGGACGGTCGCCGTCACGCTTCACGTAGGGACGGTCGCCGTCGCGCTTGGCGTACGGCTTGTGATCGCCGTCGCGCTTGGCGTACGGCTTGTGATCGCCGTCGCGCTTAGCGTAGGGGCGGTCGCCGTCGCGCTTGGCGTACGGCTTGCGGTCACCGTCGCGGCTCGCGTACGGCTTGCGGTCGCCGTCGCGCTTGGCGTAAGGCTTCCGATCTCCATCGCGGCTCGCATAAGGCTTGCGGTCAGCACCGGCCGACGAAGACTTCCCGGTGGATCGTTCGCGCGGCGCGCGTCGATCGTCGCGCGGCTCCTGCTCTGGCATTCTTCGATCCTCCTGGATCCGTT